>JBKQLO010000157.1:0-7182 GCA_052147055.1 Terriglobales bacterium
GCGGCGATTGTGCGCGAAGTGGATATTGAAGTCAGTGATGTGCAGGACGAACGAAGTTACTACAAGATCAAATTCGCCAATGACGCTGCTGCTCCGCTGGCATTTGAGGTTGACAAATCGCTGATCACCAGCTCGCTTGAGGTAACGCAGATCACGAGCTCGCAGGTTGGCACGAACTATCTCGCCGACCTGACCGAGGCGGAAGTGACCGTGGTCGGCTCGACCACCATCAACGTGGACGCCGGTGTGGCGCCAGTGAGTGGCGGCGGATTTGAAGTCCGGTGGAGTGACGCGGGGTGGGGGCCGGACAACGATCGCAACCTGGTGGGCCGCTTCGCCAACCAGGCGTTCACCCTCGCCCGGCTTTCGCAGATCCAGGATTACTATCTGCGGCAATACAATGCGTCCTCGCCGCCGCTGTACTCCCGGGCGACTACTGCGCTGCATGTGGATTATCCACTATGAGTGAAATGGATGCGGAGGGCCAAGGGAGGCGCGCGCAAAGCCTCGGAAAACAGCCACTGGTGATGCGAGTCACCGACAACGACTTCCAGTGCGAAGTGCTGGAAAAACTGGCGCGCCTGGAAGCCAGAATGGAAATGCTGATGGGAGCGGGTCAGCCGGGACGGATGACTTTGGTTGAAAACCGAGTCACAGCGCTGGAGCACAGTGACGCAAAACATAGCGTTTACGAACGCATTCTTAACGCAGTCATTGCAACAGGGATCAGCGCTGCGATTGCCTGGCACGACCGTCTGAGAATTAAGTAGGCCACGGTGCACGCCCGCCGGTTTCAAGGTTCGCAAAACTCAACACAAAACTGAAGGAGAAGACATGAACTTCTTGTCCAAGCTGATGCAGACGATCGCGTTTGTGCCGACGATTGTCAGTGGGATTGAAGGATTATTCAGAAACCGGTCGGGCGCTGAAAAAAAGAACGCTGCTATGTCGTTCTTGCAAGCCGCGCTCTCGATGGCGGAGGCAGTCTCGAGCAAACAAATCGCGGATGAGGCTGGCTTCAAATCTGGGTTGGAACAAATTATTGCCGGGACCGTGGCCTGTCTCAACGCCTCCGTCTGGGCGAAGGCGGAATAATCGGTCTCACGCCATACATCTCACCCTCCACACGATTCACGATTCCAACAAGGACAACTTATGAAAAGACAGTCGCTTTGCCTGTTGCTTTGCGCCCTTCTTTCTTGTTTCGCCGTCGCGCAGAACCCTCCGACTCCCTGTCCGGGGCCGATCGGGACGCTTTGCGTGAATGTCACCTGGCAACCATCCTCGACGCCGGGTGCAACTTACAACGTCTTTCGCGGGATCGGTCCCGGCAAAGAAAGCACAACCCCCTACGCCACGGGGATCGCCGGCACTCTGTTTCAGGACACGCAGGTCGCCGGCGGAAACAACTATTGCTACGTGGCGACGGCCCACACCGGAGGGGGGTCAAGCGCGGCTTCTAACGAAGCTTGCGCCCAGCCAAATCCCCCAACAGTGCCGACGG
Source organism: Terriglobales bacterium (assembly GCA_052147055.1). Classification (GTDB taxonomy): domain Bacteria; phylum Acidobacteriota; class Terriglobia; order Terriglobales; family Acidobacteriaceae; genus JABCZH01. The sequence goes on from JBKQLO010000157.1 coordinate 1,505, forward strand.
CCGTGGTGGCTGCTATTCCTTAAGAAAAAATGTTAGTCAGAGACGCGTTGACCGAACGCGAGCTCGAACTAGTGAAGCTGGCGGCTCTGGGAATGAGAAACCGGCACATTGGGTGGAGAGTGGGAATCGCAGAACACACAGTAAAGCGCTGGTTTGTCACTATCTTCGATAAGACCGGAACTTGGAGCCGCCTGGAATTGGTGATGAAGTGGGTGGGGGAGCAGGGGAGGCGGTGAGGGGAGCGGCGGATCACGGAGTTTCGTGGACGATGGGAGTTGGTTTCGCAACTTACCCTGAAAACAGGTGCTGAATTGTCACGTTCACAAACCAGAGGAACCTAGATGATTGATTTACTGCAGAATGTGATTCTTGGGGAATTGCCCGTTCGGTTATGGGTCTACAAATATGCCCATGAACATTGTAAATTGTCCGCAGAATCAACAACAGGTGGGAGCCAACGGAGAGTGCCCGCACTGCTCCCCAACAATCTCATATTTTCGTCCGGTTGCGAGTCACGCGACTCAACTGCCAAACGGACTGCAAGGGCTCATCAGTGCCGCCCAGTGTGAAAGCTGCAAAGGTTTTGTGCTGGTTGTCGGGCAGAAAAGTCCCAACCAAGTTATGCCAGCCAAGCTGAAGGCCCGCAAAACTCCACCTCCCGCTGCCCCCGTTGCAATAAAAACACCCTGAACTATTCCGGGGCTCGGGGGATTGCTTCGGGACAAACTCAGAACTGCTGGCCGCATCCAAGAAGATATGGCATTTCATACCGGAGTCGAAGGGCTTCTTGTGAGCCGTTTACCAAAGTGATACCGTCTAGTTGACCTTTAGTAACGTGTTGCAATCTAGGGATTTAGGCGTATTCTGTCCTCAAGTCCCACATCCCCTTCAGGTTCTTGGAGATTGCGCGTGGAAACCATGAATCCGGTTCCTCGACTTGACGCTTTGCACTACCTGTTCACTCAGAAGCAGGACAGGTGCGTCGCCCACTGTCTCGATCTCGATTTGGTGGCGGTAGCCCAGGATAGAGCCACCGCTGAATACCGCTTAAATGCGATTGTACGTGCTCAGATTTCTGGCGCATACAGCATAGGCAATTACGGTCTACTTTTTTTTCATGCTCCAACCGAATATTGGGCCGTGATGAAGCAAGGCCAGGACCTGCCCAAGTCTCTACTGAAGATCGAAACCACTCCGCCGATGTTCCTCCCAATCGAACAGAAGCTGATACAAGTGGAACTTCCGGTGTTTCGCACTCAAGCGGCGCAAGCAGCATAGAAATGGTTCCACTCAGCCACGTGCTTGTGGAGTTGAACCTCACCGTGCGCGACAAGGTGGTAAGCGCTGACGGTGAGTGGTTGTTCCTGATCGTTCGGTTGAGTTGCCCGTCGCCGTCGGTTCCGGTAGCCGATGATTGTTACTACCTGTACAGCGGGGTTGAAGACGACCCGTACATATACGAAGAAGAGGCTGCCGCTATCCGACGACACTTCAGGCCTCCGTCCAGCAAGCAGTACATCACAACGCTTGGTTTGTGAAATTCGTTCTAGGTGCTTGGGTACCTTCGCGCTGGCACATCTTGTTTTGTGACGGTGATGATTCCGAACGAATAGGATCTGACACCTACCCGACTTCCTCTCCCCAATTCTCCAGCGTCTTCTTCACAAAGGCCATGAACTGGTCGGCGACGGCGCCGTCGATCAGGCGGTGGTCGTAGCCCAGGGTCAAGTGAACAACCGAACGGATGGCGATCGAGTCGTTGCCATCGGCATCCGTGACTACGAGCGGAGCTTTGGTGATGCCGCCGACGCCCATAATGGCTGAGTTTGGCTGATTGATGATGGGCAGGCCGAACACGGCGCCGAACTGGCCGGGGTTGGTGACGGTGAAAGTCGAGCCTTCGACTTCCTCAGGCTTGAGCTTTTTGTTGCGGGCGCGTTCGCCGAGGTCGCTGATCCCGCGCTGCAACCCCAGGAAGTTCAGGTCATCGGCGTTCTTGAGAACGGGCACGATCAATCCCCAATCCAGCGCGACGGCAATGCCGACGTTGACGTGGCGATGGTAGCGGATGGTTTCCCCCTCAAGCGAAGCGTTGACGATGGGGAACTGTTGCAACCCGATGATCGCTGCCCGCACGAAAAACGGCATGAAGGTAAGCCGAGCGCCGTGACGCTGCTCGAAGGCTGACTTCGTCTTGTTGCGAAGCTGGACAATTTTCGTGATGTCCACTTCGAACATGGCGTGCACGTGGGCGCTGGTGCGGCGCGATTCGATCATGCGCTGGGCAATGATCTTGCGCATCTGCGTCAGGGGCACGGATTCCGCCGGAATTACCGCCGGAGCAGGAGTTGCGGAGGGTCGGGCCGGCGCGCTGGGTGCTGAAGCGGGTGCAGCTTCCGATCGCTCCAGGAAGGCCATGATGTCCTGCTTGGTGATGCGGCCTCCCAAGCCGGTGCCGGTCACTTGCGACAGATTGACGCTGTTCTCGCGCGCGATCTTGCGGACCAGTGGCGACGAACGAGCGTGGTCGTCTTCTTCTTCCGCCTGCACAGGTGCTGCGGGTGCTGGAGCGGGTGCTTGCGCCTTGGGCGGAGCCGCCTGCGGCTTAGCCGGAGCGAGTGCAGCCTGCACTGCGGGCCTGGCAGCAGCCGGGGCCGGGGCGGCCGCAGCTTCGCCGTCACCCGCGATCGTCCCCACCACCGTATTTACCTGAACGGTATTTCCTTCGCCCACTTTGATGTCCCGCAGCACACCGGAGGCGGGAGCGGGGATCTCGGCGTCCACTTTGTCGGTAGAGATCTCAAACAGCGGCTCGTCGCGCTGCACTTTGTCGCCGGGCTTCTTCAGCCATTTGGTAATGGTCCCTTCAAAGATGGACTCGCCCATTTGGGGCATGACGATGTCAGTCGGCATAGGTTCCTTCTAAAGTGCTTCGTTACTTCGGCTCGGCTAGCTTCCAATTATATCCAAGGCCGGGGCAGCTTCATTCTTTGTCGTGGCCATGCTCGTGTTCCGGACCTTCCGCTGGCGGACCCACGCCAAAGGCATTCTTCCAATAATCCTGCACCTTGGGCGGCAATTTCTGGATGCGGGAAAGAAATGCCGTCACCTTCCAGATGTCCTGATCGCTGAGCGCTTTACTCCAAGCTGGCATCCCGGTGTAACGAACCCCAGTCCGTACGGCGTAATAGATATGCCATTCAGGGTCGTCGAGCGGGTCGAGGATGAGTTGCGGCACCGGCGGGTAGAGCGACTTCTCCAGCGCGCTGGGCTTGTTGTCGAGCGTGCCATGACAGACAGCACAATTCATGGTGTAAACCTTCATGCCGTCGATCAAATTCTCATCGGTCGGAGGGAGGGGGTTGTTTACGCGCGGAGCGTGACGTTCCATGGAAGCATCCAGGGCGCTGCTTGCAATGCGGCGCTCGAAGTCGGGCGGAACCGCATCGGCATTGCTTGGCATCAGTCCGAAAGTAGCCACCGCCAGGCCGGCTAGAACGATCACTGCCAAAGTGGCGATGATTCCAAAAATGAAAGCGCGCATACGCCTCCGAATCAATGAAGCTCCCAACCAGTCTACCTACCTACAGAAGCTCCGAACAAGGGCGCGCAAAGTTTGCGGCTAGTACGCCTTCAGGCGGCGAGCTTCCCTTACCACATCGCTGACCTTGGGCAGAAAGAACTCTTCCTGAGGCGGAGAAAACGGAACTGGAGAATCCTGCGCGGTGATGCGCACGATGGGGCCGTCGAGATCGTCGAAAGCGTCTTCATTAATGATGGCAGAGATCTCGCCTGCGATGCCGCCGGTGCGCACGTCTTCATGCAGCAGGATAACCTTATTAGTCTTGCGTACGGTTTGGGCGATGGCCTCGCGGTCCAGAGGAGAGAGGGTGCGCAGGTCTATGATCTCCAAGTCGATTCCCTCCTTGGCCAGAATCTCGGCTGCTTCCAGCGCCACGTGCACCATGGCCGCATAAGTAATGATGCTGAGGTCACGGCCCTGGCGCGCTGTGCGCGCCTTGCCCAGGGGAACAATGTAATCTTCCGCGGGAACTTCCTCTTTGATGCGGCGGTAGAGGTACTTGTGCTCGAAGAAAATCACCGGATTGTTGTCGCGGATGGAGGCCTTGATCAGACCCTTAGCGTCATAGGCGCTGGCCGGGCAGACGACTTTCAGGCCAGGAGCGTGGACAAACCACATCTCTGGATTCTGCGAGTGGAACGGACCGCCGTGGACGTTGCCGCCACTGGGTCCACGGATGACCAACGGCGCGGGCGCTCCCCAGCGATAGTGGGCCTTGGCCACCATGTTGACAATTTGGTTGAAGGCGCAGCCGATGAAATCCATGAACTGAAATTCGGCCACGGGGCGCATTCCAGTGAGTGAAGCACCGAAGGCCGCACCGACGATGGCCGATTCGGCAATGGGCGTGTCAATCACCCGCTCGGGACCGAAGCGGTCGATGAAGCCGTCGGTGACTTTGAAAGCGCCGCCGTAGATTCCGATGTCTTCGCCGATGCAGAAGACAGCGGGATCGCGTTCCATTTCCTCCCAGATTCCCTGGCGGATGGCTTCGAGATAAGTGAGTTGAGGCATAAACCCATTTTCGCCGCTGATTAACGCGGATTTACGCAGATAAAGCTATTTTCTTCTAAGCCGGAGAATCATCATAACGGTACCAGCCTCATGCGGACCGAGCTTTCGGCCACATACGTACGTCGTAATTTCGGCGCGGTACTCAACCGAGTCCAGCGCGGCGAGCGGATTGTTGTGTGTCGAAGAGGCCAACCCATCGCGGCAATCGTACCTCCTGAAGATCTCGAACTCTTGAAGCAGTTTAGACAACAAATTCGGAAACGCCGTGTGCGTAAATCAATGAGTCCTACCTGAAATGCACCGCCGCTTCGGTTTGCTTGAAAGCCGTGCCGGTTCCTTTTCTAACCTTCGGCAGCCCATACTTCGGTTTGATCTCGTGACACACACCTTCGCAGTACACCCCTCCGGCCGCCGATTCGGGCGTAGGCATTGGTGAATTCACCGCGAAATCACGGTCTTCATCCAAAGCCCGCTCCACATCGGAGATCAGTGCCGCATTCTCTTGGCTCGTCAGCCACTTCTTCTGCTTCACCAAGTAGTTCTCGAAGCGAGTGATGCAATCGCGCTTGCGCCAGTACTCGAACAGCGGCTTGGGGACATACTCAGCGGCATCATGAATTGCGTGGCCCTTCATCCGCATCATTTTGGCTTCAATCAGCGTTGGCCCTTCGCCCCGGCGGGCGCGCTCACAAGCTTCGTGAGCTGCGTCATAGATCTGGCAGGCGTCGGTGCCATCAACGATCACTCCAGGTATGCCATACGCAATCGCGCGCTCAGCCAGGTCCTTCACTCGAAACTGCATGTCGGCCGGCGTGGAGTATCCCCAGAGATTGTTTTCAACGAACAACACCAAGCCGAGATCCTGCACTGCGGCGAAGTTCATACCTTCGTAGGTCACGCCGGTTGACTGGCCGCCGTCGCCGATGTAGGTCATGACCGCGATGTTCCGTCCCTGCAGGCGCGCGCCCAGCGCAACTCCCGCGAGCACCGGAATGAGGTCACCCAGAGTTGAGATCGGCGCGACCACGTTACGGTCTTGAATGTCGCCGAAGTGAGAAGATGCGTCGCGGCCCTTGGTCGG
>JBKQLO010000158.1:0-3145 GCA_052147055.1 Terriglobales bacterium
GAAGTGCTGACTTTAGATTCCCACCTGACCAAGACCCGCACTGAGCGTGATACCGCGCAGCGCAACCTGGAGGCCCTACGGCGGCTACAGGAGGACGGGGCCGCGTCTCCCGGCGAAGTAAAAGCAGCCGAGGATCAACTTCAGCGCGCACAAGCCGATGTAACCCTGTTGGAGCAAAAGCAGAAAGGACGCTATTCCTCCCCTGAGATTGCGCGGGTAGAAGCTCAGAAGTCCGAGGCCGAAGCGGCGTACGATGCCGCTCAGGACGCCTTACGCCAGTTGAACGTTCGCGCTCCTTTTAGCGGCATCGTCTATTCGCTCCCGGTTCTACAAGGGGCTTACGTCAATCCCGGTGATCTGGTGTTGCAGGAGGCGGACTTATCCAAAGTTCGGGTGCGGGCGTTCGTAGATGAACCGGATGTAGGACGTTTGGTTGGGGGAGATGCGATTGAGGTCACATGGGATGCGTTGCCGGGCCGGACTTGGCACAGTATTGTGACCATGACACCCGCGGTCATTAAACTGCATGGCACGCGGAACGTCGGTGAAACCACCTGTGCGGTAGACAATCCTGATCTCAAGCTCCTTCCCAACGTCAATGTCGGAGTCACAATCATCACCGCCGAACATCGCGGTGTGTTGACCGTGCCGCGCGAAGCCGTGCATCAGGAAGACAGCCGGACCTACGTATATCAAATCCAGAATGATGATTTGTTGCGGCGGGATGTGCAAACTTCGATCTCAAACTTGACCCAGGTTGAAGTGACTGGCGGGCTCCCGGACAACGTTCTGGTGGCACTGGCGCCGATGAATTCCAAACCCCTGCGCAACGGCCTGGCGGTGAGGGTGGTCCATTAGGCCGATGTCTGGTTCCCCAATAATCCGGAAAATAGCCGTCTGTCTTCTGACACTGGCGCCGGCGCTGCTGGCGGCCGAACTTTCGCCGGCCAAGTTATTGGCTGCGGGACGCGTGGATGACGCCATTCTGACGCTCGAGACCCGGATCAACGCCGTGCCCAGCGATGCCGCGTCCCAGAACCTGTTGTGCCGCGCTTATCTGGCGCTGACCAACTGGGACGCCAGCATTGCGGCCTGCCAAAAAGCTGTTGTGTTGGAGCCTGGAAACAGTCAATACCATTTGTGGCTGGGACGAGCTTACGGCGAAAAGGCGGACCACTCCAGCTTCGTTTCCGCAACCCTGCTGGCCAAGAAGGTACGCAGTGAATTCGAGACCTCGGTCAGGCTTGATCCGAGCAACGTGGAAGCACACGCTGACCTTGCTCAGTTTTACGTGCAAGCTCCCGGTATCATTGGCGGCGGTACCGACAAAGCTGCAATTCAGGCGCAGCAACTGGCCTCTCTGGATCCGGCACAGGCCCATTCCGTGCGGGGCCAAATCGCCGAAAAAGACAAAGATCAGGCTGCCGCCGAACGCGAATTTCGCGCCGCCATTCAAGCCAGCGGGGGCAAGCCGGGGATGTGGATGAATCTTGCCCAGTTTTACCGGCGAAGCAACCGGCTCGACGAAATGCAAGTGGCCATTCAACAGGCCACCTTGGCGCAAAAAAACCAGCATGTGTTGCTGGCAGCGGCCGAGGTTTTGATCCGAACCCAACGCGATCTGCCCGCAGCCGGCGAGTTGCTTCGCCGTTACCTTGCCGGCGAGACGGTCGAGGAGGCTCCCGCTTTCAAAGCACACTACTGGTTGGGCAATCTGTTGGAACAGCAAGGCGACACACGAGCCGCTGCCCAGGAGTACCGGAATGCACTTTCCCTGGCCAGGGATTTCTCTCTCGCGCAAGACGCGCTCAAACGGCTTGATCGCCTGGTAGAAGTGGCTAGCCCGCACTGATCTCCGGCGGACTGCAACTTGATGCAAAGGGTCCGCCGATTTAGAGTTTCGAATTCTGCATTCATCTTTTTGAGGTGAGCCCATGAAGCTGGCGTCGCGTCTGCGTGTTTACATTCTTCTTCTGAGCAGCTTTGGCTGCGCCCTGGTCTGCGCTCCGATGGCAGCCGAATCGGTGCCGCTGCAGCGCGTGGTGGAACTGGCCCTCAGCCACAGCACCACCGCAGCCATGTCGGCAGCCCAGGAACAGCGGGCGTTCGCCTCCTACAACGAGGTGGGCGACCGATATCTGCCATCGCTGACGCTCGGCTCCGGACTGGGCGCGACCTGGGGCTATCCGCTGAGCCTGGAAGGTTCCGCGCCCTCGATCGTCAACGCCACAGCGCAATCGGCCTTGATCAATCCGGCCTTGCGCGACTTTGTGCGGGAAGCGCGAACCGAATGGCAGGCCAGCACCATTCATGGCAAAGACCAGCGCGATCAGATCATCCTGGAGACGGTTCTGAATTATGCCGAGTTGAGCAAATGGGAGGCGCTTGCCGCTCATTTGACCGAAGACTATGCTGCCGCTCTCAAGATGGAGCAAGTCGTCAACCAGCGAATTCAGGAGGGAGTGGATACTCCGCTGGCGCGTAACCAGGTCCGGCTCAGCGCTGCGCGCGTTTACTTGCGAATTTCCCAGGCACAAGGCGCGATCGACGTGCTGCGTAATCGCCTTTCTCATGTCACTGGGCTGGCCGCAGCCGCGATCGAAACCGTTCCCGACTCCATTCCCGCTCTACCCGAAGTTCAACAGGACGACAATCTGGCAACCCATGCCGTAGAAGTGAGTCCGGCCGTCCAGGTGGCTGCGCTGCACTCCGATGCGCTGGCTTTCCACGCTCGCGGCGAACATCGCTCGCTGTGGCCGACCGCCGATTTTGCGGCCCAGTACGCGTTGCTTGCTACTTTCAATCACTATCAGGATTTCTTCGTGCCGGGAAGTTTCCAAAAGCACAACGCCACGGTAGGGGTTGTGATCCGCTTTCCCTTTTTCAATCCGTCGCAACGGGCACGCGCGCGGGCTGCGGACGCAGATGCGCTATTCGCTCAAAAACAGGCGGAAGAGGTCAAGAACCGGGTTTCTGAGCAGACCCTGAAACTACAACGCTCGGTGCAGCAACTGGCGGCGGCGCAGGAGGTGGTGGATCTGGAGTATCAAATCGCGAAGTCTAATCTGGAGACGACTCACGTCCGCGTCGACGCCGGATCTGCGACCCTGCACGACGAGGATGACGCCCGCAGCCAGACCAGTGA
>JBKQLO010000159.1:0-26077 GCA_052147055.1 Terriglobales bacterium
AACACGAGGTTCTTTCCGTCTACCTCAAGCACCAAGCCAGCCAGGACATTAAGAAGCACGTTGCCGCCGTCTTCATCCTCACAGCCGATGGCAAGACGATAGCCGGGTACTACACTCTTTCGCAATATGCAGTGGATTCCACTAGCGTGCCGCAGGAGATCATGCAGAAGCTTGGGCTCCCCAAGTACAAAGAACTTCCGGCGACACTGCTCGGACGATTGGCCCGCAACGCAGAGTTTAAGGGACAAGGAGTAGGAGAACTGTTGCTCATGGGCGCACTAAGACAGGCCCTCGCTCAAAGCAAACTGATTGCCTCGGTTGCAGTCGTGGTGGATGCAAAAGATGAGACAGCTGCACGCTTTTACAGGAAGTATGGCTTCGTAGAATTGCCCGACCACCCTAATCGTCTCTTTCTTCCCATGAAAACGATAGAGCAAATGTTCGCAGCTGCTGGCGATATCGGCTCGCAACCGGAAATCGGTTAGGATCTACCCATGCCGCCCACCCTTGCCGATCAGCCGGAATGCTGGCCTACGCTGCCGCTGGATTCATGGAAAGACACCTGCGCCACTCTCCACATGTGGACCCAGATCGTCGGCAAGGTTCGTCTGCGTCTGACGCCGCTGGTGAACCATTGGTGGAATGTTCCGCTGTATGTAACTGCCCGCGGCCTGACGACATCTCGCATCCCGTACGGCCAACGGGCATTCGAACTTTGGTTTGACTTCATACAGCACCGGCTTGTGCTTGAGACCAGTGACGGCATCGTAAAGACAATTCCGCTCGGGCCGCGTTCCGTGGCCGAGTTCTGTCAGGAATTCATGGGCATGCTTCGGTCCGCGGGGATTGACGTCAAAATATGGAAGATGCCAGTCGAAATCCCCGATCCGATTGCCTTCGATCAGGATCGCGTGCATGCGTCGTACGATCACGCTTCAGTTGAGAAATTCTGGCGCATCCTGTTGTCGGTGGACGCGGTCTTCGAACAGTTCAGGTCGGGATACATTGGCAAGAGCAGCCCGGTGCACTTTTTTTGGGGAAGCTTCGATCTGGCGGTGACCCGGTTTTCCGGCCGCCGAGCCCCGGAACGGCCCGGCGCCGACATTATTACCCGAGAGGCGTATTCCCACGAAGTGAGCAGTGTGGGATTTTGGCCGGGCAGTGTCGGGGTCAAAGACGCGGCGTTCTATTCGTATGCAGCTCCCGAGCCGCAGGGATTCAAGGTGGCGCGTGTCCGGCCTGATGTTGCGTCGTATGACAAGCAGCTCGGTGAGTTCATCTTGATGTATGAGGATGTGCGCAAGGCTGAATCGCCGACGGCCTCGTTGCTTGAGTTTTGCCAATCCACATACGACGCTGCGGCAGGCCTGGGCAATTGGGATCGCAAGGAGTTGGAAGTATCTCGCAGTTAGAATCTTGTTGCGCCGAGTTTCGGTCGAACGGGAGATGGAGTAGCCTTATCGGAACTCATGGCCACTAACTCCCTGGATCGCCGGCTTCATCAACTCGAAGGGTGCCGCAGCCGCTTCGGACGCGGGGAAGCTGCCCGCGTCGTCGAATTGTTGTCGACTCTGGGTAAACGGCGATTCTCTGACACGGCCTCTCTGATTCGTTTCCACGAGGCTCTGCTGTTTCTGCGAGCGTTTCCACAAGGGCCGGAAGTCGTCCGCCAAAGCGAGCGGCTGCTGCGAGATTTCTCGAAAAGAGTGGAGGCGCAAGAGAAGGCTGGCACGGATATGGACGATTTCGATCCGCTGGAAGTCTCGGGCATCGCCGGCACCGTCATGCAAGACACGCTTAGTTTTGACCTGGTGCGCTGGCTGATGGAGCGCGTTCCAGACGCGGAGATCGTCTGGGATGATTACTCGGAAGAACGGGCGATGGCCGCCGTCTGGCCGCGGCTGATGCCTCTTCAGGAAGAAGACGGCTACGTTGAGGCCGATGTCCCCTGGCAACGATGGCTGCAAACGGCCGCCGGGCGCAAGAACAGAAATCTGCAATGGATGGTCCGTCAATTCGCGCAGCTGCCCGTCCCCGACCTGGACAAGGCATTGCTCTACGATTCTCTTCATCTTCCCGTCCGCTGGCATCTGGACGATCAGCGCTTCTCACGTACTCGCAACTGGCAGCCGGTGCGGCGAGTGTTTGTTCATCATGAACCGCTGATCACCCGCGGAGAAGTCTCGCTGGCACGCGAACTCGCGCAAGCGCCGCCGGTTTTGCATCGCCTGTCTACAAAGCAGGGCGAGGCGGTAATGCACATGATCCGCGAGATCATGCTGGTCCGTTATCGGGAACTTTACGGCACTACGCTGGGAGATCCGCGCTCAGTAGTGCGGGCCGATGTGGGGCGCGGAGTTTCCATCTATCTCTGGAACCTGTGTCCAGCGCGGCGTTTACCGTTGCGGGGCTACGTAGCGGGGTTCACGCTAAAGAACGGAGTTCCCATCAACTACGTTGAGGCCATCGGGCTCTGCGAGTGGATGGAAATGGGGTTCAACACCTTCTACACTTTTCGGGGCGGCGAAGTCGCCTGGATTTACGCGCAGGCGCTGCGTTGTCTGGTGGAATTGACTGGGGCCAAATGTATTTCGATGTATCCCTATCAACTCGGGGATGGCAATGACGAAGCCATTGAGTCGGGGGCCTTCTGGTTCTACCGCAAACTGGGTTTTCGCCCGGGCCGCAAGGATTTGCTGAAGCTGGCGCAGCGCGAAGAGCAGAGGATCGCGCGTGATCCAAAGTACAGAACCTCCGCGAAGACCCTGCGCCGTTTGGCGACCGGGCACGTTTTCTATGAGCTACCAGGAAGCGAAATAGGCGCATGGGATAACTTTTCTGCACGCAAGATCGGGATGAGAGTCAACCAGCGCATGGCTAGGGAGTTCGGCGGAAGTAGCGATCGTATTCGGAAGGCGGCGTCGAAATGGCTGGCGGGGATTCTCGGTGTGCAATCGGCTTCTTTAGGACCGATGGAACAAGCAAGTTTCGAGACCTTCGGAATGGTTCTATCGCTGGTCCCGAGTGTGGCATCGTGGAGCGGTGAAGAGAAACAGGCCTTGCTGCAGATCATCCGCGCCAAGACGGCGGCGAATGAAATGCGTTATCTGCATCTGACGCAGACGCATCGACGATTGCGGGAGGGGTTACTCCAGCAGGGTTCATAGTACTCGGCCGATACTTGCGGAGGCATAGTTCGCTCAAGAATTCAAGACACACTAGTTCATTGTTTTGCACAATAGCTGCAATCGTTTGCAGCATCGTTTCCCGCTCTGGGCCTGCACTTCCGCGCTGGAAGCGGAATCTGCTTGACATCAACTTGCCCCCCACTAGAATCAACTCAAATTTCCCGTCCGGACTCTGGATCATCCACTGTCAGGCCAGACTGCTGTGATTTGACCGGAGTCGTTAATCGGTTGCGCGAACACTTTCGAGTCTAGAATTCGGGGGCGTTGGGGGAACGATGCGACGGCGGGTAGCTTCGGGGATGTGTCTGTTTGGTTGGATGATGCTGGCAGGGCTCACTTCGTCGGTTGGAGTGGCCCAGCGAACCCCAGCTTCGGCATCGATCCGCCCGCAACTGACCTATTCAACATACTTCGGCAAGCCCGCAGACCGAATCAACGCTCTGGCCGTCGGCCCCGACGGCAGTGTCTACCTCGCGGGCGTGAGCCTGACCAATCCGGGTCGAATCGATGCCACGCAGTGGAGCGCGGGCGGCGGGAAACCGTTCGTCGCCCATGTCTCGGCGGACGGCACGAAGTTGCTGTACTTCACACCTTTGTCCAACGGAAACGGAGACGAAGCTCGCGCCATCGCGGTGGATGCGGCTGGAGACGCTTACGTCACCGGACAAACGCGGGAGCAGGCTTTTCCTGTCCGCCATGCGTTGCAAGCGCGGTGCAGTCTCGACCGGGCGGGAGAATGTTTGGGCGACGCATTTGTCGCCAAAGTGGATTCCCAGGGATCGCTGGTCTTCGCCACCTATCTGGGTGGAAGCGGCGAAGACGCCGGCAACGCGATTGCCGTGGATGGCCGGGGGAATATCTACGTTGCGGGTTCCACCACATCCGTGGACTTCCCGAAAGTTAACCCCGTCCAGGGGGTTCCAGGAGGCAACGCAGACGCCTTCGCCGCCAAGATTGCAGCCGATGGCTCCCATGTTGTTTACGCCACTTACCTGGGAGGAACTGGTTTCGATGAGGCTCGAGGCATCGCGGTGGATGGCGTGGGAAATGCGTACGTCACCGGGACGACTGAGTCGCCGGATTTTCCGAACCGCAATGCGCTACAGTCCCGGTGTGTGTTGGCTGACCGAGGTGGGTGTGCGGGTGAAGCATTCGTCGCCAAGCTCTCGGCCGACGGATCTGCGATTTTGTATTCGACCTACCTGGGTGGAAGCGGTGGCGATTCCGGCGCCGCAATTACGGTGGACGCTGGAGGCAACGCGTATGTGGCTGGGGTTACTTCCTCCATCGACTTTCCTCTGGCCCGGCCGTTGCAGCCCGCGCTGGCAGGAAGGAGCAATGCGTTTGTGAGTGAGATTTCCCCGGAAGGATCTGAGCTCACATTTTCCACCTACCTCGGCGGAAGCGATTCCGACCAGGCCCGTGCCATTGCGATGGATGCTGCGGGGAGCCTGGTGGTAACGGGATGGACACAATCCGCAGATTTTCCCACGCTTGACGCTGTACAAAATGCCTGCCGGAACGCAGCCAGCGGGTGTAGCGTGGATGCTTTTGTCTCGGTGCTGGATGCCAACCAGGGAAAGCTCGTGTTCTCCAGCTATCTGGGAGGCAGCGGCGCCGATGTGAGCCAGGCGACCGCCGTGGGCCGGCAGGGTGCGGCGTATGTGGGCGGGTGGACGAACTCGAAAGACTTGCCCAGAGTGGGGATGGCTGTGGCTTCGCCGGGTCGGGTCTGGAATGGCTCCGGCGGCAGTTTTCTTGCAAGACTTGATGGAATCCTGCTGCGGCCGCAGACGGTGTACTGCCAGTCCGGAACCAACAATTGGACGGGCGGTGCCGGCGACAACAAATGGGCCAGCAAGGGGAACTGGAGCCTGGGCCGCGTTCCCATCTCGAGCGACAGCGTCTGCATTGCCAGCTCTTTCTCCGCGAGCACCATTACGATCTCCACCCTGGCTTCCCCCAATCAGAGCATCAGCGCGCTTAACGGTGCCGCATCGATTTTGTTTTCTGGTGGACCCTTGACGATTTCAGGGTCAGCAAATTTCTATGCCGATACCAACATGCAGTCCGGCGTCCTCACCTTAAATGATTTCAGCAACATGGCAACTTTCGAGCTGAGTGACGGGACTTTGACGGGCGCGGGCACATTGTTTGTCAGCGGTCTGCTGACCTGGTCCGGCGGTGCGATGTGCAGCAACTACTCGGCGTCGGCCAAAGCCTGCGCGGCTCCCACCCAGGGGCCGGGTACCACCAATGCCAGTGGCGGACTCGCCCTGCCATCGGGATCGGTCACCCTGAATGGCAGACTCCTGAACAATGCCGGGGCTGCAACTGTGAGTGGTGAATCCATCACGTTGTTAAACAGCGCAGTCATCAGAAACAGGACCGGCGCCACCTGGAATCAGACGTCTAATGCCAATATCACCGTCGGGGATTCCGTCTCCCCTATCCCCAGTTTCAACAACGACGGGACGCTGACGCAAACGGCGGGCAGCGGCGTGAGCACAATCCAGGCGGTCTTCAACAGCACCGGGGCCGTGCAGGTCAACAAGGCGACCCTGGACCTGGCAAGCGGAGGGCTTTGCAACGCGACCTGTCCTGGGACGTGGACTGTGGCTTCGGGAGCGACTCTGCAATTCGACACACAGCCGTTGCAGGAGTTTGCGCTCAGCGGCGCTATTGGCGGGACTGGATCCGCGGGCGCGGGAGCGGTGAATTTCGCGAGCGGGAACGAGATCCTGACTGGCGACTACAACATTAGCGGCGGGACTACAGTGAACACTGCCACGGTGAATTTCAACGGCACCGTGTCGAATACCGGCGCGCTTACAGTGAACAGCGGAGTAGCGGTGTTCACAACTCCTTCGGGAGTAACCGTGACGGTCCCGGCCATGACTTTGAATGGAGGCACGTTGGCGGCAAACGATAGTTTCACGGTCACCGGATTGCTCACCTGGTCAGGTGGATCGATGTGCACCGTGTACACGTCCGAAACCGGGTTATGCGCCGCCTCCTCAACGCCGGGAACCACGACCGCAAGCGGAGGAATTTCGTTTGGTGCGGGGAACGCAATATTGGATAGTCGTATCTTGAACAACAAACAGACCGCGACCATGACAAGCGCTATTTCGCTGAATCTGTTGGACAGCGCGACCGTGAACAACAAAAGCGGCGCCACCTGGAACCTGGCGGCGGACGCCAACCTGTACGGTTTTACCGGGACGTTCAACAATTCAGGGACGTTCGAAAAAACCGGTGGAACCAGCACCACGATGGTGCAGTCGGTATTCAATCACACGGGCACGGTACTGGCCAACGCCGCGACCCTGGATTTTACCGGCGGCGGAACCTGCATGCTGACGTGCTCGGGCACCTGGAGCGTGGCTTCCGCCGGGAGCCTGCAATTCGACACCGCCGCATATTCGCTGAGTGGCAAAATCAGCGGGGCCGGCACCATAACTTTCAGCAGCGGCACGGAGACCCTGACCGGGGCCTACAGTGCCGCGGGAACCACGAACTTTAGCGGTGGAATCGTAGGGTTCAACCAATCCGCCCCGGTTACCTTTGCCGGGCCGGTAAATCTCACCAACGGGTACTTGTATGGCAGCGCGACCCTAAACCTCAACGGCCTGCTGACCTGGACGTACGGCGTGATGTGCACAGCCTACTCGCAGGCCATGGCCTCCTGCACAGTTCCCGCAGTGCAGGCTGTGACCAATGCGAATGGAGGAGTGATTTTGCCTTCGGGCTATCCTGTGCTGAATGCCCGCATCCTGAACAATGTCCAAACCGCGACCATGTCGGGTGACGGTTACTTTCTCAATCTGTTGAACAACGCAGTCTTGAACAATAAGCAAGGCGCGACGTGGAATCTGGCGGCCGACGCCAGCTTGTCCGGACCCTCGGGTACGTTCAACAATGCGGGGACTTTCAGCAAGACATTAGGGACCACCAGCACCATCCAGACGATCTTCACTAACGCCGGAACCGTCCAGGCCGGTTCGGGAACGCTGGCTTTTCTGGGCGCGTTCACGCAGAGTGGTGGCTCCAGTGCTCTGAATGGGGGCAATTTCTCCTGGTCACTTCCCGTGACCTTCGCCGCCGGAAGTCTGACCGGGTCGGGAACGGTCAATGGTGCGGTGGTGAACGCCAGCGCAATTCTGGCTCCCGGAAGTTCCACGGTTGCGGGTTCAATTGCTTTTGCGGGTGCTTCGAGCAGTTACACACAGAATCTGTTGGGCTCCTACAACGTCAAGGTGGGAGGAACGGGAGCTGGACAGTTTGATCAAATCACCGTGGGTGGCGCCACCGTCTTAACCGGGGCCCTCAACGTGAGCAAGATCAATGGTTACTCACCGCCACACGGAAGCACGTTCAAGATCATCACCAGCGGTTCGGTGAGCGGAGCGTTTACCAAAGTTACCTCGGGTTGGAAGGTCACGTACAACAAGACGTCCGTCGTTCTCACCTTCCCGTAGGAGTGCCGCCGGCCCTGGCGGTTTCCCGTGGAATGCGGAATCGGCATCTGTTAGGCTGTTTGGTTTCCTAACCCGAGGACAAATTCCATCATGTTCAAGAAGAAAGTTGTCAGCGTCGTCATCACGGCAGTGATTTTCTGCGCCCTGCCGTTCTCTAGCATTGCAGCCGACAAAAAAAAGAACAACACCAACCCGGTGGAAACCAACCGGCCCTCCTATGACCTGCCCCAACCGGCAAAGGAAGACCTTGATTACTCCATGTATCAGCAGATTCGCGAGGAAGGGCTGAAACACTCGCACATCATGGAGTATGCATCGGCGCTCATGGACGGGATCGGCCCGCGCCTCACGGGATCGCCCAACGTGAAACATGCGAATGAGTGGACGCGCGATCAGTTCACCGCCATGGGCTGCGCCAACGCCCACCTGGAAGATTGGGGAGAATTCGGCATGGGCTGGCAGCAACTCAATACTTGGGTGCGCATGAGTTCTCCGGACACGGCTGTGTTCATCGCCCAGGCTGCTCCCTGGTCGCCATCTAGCAATGGCGCCATGAACGCTCCGGCGGTCTCGATGGAGGTAAAGAAAGTCGAAGACCTCGACAAGTACAAGGGCAAAATCTCCGGCAAGATTGTTCTATTGGGAGAAATGCGCGAGGTCAAGCCGGTCGACAAGCCGCTTTTTGAACGCAATGACGACAAAGACCTTGCCAAACTGATCGAGTATCCTGTGGCTCCCGCGCGGGACTACGAAAACCGTCTGAAAGAATACCTGGAGAGAATGCAGGTATACGCCAAGACGAAAGATTTTCTGGTTTCCGAACATGCCCTGGCGGTAATCCTTCCCAGCCGTGATGGTGAAAACGGCGGCGGCTCGGGCGGTACGATTTTCGATGACGGCGGTCTGGGTCGATCCAATTACCAGCGCGATCATGCCATGCCGTTTCCGGTAGTGGTCATGGCCATTGAGAGCTACGGTCGCGTGTATCGCCTGCTGAAGGCACAGGTGCCGGTAAACATCGAGATGAACGTGGATACGAAGTTCTTCGGCGATCAGGAGCATGGCTTCGACACGATTGCGGAGATTCCCGGCACTGATCCCAAGCTGAAAGATGAGCTAGTGATGGTGGGTGGCCATCTGGACTCCTGGGCCGCTGGAACCGGCGCTACCGACAACGGCGCCGGAACCGTGGTTGCCATGGAGGTCATGCGCATCCTGAACGCGCTGCATGTGAAACCCCGCCGCACCATCCGCGTGGGGCTGTGGACTGGCGAGGAAGAAGGCTTGTTCGGTTCCCGGCTCTATGTGAAGCAGCACTTCGGGTACGTTCCGCTCTCCACCGCGCCAGACGAGATGAAGAAGCCGGAGTGGCTGCGAAAGCCCGCCGGTCCGCTGGAGCTGAAACCCGATCAGCAAAAAGTCTCGGGCTATTTCAATCTGGACAACGGCAGCGGCAAGATCCGCGGAGTCTATTTGCAGGAAAACGGTGCAGTGGCTTCCATCTTCGCGCAGTGGATTGCACCGCTGAATGACCTGGGCGTTACCGCGATCACCCTGCGGAACACAGGCGGCACCGACCACCTGTCCTTCGACGCAGTAGGGATTCCGGGTTTCCAATTCATACAGGATGAACTGGATTACTCCAGCCGGACCCACCATTCCAACATGGACGTTTACGAGCGGCTACAGAAAGCTGACCTGGAGCAGGCAGCCACCGTGGAGGCCATCTTCGTCTACAACACGGCGATGCGGGACCAGATGCTGCCACGGAAACCGTTGCCGCATCCTGAACTGGACGAGCAACGCTCAAAGCCGCTGATGCACCTGATGCCCGGTGCAATGGAGGATGCCGACAAGGACGAGAAACCGGCAGAAAAGCAATAGCCGCGGGTGGAAGGTGCTTATTGTCCGCGCACCAGACGCAAGGCGCTGGCGAGGTTGACGTCGCCGTTCGCAGCTTTGTCTTCATCAGCCGGAATCCTGGCGGCGTCACCCTCGCCGGGTGCCAGGAAGAGGTTGCTTTCTACTCCATGCTGCCGGGTGTAGAGGTCGTAGTAGCGGCCGCGCAGCGCGTATAGTTCCTCATGGCGTCCGCGTTCGAGGATTTGCCCCTGCTCCATGACTAGAATCTGATCAGCACGGCGAATGGTTGAGAGCCGGTGCGCAATGACGAATGTCGTACGCCCTTGCATTAGGTAAGCCAGACCCTGCTGAATCAGGGCCTCGGATTCGGAATCAAGGCTGGAAGTGGCTTCGTCGAGAATGAGAATGCGCGGCTCGGCCAGAATGGCCCGCGCAATGGATATTCTCTGGCGCTGCCCCCCCGAGAGCTTGACTCCACGTTCACCGACCACGGTGTCGTATTTTTCCGGGAAACTCTCGGCAAACTCATCGACCCGGGCGATCCGGCAAGCCGACATCACTTGCTCCTCCGTGGCATCCGGCCGGGAAAACACCACGTTATCTCGAATTGTTCCATCAAAGAGAAACGACTCTTGAAGAACCACGCCCAACTGGGTGCGGTATGAATCCAGCCGCACGGTACTCAAATCGACGCCATCGACCAGAATTCTTCCCTCGGTTGGAGTGTGGAATGCAGCGATCAAGCCGATGGTGGTTGATTTTCCCGATCCGGACGATCCCACCAAAGCGGTTACCGTGCCCGGCGCGGCATGAAACGATACATCGCGCAGAACCAACTTGCTGCCGTCGTAGCTGAAGCCGACGGTCTCGAAATCAATGTCGCCGCGAATGTTGCCGAGGGTCTGGGTGCGCCTAGGGTCGCGATCCTCACGATTTTCACTCAGAATTTCCTGGGTTCGTTCCAACCCAGCCAGGGCTTCGGTGAGTTGGGTGCCCACCTGGACGATCTGCATGATGGGCGCGATCAGGAAGCCCAAAAATAGAGTGTAGGTGAAGAAGCCTCCAATGGTCAGTGAGCCGGCGGCCACCTGGTGTGCGCCCACATACATAATTACGGCTCCGACCACGCCCAGCAAAACGCTGGCGGAAAGCGTCATCACAGATGTGGCAGTCAGGGTTCGCAGAACGTTGTCTAACAGGCGCTGCACCCCGCGGGCAAATACGCTGTCTTCGCGCTCTTCGGCGTGGTAACCCTTCACCACGCGGACGCCGCCGAGCGATTCCGCGAGCCGTCCAGTGACCTCGGCATTGATCTTGCCGCGTTCGCGAAAGATGGGGCGGATGGTGCCGAAGGCCTTTCTCAAGGCAATTGCGAACAGCAACAGGAACCCGAATGCCAGCGCGGTCATCAAAGAGCTGATGCGGAACAACACAACCAGTGCTATCAGCGCTGTAATCAAACCGCCAACCAGGTCGACCAATCCGGTGCCGATCAGGTTACGCACGCCTTCAACGTCGCTCATGATGCGCGCCACCAACGCCCCGCTTTTGTTGGAATCGTGGAAAGTCACCGACAGTCGTCCGATGTGCGACTGCACCTTGGAGCGAAGCTCGCTGATGAGTCGCTGCGCCGCTTTGGACAGCAGTTGCGTCAGCGCAAACGAAGTTATCCCCTGAATCAAGGTCGCCAGCAACACTGCCCCAACCAGTGGCTTGAGGAGTTGCAGATGGTGCTTGACCATGACCGTGTCGATCAGATATTTGGTGGAGTAGGGCAGCACCAGGCCGGAAACCCGGTTGATCAACATCAGCACAAAGCCAAGCGCCAACAGGCCTCGGCGGGGACGGATTAACTCCCCCAAGATAGGCAACACGGTGCGTAATCTTTGGCTGGATGGGCGTGCATCGCGGGGTGGTTTGTCAGGCGGCTTCACTTTGGGATTAGACTCCGGCCGCGGTAGCGGCGCTTCATTTTATGGGATTGTGATTGGGGGCGACCTCCGCGGGGCAATCGTTTGCTGGCTTGGGTTACACTGGAAGGCGAGTGGTTAGCCATATTCTCCCATGGTTCCTGATCCCCATCATCCCGAGCCTGTGCAGGAGCATCCCGCCGGACCCCAGATCGAGCTTTTGCTGGCCGACAAATGGCACCAGCCTCTGTGGAGACATTTGCTGGGCGAGTTGCGGGACAGGTTTGCTCCGGAAAAACTGCCCCCGCTGCAACTCACTTCACGCCCGGTGGATGTGGGCATGTTGCAGAGCGACCGCGTCAGCGTGCCCTGGTATCGCACCGTGTTCAGCAATCTGGGCGACGTAGTCTCGCCGGAGATTCTACCGCCGTTAGAGCTTGAATCCAGGCCAGCGGATGTCGATGAGTTGATTTCCGACATGATGGGCCATGGATGGTGGACATCTCTGCTGCGCAATCTGGCGGACAGAGTTGCGCCGGAACGTTTGCCTCCACTCGAACTGACGGCGAAACCGATGGATCTAGGCTTGGGGTCGCGTTCCATGTTGCTTGCGCGCTGGTCCTCTGTGATCAGCACTCCCAAGGTGTTCCTCGCGGACAAACCCAAGTCTGACCCGAGATTCTCTCAGCCGCTGGCCGCTCCTCCGAAGCCAAAACCGGATCCGGCTGAGGTGGAGGTCGTCCACGTCCTCGAAGCAGATTTGAAGCGCGACCTGCGGCGCTCCATTTTTCGCCAGCGTTTGTGGATTTCGCTGGCTGTTCTCGAGGTGTTGGTTCTGATCGGAACTTCCATCTGGCTGAAATAGCGGGACACTTGCACCGCTGCAAGCCGCGGTTTTTGCGCAGCATGCTCGAATGAACTCATGAGCGAGGAATCCCAAGACCACGAACTAGGGATGGATCGGAAGATCACCCGCCGTGACTTTCTGGACGGAGTGGCGCTCGCGGTCGGCGGAGCAGTGGTGTCATCTGCGGTTCCCCGCATGTTCGGCCTGTCCGGGTTCGATTCAGATCCAGAGAAAAGTCCAAACTACTATCCTCCCGCTTTGACCGGCATGCGCGGCAATCACGAAGGCAGTTACCCGGTTGCGCACAGTCTGCGAGACCACAGTTTCTGGGATTCCGCAGGCCAGCCTGAGAATACCGGCGAGACCTACGATCTGATTGTGGTGGGCGGGGGCATCAGCGGACTGGCGGCGGCCTATTTCTTCCGCAAGCGCGCAGCGAATGCACGCATCCTGATCCTGGACAACCACGACGATTTTGGCGGTCACGCGAAGCGCAACGAGTTTCGTGCCGGCGGCCGGCTGCTGCTCAGCTATGGAGGCACGCAGTCGATCCAGAGCCCGTCGCAGTACAGCAAAGTAGCAAAGGGGCTGATAATCGAGCTCGGCATTGACACGCAGCGCTTCTACAAGGCTTACGACCAGAACCTGTACAAGAAACTGGGAACCGCGTGCTTCTTCGACAAAGAGACCTTTGGCGAGGATCGGCTGGTGACCGGAATGGGATCCCGGCCCTGGGCAGAGTTTCTCAAGAGCACACCGCTTTCGGACAAGGTACGGAGTGAGATCGCTCGCATCTATACGGAGAAAGTAGATTATCTGCCGGGCTTATCCCGCGAACAGAAGCGGGCGCGGTTAACAGAGACCAGCTATGCGGACTATCTCACCCAGGCCTGCAAACTGGATCCCAAAGCATTGCCCTTCTTCCAGACCTATACCCATGATGAGTTCTGCGTGGGGATTGATGCGGTCTCGGCGCTGGCGTGCTATGAAGTCGGCGACGATTATGGTTCGTTCACCTATGCCGGATTCGATGGCCTCGACTTGGGCCCGCGGGCCGAAGAAGAGCCTTACATTTTTCATTTTCCGGATGGGAGCGCCTCGGTTGCGCGGTTGCTGGTGCGTTCCCTGATTCCGGCTGTAATCCCCGGCCACACCATGGACGATATCGTGACCGCCCGCGCCGATTACGCGCGGCTTGACGAGGACAAGTCGGCGATCCGTATTCGCCTTAACAGCACGGTGGTGAAGGTTAGTAACGACGCTCCCGCGAAATCGGCGAGGGGCGTTACGGTTGCCTACATGCGAGGCGGCAAGCTGCAAACGGTCCGGGCAAAATCGTGCGTGCTCGCCTGCTACAACATGATGATCCCGTTCCTTTGTCCTGAACTTCCCGAAAAACAGAAGGAAGCGCTGCGCCAGTTGGTGAAATCGCCGCTGGTCTATACGCATGTGGCGATCCGAAATTGGAGCGCGTTTCAGCAGCTTGGAATTCAGCAGATCGTTGCGCCCGGAAGCTATCACAATCACACCGCGCTGGATTTTCCGGTAAGCCTGGGCGAATACCAGTTTCCCAGCAAACCGGAAGCGCCCATGGTGCTGTTTATGCTGCGCACGCCTTGCAGTCCGGGACTACCGCAGCGCGATCAGAACCGCGTGGGCCGCGCCGAACTGATGGAGACACCGTTCTCCACCTTCGAGCGGAACATTCGTGATCAACTGGCTCGGATGCTCGGCACGGCCGGTTTTGATCCGGCTCGGGACATCGAAGGCATCACGGTGAATCGCTGGGCACACGGCTACGCTTATAGCTACAATCCGCTGTTCGATCCGCATTGGCGCAAGGGTGAGGAACCATGGGTTATCGGGAGACAGCCGTTTGGGCGGATCACCATTGCCAACTCCGATGCCGGCGCCAGCGCTTACACCGACGCAGCAATCGACCAGGCGTACCGCGCCGTGGAAGAAGTGATCGCCCGTAGCTAGGGCTGAGAGCTGCGAACTGAGATCAGAGAACTGAATTACAAAGGTTGAGAAGCTGGTTTAAGCCTTAGCCGCGAGTTCGCTGCACCGGACCAGATTCAGGTTCCAAATGGCGGGGTCGGACGCCAGACCTTGAACGCCGATTTCACCTTCCCTTTGGCCCCCGGGCTTCCCGGCCCACACCACACGGAATGGCGCCTGTTCGTCGCCGAATTGCAGGTGGATGACCTCGCCCGGCTTGACCATGCGCTGCATGCCCTCGACCAGCGCGCCGTTGCGGCTGATGTTCCGCACTCTTACCAGTTGCGTGAACGGTTGCGCCTTTGCGTCCATGCCCCAAACCCGAACCGACAACTGTGCGGCAATCCGCTGCTTCTGACGACGATCCATAAATAGCGGCCTCGAAGTAGGTTGAGGGGATAGTACGGGGAGTAGGGAAATAAAGAAATTTACCCCAGTCATCACTTGCGTATGTCTTAGGTAACCACTGCTAAGCGATTGTGGCACAGGATGTTGCGGACCAGTTGGGAAGCTAATCCAGGTCCGGCAGCGAGCAGGCGCCGGGGCCGCGGGGATCGCCACAGGTGCCGCATCCCGCCGGGGCAGATGACGCCGATGAACCCTTCGCAGCCACCGCGAAGACGGACAATTGTTGCGTCAACTTGTTTCCGTGACATTTTGGGCATTCCGCCTTCTGGCCACCATAAACCAAGGCCTCGAACGGATGATGACAGGACTTGCAAACATACTCGAAAATCGGCATAAGGCGACTCCGGCGACGCGTCTTCCCACCACCTTCCATTTAAAATCAGATCGTGGGGACTTGGCAAACCGAAGCATTCGTTCCGCGGCGCGGCCTGCGCGGCGGACATAAGCAAACTTTGGCCAGCTTCTTTCTCTCGCGGCGTATTCCACTGCCGCCTGCGGAAGAACGTCTGATTGAAGTGGAACCTGGAGTCAAGGTGCTGTGCCACTGCCATTGGCAGCCTGACCGCAAAAACGCGCTCACCATTTTGATCATTCACGGGCTGGAGGGTTCGAGCGATTCACAATACATGTTGGGCATCGCCGCCAAGGGCATGGCTGCCGGCATGAATGTGGTGCGCATGAACCAGCGCAATTGTGGTGGCACCGAGGCTTTGTCTCCGACGCTCTATCACTCGGGGCGCTCGCAGGACATAGCTGCGGTGGCTAAAAATCTGATCGATCGCGATGGGATTTCACGCTTCGCGCTGGCGGGATTCTCGATGGGTGGCAACCTGGTGTTGAAGCTGGCAGGAGAATGGGGCAGAGAAGCGCCGCCACAGTTCCTCGCGGTCGCGGCTGTGTGTCCAGCTGTTGATCTCGGGCCTTCGGCCGATGCGCTCCACCTGCCCAGCAACCGGTTATACGAATACTACTTCGTCATCAAGCTGCGGCAACGGCTTCGGGAAAAAGCCCGGCTGTTTCCTGGTCACTTCGATCTTTCCCGCCTGCGCGGAGTGTCAACGCTCCGCGATTTCGACGACAAGATCACGGCCTACTATTGTGGCTTCACAGGCGCCGACGACTACTACGCGCGCGCCGCCGCCGCTCCAGTTCTGGATCGCATTGCGGTGCCCGCCTTGATCCTGCATGCCGCGAACGATCCTTTCATCCGCATTCTGCCCGAAACCCGCCGGAAGATTCTGGCGAATCCCAACATCACCTTCGTCGAGACTGAAGATGGCGGGCACTGCTCGTTTTTAGCCGATCCCGACAGCGACGACGGCCACTGGGCGGAGCGGCAGATTCTGCAATTCTTCCAGCAC
This sequence comes from Terriglobales bacterium, assembly GCA_052147055.1. GTDB lineage: Bacteria > Acidobacteriota > Terriglobia > Terriglobales > Acidobacteriaceae > JABCZH01. The sequence continues at coordinate 16,060 of JBKQLO010000159.1, forward strand.
CTCTGAAGCTTGCCGCAGATGCTCGACGAATCTCCAGTATGATTTCTTGCGTGCAGGCTGACTTCGGCGTCGAACTCGGCAAGGATGACGAAACCCTCGAGATGCCTTGGGACGGCGGCGCAGACGGCCCAAAATACTACGATCTGAAGCGTCATCCTGAATTGCTGCATGAGATTGAGGAAGCGCAGCAGTTTACGGAATTGGGTGAATTTCTCGCGGCAATGAACTCGGCTCTAAGTGTGGTGGAAACTGTCAAATGCGATGCCTGGGCGAGTACGGAAATCAATCCCGAGGAAGAAATTTTCGGTGCGGCGCACAAGTTCGGCTCCTATGTGGATCTTCTGTTCTGCGATGAGCGGGTCCGCTCGTCGTTTGCCGAGCATGAAAACTGGGCGAAACGGCTGACAGAGCTGCTGAAGAAAGCTCCGGAGATTCCTGCCGCCGCCGAATTCTTCATTCGGCGCTGCCACTACCACGTCGCGGACGGCATGCGCGAGGGATTCTACGTCACCTTTTATCTGTTCGGTTACGGAGAAGACGAGCGCGAGGCGCGCCAGCGCTGGGCGATCGGGTTGAAGTTGGTGGAGAATGCGATTCGGCAGATGCGGAGCTAGTGGCGCGAAAGCGCCGGTCTGCGAATCCAGCCCCACATTTCTGCACCATGCCCTTTCAGCTTGGTGCGTAACACCGAGAGCAACAACATCGACAGAAAGATCACCAGTAGTCCCAAGGAAGCGGTGCGAATATCTTGTGCTTTCTTGGGCAGGATGGAGAACCGGCCGTACACGAACTCGATGTGTACCCAATAAACCAGCAGCGAGGTCTGTCCCATTTGAATGAGCGGGCTGAAGCCCCATTGACCTGCGCCCCACCTGCACCATACATACACCGCCGCCAGGATCAGCAGCAGCAGACCCACGCGGGTCAAGAAGAAATTGGGGCTGGTATGCCAATAATCGTAAACGGCGTAAAGCTGCTCTGGACGCGCGTCCAGCCACTTGGCCAGGTAGATCAGCATCCCGCCGAGTGCTCCCAGCGCAATCGCACCACGCTTCCTGCCCCAATCGCTGACGAGAAACAATCCAACTGCGAGACCGACAAAAGCGAAAGCAGTCCAGGGGAAGAGGGGAAAAAGCCAGGCTTGCGGTTCACCGAGGTTGTGCACTCCGTTGACGTAAGACTCGAGTGGCCAGGGCAGCCAGCGCGGGCGCCAACTTGTCCACAGCAAAGGCGTCAGCAGAGAGATTGTCAGCCCCCCCGCCAACGCGCCTACTCCCAAACCAATTCGTGCGCGGAGCGGGGGAAAGAGAGGCAGAACGCCTCCACAAAACAGCCCCATCAACATCATCGAGAGACCAATGGTGTTGAGAATGTCCACGCGGAACAGATCAGTCCACGGCGCCCAACCCCAGGCAATGAGAAATTCCTGGAGACGAAACAGTAAGCCAAGGGCGAAGATTTCGGCGCCGCGACGGATGGTGGTGCGCGCAATCTGGCTGGCGGGTAGATTCTTCTGCCGAAGCTTGTCCACCACCAAGGCGAATGAGATTCCCGCAAGAAAAAGAAACAGCGGCGCGGGCAGCGTGCCGCCAAGCTGCGACCACATGAAGAACTTCGAGTTGCGCGCGCCCCCACCCAGCCACGCGTCGTAGCCATGGGTTTGAAACATCAGCACGCAGGCGAGGCCGCGCATCCAGTCGATATACGCCAGCCGGGATGAAGTGGAAGGTGGCATCTGCGCCAAGCCGAAGCAAGGCGGCAGTATAAGCCATCACGCAGTTATTGCACGCTGACCATAACCGTCGCAGTGCTGCGGCCGAATTGATTGGTGGCGTACAGGGTGTAGGTAGTGGTCTGGCTCGGAGTGAAGTTAATGCTGGTTCCGCGAACTGCTCCGACCTGCGGAGAGACGATAAGATACGAAGCGCCGCTTACACTCCAGGAAAGAGTCACGCTGGTTCCTGCGGAGACTGACGGGGCACTTGTGGTGAAGCTGGAAATGGTCGGAGCCGCACCCTGCGGAACGTTGGCCTGCGTGTAAACCGGATTCATCTCGACCACTTCAAATGCCGAGGCCGGCACTTGCCCCAGATTGTGCAGGTCGTCATTGCTCCAGCGGTTGTCCGGCGCACCGCTGATGTACATGGCGCTGCCGTTGTCGGCCATGATCATTCCGTATTTCTGCAATGCGGTCAGGATCACCTGGACGTTGGTCGAAAACGAAGAAATGTCATAACTCGACTTCAACCGCAGGCGCATGCCCATGGGAGCAGCCAAGGGATTGCTCGAGTTCGCGGCCCAGTGCGAGGCCGGCGGCGTAAAAGCAGCCTGGCTCTGCGGCAAAGTGAAGCGGAGGGCGTGCTGAATCTTGCCTGCTGCCACTTCGTCGTAACGAACCAGCCCGGGAAAAATGGGCAGACCGGCGGCGTCTGCGGAGGTCCAGGTGTAAGGGCGCTGTTCATCCGCGGTTAAATCCCATACCGCTGCCGAAGCTGCGTTCCAAGTCCCGTCGTTATTGGGATAGCTGCTGTAGAGCTCATAAAGAAAGCAATTGCCAGTGTCCAGTACCAGCGAGTGACGGTCGCCATTGCCGGGACTGGGATCGCCTTCGATCGGAGCATTCGACGGAATCGGCATCGGCCCGGGATCGCTTTCGTCTCCGTAGGCGGTGAAATTGATACCCACCATCGCTTGCGATCCGGTCACGATGGTGTACGGGATTCCGATGTCCGAGCCGTTGTATTCACCCGATCCAAAGTCTGGATGCAATCCGATACTCGAGCCGATGAAGTTGATGATCGCGGTGGAATTGGGGTCCACGGGAGAACTCGAGATGGCAGTGTTCCAGAGGTTGGCCGATGTAAAGGGACGGAACCCATTCAGGCTTGCTCCGACGCCGGTGCTCATTGCGCCGCAGGCGGTCGGCTGACCTCCGCCGGTGCCTCCGCCGCCGCTGGAACCGCCTGGGTCGCCGGTGCTGCCCGCAGTGCCCGACGAACTCACCCCGCCGCAACCGCAGAGGACCAGGCTCAGGAGCAATAAGCCAGAAGTGGAAAAGGCCTTCGGATGAGATGGCATCCGACTATTGTCGTCGAAAAGCAAAGGCGGGTCAGCTCTATTAAGGGACTAACTGATTGAAGAATAAGGACATGTACTTCCGGAGGGAGATGAGCAGCCGGTAGAGACGTAGCTAGCTACGTCTCTACGCCCACGATGAAAACCGGGCCTACTGTTTTGCTCCGGCTACCTCGACATGCTCGCGCTCAACATCACGCAGACGGGCCGCCTTACCGCGCAGTGCGCGCAGATAATAGAGCTTGGCGCGGCGGACTTTGGACGAGCGTACTAACTCCACCTTGTCAACCACCCGAGAGTTTTCGGGGAAGATGCGTTCCACGCCGTGGCCGAAGCTGATCTTGCGGACAGTGAAACTGGCCTGCGGCCCGCGCGAGCGAGCGATCACCACGCCTTCGAACGCCTGCACGCGCTCCTTGTCGCCTTCCTTAATCTTGACGTGCACGCGGATGGAATCGCCGGGCGCAAAAGTCGGCAAGTCGGTGCGCTTGGTCTTGGCCAGAAGTTTCTCGATGATAAGGTTCGACATGATCTTTTCCCCTTCGTTCTAAGTCTGTTTGCCCCTGCTTCGGGCCAGTAATTCTTTGTCTTCCGCGCTGAGCGCAACCTCGTTCAGAAGATCGGGCCGGTTGCGCAGCGTCTTTTCCAAGGCCGAACTACGCCGCCAGCGGCGTATCTGCTCGTGATTCCCCGACGCCAGCACCTCCGGAACTTCCATGCCGCGAAAGTCCGCCGGACGCGTGTAGTGCGGGTAATCCAGCAATCCACCCGATGCGCAGGTTGAGTCTGGACCCTCGCCCGGCTGCAACTCCGAACTGGTGAACGATTCCTGCTGGGTCGAGGCCTCGTTGCCTACAGCCCCGGGAATCAGTCGCGTGATGCAATCCACGATCACCGCCGCGCCCAGCTCACCACCGCTCAACACGTAGTCGCCGATCGACAACTCGCGGTCCGCCAGAAACTGGCCTACGCGCTCGTCCACGCCTTCGTAACGGCCGCAGATTAGTGCCAGCCGTTGCAGTCCGGCAAGCTCGTTCGCCAGCCTCTGGTCGAACCGCTTGCCCTGGGCGGAAAGCAATACCACACTCTGCTTTGCCGTGACTCGCTCGTCGCGCGGCGCGATGCCCATCGCTTCAACACATTCAAAGATCGGTTCCGGCTTCAGCACCATGCCTTCGCCGCCGCCAAAAGGGCGGTCATCCACAGTACGATGGCGGTCATGCGCAAACGCCCGCAGATCGTGCACCGTAATCGTTACCAGGCCCGCTTCCCGCGCCCGGCGAATGATACCGTAATCCAACGGCCCGCGAAAGAAATCCGGAAAGATGGTTACGATGTCAATCTGCATCGCCAAGCCGTCAACGCTTTTGCTGCTGCTTCTCTTCCGCCGTCAGGCGCGCATCGAGTTCCAGCATTCCCTCAGGCAACAGCATCCTGATCTGTCTTTGCCCGAGATCCACACTTTGCAAATACGCCTCAGCGTAAGGGATCTCATGTTCCTTGCTTCCCGCCCTGACGATCAGCAGCGGGGCTTCTCCAGCCCCAAAACGCACATCTTCAACTCGTCCAACTTCGCGGCCGTGATTAAAAACTACGCATCCGACGAGGTCGCTGACAAAAGTCCAGCCCGGCTCAAGCTGCGCTCGCTCACCTTGCGGCACTTGCAGTTCGCAGCCTACCAGGGCCTCCGCGTCAGAGATGGAATCCACTCCTGCGAACTTCAGCACCAGGCGATTCTTATGCGGCCACAACTCTTCAACCTGCAACTCCCGCCGCGCTTCGTTCTCTCCCAGCGCCAAAAGCCTTAGGCCCACACGAAATCTGTCGGGGACATGGCTGAGCGGCTCAACTGCAACCTCGCCGCGGCGGCCCTGCACCTTGAGAACGCGGGCCAGGGTGATGAACTCATCAGCGATTGCCGGCCCTCCTGCGAAAGCTATTCAATAATCTCAAGCCCGAAACGCTTGCGAGCGCGGATTCCCGCGGCGCCAACCAAGGCCCGCAGCGCACGTGCCACCCGTCCCTGCCGGCCGATCACTTTGCCGAGATCGTCCGGCGCCACCGTCAGTTCGAATACCGTGGTCTCGCCTTCAATCTGCTCCACGGATACTTCCTCGGGGGCATCGACCAGCGCTTTCGCAATCTGCTCGATCAGCGCCCGCACGTCTACGCTTTGGCTTTGCTCGCCCATAGAACTGTCCAATTTGGGTGGGAATGAATTTGCTGCGGGGTTCGCCTGAATCAGGCGGCAGAGGCCGGGGCCGGGCGGGAGACGATCTTGCTCACCCGGTCCGACATCTTAGCGCCCTTCGATACCCAGTAGTCAATGCGCTCGCGCTTCAGTTCAATGCTGGCCGGGCTGGTGCGGGGATTGTACGTGCCCACCACCTCCACCGGGCGGCCGTTGCGCGCGCGTTCCTTCTCAATCACCACCACGCGATAATGCGGTTGTTTGCGCGCACCCGTGCGCGACAGACGAATCATTAACACAGATCTTTGGTTCCTTTCCTGATCTCTCTGGCAGGTCTAAGACAAACCATTATTTTTGCAGAATTTAGCCGGAATGGCAAGGCGAAGGGTTCCCCTGGTCTTTCTCCCAAACCTCCGCCCAACTATATCCGGTCGCAAACGCGGGCCGGATCGCCCTAATTCGGGTTGCCCTCGCAATGATATGCGACGGTTATGGTTTCGGTCGCTGTCGAAGTGATGGTGAGCGCGCTAGTAGTTGCCACCGCCTTGATTTTCCCGATCAGGGTTGTTCCCCCTGCCCAGGTCGCCGTGCAAGCGGGTGCATTGTTCCAAGGAGGGGAAAAACTAATCACCGTACACGCCGTGCTCGCGGACATGGTGCAGGTCCCTGCATTGGCGGAGTTCGGGCTGGCGTTGTTCACATGGCCGTAAAACGTCGTCCCCTGATTCGCTGCCGTGAGGAAGCTTCCGGGAAGGTACTGTCCGACCTCCCCGTTGTAAGCCAAGGCCGTGAGATGCACATTATTCTTTTCGTCGAAGATAATGTCCTGCCCGGAAGCCGTGGCCCGCATTGAAACGAAGGTCTGGCTCCCGTCGACAGCGAGCCCCAGATCCGCCAAGCCACCGGCTATGTCGAGAGTGTCATGGGTGAGAAATGTCCCACCCGTTACCGGGTTCCCCGCTCCGATGTGCTCGCAATATCCCAACGGGGCTGTCGTGCTCATTCCCTGGCAGTGGAGATGTCCGATCAGCGGGTTGACGACCCCGTCCATCCAAAGACCGTCTTGAATCAATCCTGGACTCGCAAACATGTTGACGTTTTCCAGAATCATTCCGCCCGACGAGAAGCCTAGCGGAAAGGGAGGAAACCCTGAGGCACTGCTAATTGGCAGTGCAATGCTACTGATCCCGCTGCCGCTGAATGTGAGAAGACTGAGGCAGGGCGCAAAAGGATCTAGGTTGCCGGTGGTGTTCCAGGGATAACTTGCCGATGCCCCATAAATGTTGCAGGTCAGAAGACTTCTTGTGCTCAGCGGGCAGTTGCCGCCATATCCGATTGCAACCCCGGTAATCATGCCGCTTGAGTTGACTCCCGTAACCCAAAGGATCGGATAAGGGTTACAGGCTGCGGTCGTCGAAGAGGTCGAGCCAAAGGCTATTGTGATATTTGCACCTTCTTGCACAATTCCGTAGCACAACAAGTTCGGACAGGTTGGGCCCGCTCCAACTAAACTCTGGTCCCGCAGCACGGGCCGAGTGGCACCAGCCGGGTTCGGTGCTCCGGGCGCCCCTGTACCCGTTGGAGCCTCCGTGCGATCGAAGAAATAACCTGCGCCACCTTGAGGCGAGTAGTCGGCCCACTTCATATTCGAAAAGGTCGTACGTTCCTGGGAACTTAGGCTGTAGTAGCCAAAGACAGCGGGGCCGGTTCCCGCTCCATTGCCGCCTCCAAGATCCAGCGTAACGTTGGAAATTTGTTCGCCTGCGCCGTTCGAGTTCCAACCCGAGCCTTCAGGGAGGGTTCCATTTTCGCCGCCGCCGCAGAGGAGACACGCGTTGGCGTTCGCAGTTAGATTCTGGAACGGACCGTGGGGGACAGTGAAGGCTGGCAGGGTCGCAGGCACCCCGGTCGGGCCATTGGGGAATACGTTGACAGCGCCGCCCAAGCAACTCGAGCCGCCCCAAATGACAGTGTGGTTCAGCCCCGCTCCGCAGGCAGCAATCGTCGTCCCCATGGCACTCAGGGAGGGGAGGGTCGAAGAGTAAGTGCCGGTTGCCACTCCTTCAATCGAATGATCGGCCTGAGGCGTCCACCAAGGAACGCTCGTCACGATAAATACATTGCCCAATAAAAGCCTGACAGAGAGATTAAATCCAGCAAACGGATTGGAGTTGCAGGCCTGTACGCCCGTAAAGGAGCGTGCGTCGATCATGACCGGCTTACTGGAAGGCGCCGCAGCGGCCACGCTGATCGCAGCATTAATCCTGCCGCATATGTCGTCGGGCGGCGGAGAGGCGCCGGACGGCTTGAACTGGCTGGCATCCAAAAACATCCCGCTGGTAACGGCATTGTTTGGGGCTGATGGGCAAGGGGAGGTGCCCGCTGGCGCGCACCCAACCACCGGCTCTCCCTGCGTTAGCTGGGCGTTGGCACGGCTACCGGAAAAAACGAGGAACATGAGGGATAGGGAAAGCAGCGCCAGGACCAGTCTCGACAAGCCTCCGCTTCGCGTAATGTGAGGAACGCGCAAGGCTCGATGTACCACCTCGGATTGTGCGTTGCAGCCAGCACTTACGATCATAGCGTCTCTCCCTATTCGACTTACTCCATCGCGCCAAGAGTCCCCAAAGCACCCGGTTCAACCAGCATCTTAGCCCCTTGCGAGGCTACCGCCGCATACAGAGACTCAAAAACGAACCAAACCCGTAACTGTGCAGGAAGGGGTCATGTGTTGCTCCGCGAAACATGGCTGAAACTCGGGGTGAAAACTCTTGCATCTTGCTTTTGGAGGGCTGATGCTGGCAGACTTGTCGAGAGCAGTTGGGTCTCTAAGTAGCCCAGCCAAATGTTTTGAAGAGATTGCTCTATGAAAGTGGCTCGCGCTCGTCTGCTGGTTGGGTTTCTAAGCTTTCAACTTCTTTCCGGTTTCGGCCTCGGCCGAGCCTGCGCACAAGTGAGTCAAGTGGCCGAGGTGACCACTTCGAAGGGCATTGCGGGTGAGACCTTCGGTTACTCCGTCGCTATCTCTGGCGACACGCTGGTGGTGGGTGTTCCGGGAGTTCGTGAAGGCCTCGGGCATCTAAAGTCCGCCGCGCTTGTATTTGCCAACAAGAGTGGGGCCTGGACGCAGGTAGCCAAGCTCATTGGTACCGGCGCGGCGGGACTCGGCGTCTCGGCGGCGATCAGTGGCGACGGCAAGACTGTCGTCGTTGGCAATGCGGCCAAAGTTTTCGTGTTCGTCGAGCCGCCAACCGGGTGGGCGGACATGACGCAAACTGCGGAGTTGGTGCCGGGTCGCCGGTCAAGCGGCTTTGGCGTCTCAGTCGCAACAAGCGCGGATGGGAAGATTGTCGCAGTGGGATCTGGGGGGTGCTGCCCTGGGGCTGCGTTCGCATATGCCGAGCCGCCAACCGGGTGGGCAGGCACAGAGGAGCCGACAGCTGTGCTCGAGACTCCCGACGGTGCGCAGCGATTTGGATCGTCCATCGCCATTGGCGGGAACACGGTCGTGGTCGGGGACCCGGAGTACGGGAATTTTGTGGGAGGCGCCTTTGTCTACGTTCTGCGTGCGGGACAGCACACCGTACCTGTCGCGGCGAGGCTGAGCGCGTCCGACGCGTCGATCCAACTGGGTTTCTCGGTCGGTATCAGCGGCAATACGATTGCGATCGGGGCGATCGGCAATAATTCGTTTGCCGGCGCAGTTTACGTTTTCGTGCGGCCGCCTACTGGATGGACGAGTATGACGCAGACGGCGGAACTGACGGTGCCCACCACCCAGGAGATACTACTGGGTAATTCGGTAGCCATTTCAGGCAACACCATAATCGCCGGTGCGAAGCAGGACACCATTGGACACAATGCCAACCAAGGCGCAGTTTTCGCCTACGTGAAACCGCCCGACGGCTGGGTAAATACTTCTAGCCCTAATCTTTCAGTGACAGGCTCCGACAGCACCGCAGGGGACAACTTCGGCTTTTCCGTCGCCCTCAGCGGCAAGACAGCGGTGATCGGCGCACCGTTCCATGCAGTCAACGGCAATGCTGCCCAAGGCGCGGCCTACGTCTTCGGCCAGCAGTAGGAAGTCGGCAATTTGGTGGCCACGCCTATCCCCGCTCCTCCTGCCGTAACCATCTCTGCAACTTGCCCGCGGAATTGGGGTTGGATAGGCTATCCACACTCAAGAGCCTGTCCGCGCCTGAAGCCGGACGAAGTGTAAGGAGGGTTCATGAAGCACAGAATCATGAGTTCTTTTGCGGTTGCTGCCATGCTGTTGATGCTTTCCTCGCCTTCGCCGGCGAAGGGAAACCATCCCAACATTCAAGCCGCCCTGGGCGCGCTGCACAGCGCCAAACAGGACCTGGAACACGCCGCCCACGACTTTGGCGGGCACCGGTCAGACGCGATCCACGCCATTGATGAAGCGGAGCGGCAGCTGCGGATCTGTATGGAGTACTAGGACGGCGCGAGCTGCGCAAGAATCTCTTCGGGCTCCGGTCGCTCTTTGTAGTCGGGGTTGACCGCGGCGAAGAGTATGGTGCCGTCGCGGTCAACCACATAAACCGCTGGCATCGGCAGCTCCCAGCTGTCGTCGCCGTTGATGAACGGCAGGTTGATGAGGGCGCGGCGGAAGAGCGCCTGCTGATAGTCGGGAGCGCGATACACCAGGCCGTACTGCCGCGCCACCTGGTTTCCGGCGTCACTGAGCAGCGGGAAGGCCAGCCGATGCTGGTCGGCCATGAAGAAGGACTG
>JBKQLO010000160.1:0-22844 GCA_052147055.1 Terriglobales bacterium
GGACAAAACCCCAAACCCTCCCAGGGAAGCGAAACTACAGTGGGCTGGATCTCGAGAAAAGAAATCTCGCCTCCGGTCGAGGCAGAACTTTTTTCTTGACATCCCTTTTTATAGAACTCATTGACCCGGTCAAATCAATTAAAAGGCGTCCCGCCCGGATCCCTCGCGCGCCACAAGAAGGCGCCTCGGGATGACCATCGCTAAGCGATGGGGACTGTGAAGTAGAACACGGATCCGTGGCCGGGCTGGCTGGTGACTCCGATCTCGCCGCCGTGCCCTTCGACAATGGCTTTGGCAATGGCGAGGCCCATGCCAGTGCCCTGCACTTGCAGGCGCTGATTGCGGCCGCGGTAGAACTTTTCGAAAATCAGCGATTGGTCGAAATCCTCGATCCCTGGGCCGCGGTCGGCAATGCTAATCATGAGCGAACGATTCCTCACCTCGCCGGCAATCTGAATCGGCGTTCCCGGCGGGGAATACTTGGCGGCATTTTCCAGCAACTGGGCCAGGACTTCCGAAATACGGTGCACGTCGATGAGGACGGGCGGCAGGTTGTCCGGCAAAACCGTGCTGACCACATGTTTGGCCAGCGTAGCCGACAATCTTGTGGTGGCGTCTTCGATGGCCTCCTGGATCTGATGCGGCCTGAGGTGCAGTTCTACTTGGTGGGCGTCGAGTTGGCTCATTTCTGCCGCTTCGCCGACCAGGCGGTCCATGCGGTCGCTTTCCTCATTGATGACGGTGAGCAGTTCGAGGCGCTGGGCTGGGTCCAGGCCAGGACTCGAGAGCAGAGAGGTGACGGAAGCTTTGATGGCGGTGAGCGGGGTGCGAAATTCGTGGGTAACGGAATCGAGGAGGGCGGAGCGCAACTGTTCGCTTTCACGCGCGGCCTCGGCTTTGCTCAATTTTTCCATGGCGCCGGCGCGCTCCACGGCAATGGCGATCAGGCTGCTCAGAGCTTCCAAAGTTTCGCGGGAAAGCAGCGCGCCGGCAACACCCAGGCTGCCTACAACCCGAACGCCCAGCCGCAGGGGCACCACGGCCACGCGAGCCTCGGAATCAATTTTCGGTTCGCCGCGCATACAGACGAATTGCAGATCGTGGATGTCGAGGATATCGGTGGCGGAATCGGAGCGGTAGACATCCGGGCGGTTGGGCAAAGACACCGCTGCGGAGGAAACTCCGAAGCCATCCACGATGAAGCGTGGAATCGCGTTCAACAGTTCGGCAGCGTTTTCACTGGTGAGCAATTGTTGACTAAACCTGTACAACTGCTCGGTCTCCCGGCGGCGCTCATGGGCGCGGTGGGCCTCGCGGCGGGCGCGCTCCGCCAGTTCACTGGCGATAATGGCAGTGACCAGGAATGCGGTCAGGGCAACCCAGTTTTGAGGATCCGAAATGGTCAACGTACCAATAGGGGGAAGAAAGAAAAAGTTGAAGGCCAAAGTCGCGAGCAAAGCCATGAAGATGGCGGGCCGCAGTCCCCAGTTGGCGGACATCACGAGAATGCCGACCAGAAACGTCAGCGCAACCGTGGTGGGGTTCACCATGAGGACATCCCGGTATACGGCGACCAGCACAACCACAATGGCTGCGGAGGCGACGTAGGGTCGAGCCAGCCTTGCCAGGGATGTTTTCACGCAGCCGATTGTATCTGACATCGACAATTTTGGTCTGCTCAACGACAATATCCGCGATGACTAAAACTCCTGAGCAATGGCTGGAAGAGACCTCGCCGGCGAAGACAGGTGGAGTGTTCAAACTCTTCCTGGGTTACGCGCCGGGGGTAGGGAAGACTTATAGCATGCTGAGCGAAGCCATTCGCCGCCATAACCGGGGCGAGGACATCGTGATTGGAGTCATCGAGTCCCACGGGCGCAAGGCGACGGCGGATCTGGCGACGCAACTGGAGAGTGTTCCGCGCAAGAAGATTGAATACAAGGGGACCATTTTCGACGAGATGGACGTCGACGCCATCCTTGCCCGCAATCCGCGGGTGGTTTTGGTGGACGAACTGGCGCACACCAACGTGGAAGGCAGTAAGCATGCCAAGCGCTACCAGGACGTGCTGGAGCTGCTGGATGCTGGGATCGACGTACTCACAACCATGAACATCCAGCATCTGGAGAGCATCACTCCCACGGTGCAGAGCATTACTGGCATCACGGTGCGTGAAACCGTGCCGGATTGGGTGCTCAAGCGGGTGGGTGAAGTGGTCATGTCGGACTTGACGCCCGAGGCGCTGCAGAATCGCATGCGCCGCGGAGATATCTATCCGCTGGACCGGGTGGGACGGGCGCTGGGCAATTTCTTCCGCCCCGGAAATCTCATCGCCTTGCGCGAACTGGCGCTGCGCCAGGTGGCCCAAGAGGTTGATCGCAGCCTGGAGTCCTACCGGGAAAGAGACGATACCAGCGCCGCCGTCGCAGTGCGGGAGCGGATTGCGGTTTGCATCAGCTCCAATCCGGACGCCCAGTACTTGATCGCACGCGGCGCCCGCATGGCGCAGGCGCTGAATGGCGAACTCTATGTGGTGTATGTGGACTTGGGCCAGGACAGCAGCGAGGCGAACCAGAAGACGCTGGCCGCAAACATTCAATTCGCCAAGAACGTAGGCGCGGAGATCGCAAAGCGGACGGGGAAGAATGTGGCGCAAGTGGTGGCCGATTTCGTCCGCGCAAAGCACATTACCCACGTTGTCTTTGGGCGTTCGGCGACCACCGGAGTAAAACGATACCTGTATCTTTCGGCCATTCACAAGTTTCTGCGCGATGCACCCCCGGTGGACGTTCACATCGTGACCCAGGAGCCTTCGTGATTCGTACATGAATGAACGCCGACGCATTCTTGTGGTGGACGACGAGCCCCAAATCACGCGGGTGTTGCGGACCAGCCTGTCCAGCCAGGGCTATGACATTCGGGTGGCGAACGACGGCGAGACGGCGCTGGAAATCATGAAGGATTGGATACCCGATCTGGTGATCACAGATCTTTCGATGCCGAATATGGATGGTTTGGAACTATGCCGGCGATTGCGAGTGGGAACCCAGATTCCCATTATCGTACTGTCGGTTAAGGGAGAGGAAAGGACCAAGGTCCAGGCACTGGATGCCGGGGCCGATGATTATGTGACCAAGCCGTTCGGCATCGAGGAGTTGCTGGCGCGAGTACGGGCGTCGCTGCGACGCGCTCCGGTGGCTGAGAATGGGCAGACCTCGCTAATCGAGACGGGTGACTTTCGAATTGATCTGGCGGCTCACAAAGTTACGGTTCGCCGCCGCGAAGTGCACCTGACACCCAAGGAATTTGATCTGTTGGTGTACCTGGCGCGACATGCGGGCAAGGTGGTAACCCACCGGGCACTGCTGGGTGCAATTTGGGGTGGGCAAAGCACCGAGCAGGTCGAGTATCTGCGGGTGTTCGTCGGACAATTGCGCAAGAAACTCGAAGCGGAGAGTTCCTCGCCACGCTACATTGTCACCGAGCCCTGGGTCGGGTATCGCTTTGAGCCGGGGAAGTAAAATCTCTTTTCATGGATGCTAGATGAGCGCTGACACTGCCCTCTACCACGATCTGGCCTATGTATTTGTGGCGGCCACGGCCGGCGGCCTGGTGGCGTGCAAGCTGCGCCAGCCGCTCATTCTGGGTTACGTCGCTGGGGGAATCGTGGTGGGTCCTTCACCCCCGGTCTGAGACTCTCCGATGTTCACGAACTCGAGCTGCTGGCGGAAATCGGCGTCATCCTGTTGATGTATTCCATCGGAATCGAGTTCTCCATCCGTGATCTATTGCGAGTTAAGTGGGTGGCGCTGATCGGCGGCCCGCTGGGCATCTTGCTTTCGATTCTGCTGGGAACTGGGTTGGGATGGATGCTGGGCTGGAGCACGTCGCAGGCGATCGCCGTGGGCGCTGCGGTTTCGGTGGCCAGCACCATGGTGTTGTCGCGTCTGCTGATGGATGGCGGAGAACTGCAATCCGAACATGGCCGGGTGATGATCGGCATCACGCTGGTCGAGGATTTCGCAGTGGTGGCTCTCACCGTCTTGTTGCCGACGCTGGGAGGTGCGGACAAAGGTCAGCTTCTCGGCGTGGGTTGGGCGCTGGGTAAAGGGTTGCTCATTTTGGCGCCGGTGGCGCTGTTGGCATACAAGTGTGTGCCACCGTTGATGGCATGGGTGGCCAGGATGAAGAACGACGAACTTTATCTCCTGGTGATTTTGGCCTTGGGTTTCGCCACTGCCGCGCTGACGCAGGCGGTCGGCTTGTCATTGGCGCTGGGAGCCTTTCTTGCGGGAGTAGTGATCAGCGGCTCAGAACATGCGCATGAAACTCTCACTCGGGTCCTGCCTTTGCGCGATGCCTTTGTCGCTCTGTTCTTTGTGACCATCGGAGCGCTGATCGATCCGCGGGAGTTGTTTTCGCATCCTGCGCTCCTGGCGGAGATACTTGGATTGGTGGTTGTGGGCAAGTTTCTGATTTGGCTCGCCGTGGTGCGCTTGTTCCGGTATCCGCTTGGGTCGGCGGCGCTGGTTGCGATTGGACTGACCCAGATTGGCGAGTTCTCCTACGTTCTGATAGGCGTGGCGCGTGACTCGAATCTTGTGGGGAACGAGGTTTATAACGCGATCCTGGCAGCTTCGCTTCTGAGCATCCTGCTGAATGCCGCGTTGATGCGGATTGTGCGAGGCTGGCAAGTGAAACACCGTGCGTGAGACGGCCTCGGCACCCCTTCCGGCATTTGACTGCATTCCAGTTCACCTCGAACTGGGCGGGTAATTCCTCTGTTTTCAGCCCCATGCTTCGTAACGAACATTCTACGAACTCTTTATTCAATCTTTACGGCTTTTGCTTTCTAATCAGGTGAGTTGAGGGAGCGAAGATGCTCTCTGTGGGACGAAACGAAAGGCCGGAGAGTTCATGTCGTCGATTCAAAACGTATCTGCGGAAGACTTAGCCAAAGTTTTTCACCATTACCACGAAGCCTTGGCGCACGATTTTCACGGGCACGCCACCCGGGAAGTTGATCCTTGCTGGGAGCAGGCTCCGCAAGACCATCGCAAGCTAATGGTTGCCGCAGCGCGCTTAACGCTGCTGGAACTGGCGGCAAATGCCGAGCAAGCGCAAACTAATCGCCAGTATTTCGCCACGCCGGGCGAAGCGGATTGGGGCTGCTGAAGATTTCGCGAGCAGCTTTTGGTCTGGTCTTCTTTACGGAATTCTTACGAATCGTTTATGCCATTCTTATGCCCGCGCTTGTGAAATGAATTTCGCGGCGTGTTCCTGACAACTGAGGGCCGGACGGTCAGAATGAAACTGATCCTGACATTGCTGTGTGCAGGCACGGTGATTTTTATGCTGCGCGTGCTTGCCGGGCTCTTGAAAGAAAAGAAGAGTCTGTCGCCGCAGCCCTTAAGGGTTTACTTCGCGAAGTTCAATCCGGTTAAGCCACGTGGAGAATTAATAGTTATGAATTCTAAGAGCTATGCGCACGAGTCCGCGGTAGAAACTAGCAAACGGGCGGCCTTCATCGTAGTGGCCGCAGCGTTGCTGACGCTCCCACTTCATGGTCAACAAACAGCTAAAGGCGATTCGACCGACGCTTCGGGATCGGTGAATCAACAGGCGAGCGCGGCAACTCAGCAAACGAACCAAGAAATTGTCCAAGAGCTTGCTGCCATGAAGAAACGCATTGAGCAGCTTGAAGCGGAGCTGAAGCAACATGTCGCAGCTGAGCAGCCGACGACAATCGTTCAGAGCGCAAAAGCAACCACGCCGGCGGCCACCTCTTCCGGTGTTTCCGCGCCGCCCGCGGAAGCCGAGGCCGTATTGCCGCAGACGGGTACCCCCGAAAAACCGGCCAAGGAAGAGCCATTCGCGTTCGCCGACTGGACCTGGCTCAATGGCAATGCACGCACCAAGACGCCGGCCTTCGATTCAAAGTTCTTCACTCCCGAGTTCCGGGCAGACGTCGACTACATTTACGACCTGAACCATCCCAAAGATGACACCATCGGCGGATCGAGCGAAGTATTCCGGTCGAATGAAATCCAGGTGACGCAACTCGGCGTGGGTGGAGACTTCCATTACGATAACGTTCGCGGCCGGCTGATGACGCAGTTTGGCATGTATTCCACGACCACGCCCCGCAATGACGCGAGTCCTGCGCGCGGGCAGTGGGACCTTGCCGATGCCTATCGCTACGTGTCGGAAGCCTACGGTGGGTACCACATCAACGCGCTGCATGGGATCAACATCGACGCCGGAATCTTTATGTCGTACGTGGGACTTTTTAGTTACTACAACTTCGACAACTGGGCCTATCAGCCCTCCTACGTCTCCTCGAATACGCCGTGGTTTTTCAATGGCATGCGGATACAAATTTTCCCCACGGCACACTTGAAGATTGAGCCCTGGATCGTCAACGGGTGGCAGTCCTACGGGCGGTTCAATGGCAGGTTAGGCGTGGGTGGGCAAATTTTGTGGCGTCCGGTGGGCTGGCTTTCCGTGCTGGGGAATCAATATGCCTTGGGTGAAGACGCGTTGAACACGCCGGGCCGCGTGCGCTATCACACCGACGACAGTATCGAGATCAAGTATTACGATCATCCCGAGAACTTCTTGAGCAAAGCCGCCTTCACCCTGACTGGCGACATGGGATGTGAGCACGGCGGCGGCGTGAGTTGTGCCGGTGATTCCGCCAAGGGGCCGAAGCAGGATTTCCTGGGCTTCATGCTCTATAACCGTTTCTGGTTCCACAAGGACCGTTTCGGCTTCACCGTGGGCGGCGGCAAGATTAACAATCCGGGACGCTACCTGGTGCTGCTGCCTCCCATCAACGGCGCAAACGCGGCTTCGGGGACGCCTTACTTTACTGAGAATCCCGGCGATCCGTATAAGGCGTGGGATCTTTCCGAGACCTTCGACTATATGCCCAGCCAATACATCACCTTCCGCTGGGAGTTCGATCACCGGGCAGCGAATGTGCCGTACTTCTCGGGTCCGGGCGGGATCACGCCTCTGGGTGGCAACACTGGCGCTCCCGGCTCGTTGGTCACAGGCTTTACTCCAGATCTGGTGAAGGACGAGAACCGGCTTGATCTGGCCATACTGGTTAAGTTCTAAAGGACGACGGCCTATGAAAGATTTGATCTTTGTCTTGGTAACGCTGGCGTTTTTTGTAATCGCCATCGGCTACGTGCGGTTCTGTGACCGCATTCGTTGAGGAGAAATGCTGTGAATGCTGAATCGATCATCATGTTGCTGGTGAGCGCTGGACTAATGGTCTACCTGCTGTACGCGCTGTTGCGGCCGGAGAAGTTTTGATGACAGCCAACGGCTGGTTCCAGATTCTGTTGTTTCTCGCGCTCATTCTTGCGGTCACCAAGCCGCTGGGTGTGTTTATGGCGCGGGTGTTCAATCGCGAGCGGACCTTTATGGACCCGCTGCTACGGCCGCTGGAGCGCTTGCTCTATCGCATAACCGGCGTTGATGAAACCCACGACATGGCGTGGACGGAGTATGCCTTCTGCATGCTGATGTTCAGCGCTGTTTCCATGCTGCTGCTGTACGGGATTCTGCGTCTGCAACAACTGCTGCCGTGGAATCCGCAACGATTTTCTGCGGTTGCGGCCGACTTGGCGTTTAATACTGCCGCTTCGTTCACCACCAACACCAACTGGCAGAACTACTCGGGCGAGTCCACCCTGAGCTATCTCACGCAAATGGCGGGGCTGGCGTATCACAACTTCGCCTCAGCGGCGGTAGGAATTGCTCTGGCCGTTGCCTTCGTTCGCGGCATTGCGCGGCGGGAAAAAGAGACCATCGGCAATTTCTGGGTTGACATGACGCGGGCAACGCTCTGGGTGTTGTTGCCGATGTGCGTGGTGGGCGCGCTGTTGCTGGTCTCGCAAGGTGTGGTGCAGAACCTCCGGCCTTATGACACGGTGAAAGTGGTTGAACCGCAGCAGATCCAGAAGACCGGGGCGGACGGGAAGCCGATGGTGAGCGCTGATGGCAAACCGGTCATGGATACGGCCACGGATCAGACCATCGCGCAGGGGCCGGTGGCCTCGCAGGAAGCCATCAAGGAACTGGGTACGAACGGCGGTGGCTTTTTCAATGCCAACAGCGCCCATCCTTTCGAGAATCCCACGCCATTTAGCAACTATTTGGAAATGTTTTTCATTTTTGCCATTCCTGCGGGCTTGACCTACACGCTCGGGCGCATGACCGGATCGCAACGCCATGGATGGGCGGTGTGGGCGGCCATGGCGGTTTTGTTTTTCTGTGGAGTGACGGCTGCCTACTGGGCTGAGGCCAAGGGCAATCCGCTGCTGGCGGGAGTCGATCAGCGGGGCTCTGCCACTCAACCGGGCGGCAACATGGAAGGCAAGGAAGTTCGCTTCGGCATTGCCAATTCTGCATTGTTCGCCACCGTGACCACCGACGCCAGTTGCGGGGCAGTGAACGGATTCCACGATTCCTTCACGCCGCTGGGCGGCATGGTGCCGCTGGTCAACATCATGCTCAGCGAAGTGGTGTTCGGCGGTGTGGGCGCGGGCCTGTACGGCGTTCTCATTTACGTAGTGCTCGCAGTGTTTATCGCCGGACTCATGGTAGGCCGCACGCCGGAGTATTTGGGCAAGAAGATCGAAGCCTACGACGTGAAGATGGCGATGCTGGTGACGCTGGTGTTTCCATTGGTGATCCTCACATTTACTGCGATCTCGTCGGTAGAAGGCTTTGGCACCTCGAGCATTAGCAATCCTGGGCCGCACGGCTTCACACAGATTCTTTATGCATTTGTGTCGCAGGCGGGCAACAACGGATCCGCTTTCGGTGGGTTGAACGGAAATACGCTTTGGTACAACACCGCGGGCGCCATCACCATGCTGCTGGGACGATTTTTCATGATCCTGCCGATGCTGGCCATTGCGGGGAACCTGGCCAAGAAGAAATACGTTCCGCCGTCGCTGGGAACGTTCCCTGTGACCACACCGCTGTTCAGCGTGCTGCTGGTGGGCGTGATTTTGATCGTCGGCGCACTGACTTTTTTCCCCGCACTGAGCCTGGGGCCGATCCTCGAGCACCTGATGATGACTGCGGGCAGGACTTTTTGAAGGCACAAATGGCTGAAAAGCATTCCAAAACGAAGTCGATCTGGGACCTGAAAATCGTGCGTCGGGCGACGCTCGATTCGATCGTTAAACTGAACCCGCGCAACATGATGAAGAACCCGGTCATGTTTGTGGTGGAAGTGGGCAGCGTAGCTACCACGCTTCTGCTGCTGCGGGAGGGACGGCATTCGGGCGCGTTCGGGTTCAACCTGCAAATCACGCTCTGGCTGTGGTTCACGGTACTGTTTGCCAACTTTGCCGAAGCCATGGCCGAAGGCCGGGGCAAGGCGCAAGCCGACGCGCTGCGCAAGACCCGCGCGGAAACCGTTGCTAACCGCTTGCTGCCGGACGGGAAGTCGGAACAGGTCCCCAGTTCGCAGCTTCGCGCTGGCGATTTGGTGATGGTGTCGGCGAGCGAGTTCATTCCGAGCGATGGAGAAATTCTGGAGGGCGTGGCTTCGGTGGATGAATCCGCCATCACTGGCGAATCGGCGCCGGTAATTCGCGAAGGCGGTGGAGACCGCTCGGCGGTGACTGGCGGCACGCGCGTGCTGTCGGACTGGCTGAAGATCAAGATTACCTGCAACCCGGGCGAAACTTTCCTGGACCGCATGATTGCGCTGGTGGAAGGCGCGGAGCGGCAGAAGACGCCCAACGAAATCGCGCTTAACATTCTGCTGGCCGGGTTGACGATAATTTTCCTGCTGGCAGTGGTTACCCTCCAACCCTTCGCGATCTACTCTGGCTCGCCGCAAACTGTGTTTGTGCTGGTGTCGCTGCTGGTCTGCCTGATTCCGACGACCATCGGCGGACTGTTGTCGGCGATCGGCATTGCTGGCATGGATCGTCTGGTGCAGCACAACGTGCTCGCCATGTCGGGACGGGCAGTCGAGGCCGCGGGCGATGTCAACACGCTGCTGCTCGACAAGACTGGGACCATCACGCTCGGCAACCGGCAGGCATCGGAATTCGTTCCGGCTCCGGGAATCACCGAAGCGCAAATGGCCGACGCGGCACAGCTTTCCTCTTTGGCGGATGAGACTCCTGAGGGGCGCTCGATCGTGGTTTTGGCCAAGGAACGCTACGGGCTGCGGGGCAGGGAACTGGCGTCGCAGGAAGCCGATTTCATTCCCTTTACAGCGCAGACGCGAATGTCGGGGGTGAATCTCGATGGCCGCGAGATTCGCAAAGGCGCGGTCGATGCCATCACGAAATATCTTGCCCAGCACGGCACCAGTTTGCCCAAGGAGGTCAACGCTGCGGTCGAGAAGATTGCCCGCTCGGGAGGAACGCCACTGGTGGTGGCGGAGAATCGCCGCGCCCTGGGAGTGATTCACTTGAAAGACGTGGTCAAGGGTGGAATGAAGGAGCGCTTTGATCAGCTTCGCGCCATGGGAATCAAGACGGTGATGATTACCGGCGATAATCCCCTGACCGCGGCGGCGATTGCGCGCGAAGCCGGAGTGGATGATTTTCTCGCCGAGGCAACGCCGAAGGACAAGATGGACCTGATTCGCGCCGAACAGAAACAGGGCAAGCTGGTGGCCATGACCGGAGACGGCACCAACGACGCGCCCGCTCTGGCACAGGCGGATGTGGGGGTCGCCATGAATACCGGCACCCAAGCGGCGAAAGAAGCGGGCAACATGGTCGATCTCGATTCCAATCCCACGAAACTGATTGAGGTGGTGGAAATCGGCAAGCAACTACTGATGACGCGCGGGGCGCTGACCACATTCTCGATTGCCAATGACGTCGCCAAGTATTTTGCGATTATTCCGGCGATGTTTGCCGGGACGTTCCCGGTGTTGAACGCGCTGAACATCATGGAACTCAAGACTCCGCAGTCGGCGGTGCTCTCGGCAGTGATTTTCAATGCACTCATCATCATTGCTCTGATCCCGCTGGCGCTGCGGGGAGTGAAGTATCGTCCCATGGGCGCGGCCGCGCTGCTGCGCCGCAATCTATGGATTTATGGCGCCGGCGGCATTCTGGTGCCTTTTGTCGGGATCAAGCTGATCGATATGCTGATTACCCGCGTAGGAATGGCGTGAGCTTGCTATGAAAAAGAATTTACTGATCTCAGTTCTGATGACGATCGTTACCACGATCCTGCTAGGGATCATTTATCCGCTGGTGGTCACTGGCCTGGCGCAGGTGTTTTTCAAGGACAAGGCCAACGGCCAACTGATCGTGCAGAACGGGAAGGTTGTCGGTTCGAGAATCATCGGCCAGGCATTTGCCGGTTCAGCTTACTTTCACTCGCGGCCGTCGGCGGCGGGGAACGGATACGATGCCGCGAATTCCTCGCCATCGAACCTGGGCCCGACCAACCAGCACTTGATCGACCGGGTGAAATCCGATGTCGCCACCAATCAGTTGGACCATCCACAGCAGGCTGTGCCAGTTGACCTGATCACGCAGTCCGGCTCCGGGCTCGATCCTCATATTTCGCCCGCAGCAGCGGAGTTTCAGGTCGACAGAGTCGCGAAGCAACGCGGAATGAGCGCAGACGACCTGCGGCGGCTCGTGCTCAAGCACACCGAGGGCAGGCAGCTCGGCTTTCTGGGCGAGGCGCGCGTGAATGTGTTGGAACTCAACCTGGAGCTCGATCAGCAGTTCCCGGTGAAGAAACAGGCCAAGGTCGAATAGACCGAGGCTCTGGCTGAGGACGGGCGCAGTCATCTTCAGCTTTTTTCGTGTATTCGCGAAGGCGCGATGGATATCTACAGTGCGCTGCAATATGTCCTGTTTGCGGGCATCGTAACCGCCCTGGTAGAGCCGCTGGGCGGATACTTGGGGCGGGTTTTTGCGAGAGAGCCAACCGCGCTCGATCGATTGTGTTTGCCACTCGAACGGCTCATCTATCGGATCACGACAGTTGATCCAGACGTAGAGATGAGCAGCGCCCAGTACACGATCTGTTTCGTGTTGTTCGGTCTCGCGGGAACACTCCTGCTGTATGCCATCCTGAGATTGCAACACTTTCTTCCCTGGTTTTTTTCCGAGTACCACACGACGCCCTTATCTCCCGACTTGGCTTTCAATACGGCGATCAGTTTCTCAACCACCAGCACCTGGCAAGCCTACGGCGGCGAGAACACCATGAGCTACTTCAGCCAGATGGTGGGTCTTTGCGCCCAGAACTTCTTAGCGGGCGCTGCCGGGCTGGCGATCGGCGTCGCTTTTATTCGAGGTCTTGCCCGGCAACTCTCAGACACGCTGGGGAACTTCTGGGTCGATCTGACTCGGGCCTTGCTTTGGGTTCTCTTGCCGGGGGCATTGATCGGAGCTGTGTTTCTCATTTGGCAGGGGGTTCCCATGAACTTCCACCACTATGCAGTTGCCACTTCGGTCGAGGGTGCCAGGCAGGTCATAGCGCAAGGGCCGGTAGCGGCCCTTGAAATCATCAAGAATCTGGGTACGAATGGAGGCGGTTTCTTCAACGCCAATGGGGCTCATCCTTACGAAAACCCTACACCGCTTACAAACTTCCTGGAGATGTTGGCTATCGTGCTACTGCCGGCGGCATTGACCAACACTTTTGGCAGGATGGTGGGTAAGCCGCGTCAGGGCTGGCTGCTTTACTGCGTAATGATTTTCCTCTTCGGCGCGGGATTGATCTTTGTCCATCACTTCGAGCAGCGCGGGAACCCGCACTTCTTCGGTGCTGACTCCCAAAACAGCTTGTCCCAATCGGGCGGCAACATGGAAGGGAAAGAGGTTCGCTTCGGGGTTGGTGGCTCCGTGCTCACTGCCGTGGTGACATCGAACACGGCTACGGGATCGAATAACTCGGCGCACGACAGCTTTACGTCGCTTGGCGGATTGGTTCTTCTAGTGAACCTTCTGCTGGGAGAACTTGTTTTTGGAGGACTCGGTACAGGCCTCTACAGCATGGTGATGGCGGCCGCAATCGCCGTGTTTCTCGCCGGTCAGATGGTCGGCCGCACCCCCGAATATCTGGGCAAGAAGATTGGGCCCTGCGAAAACAAAATGATTATCCTGTACGCCTTGACCGCTCCGCTGTTTGTTCTTCCACTCGCGGCAATCGCGGTCAGCAGCAGGGCGGGGCTCTCCGGCCTGACCACGAACTTGGGGCCTCACGGCTTCACGGAGATTGTGTTTGCGTATGCATCCTGCTTTGCCAACAACGGGCAAAGCTTTGCGGGTCTCAGCGCCAATACGGTTTTCTATAACCTGACTACGGTATTCGCCATGATGGCCGGGAGGTTTGGCTTGGCGATTCCTGCCCTGGCATTCGCCGGATTGTTCGCGCGGCAGAGAAACACGCCGTCCTCATCAGGGACTCTTCCCACGGACTCGCTTTCGTTCGGCATCCTGCTCACCATCTGTCTGATTACGGTAACCGCGCTGAGCTATCTTCCGGCGCTGGCTCTCGGTCCGGTGCTGGAGCGGTTAGTGTCAGGGACCTAGGCGGTACGCAGCAGATGGGATCTGCCGGAGAGATGAGAATTTGACATTTCTTCCGTTTGATATGAATATGAATTCATGTTCTATTATCATAAATCGCTGCTTGTTTGCGGATTCGCCATTTGGTTTGTTGCCACCATCGCGTTGCGGCTTGCGGGACAGCACTTGCTGCACTCGAGGAACCCGGTGGGAACGGTCATTCTGTTTGCTGTCAGCTTTCCACTGATGGCGTGGCTCGTGCGCCGGTTGTGCAGTCGTTTTCACCTGCCGCCGGAAGAGTGGCCGGCTGGGGCCATTTCCCTTGCGCTGCCGACGTTGCTGCTGGATTCGTTCTCCAGTGCGTTTTTTCCGGTGGTGTTCCCCAACATGGCTCCGGAGTTGGCCGGCATCTTCGGAGGCTGGATGCTTGGGTGTTGCGCGGGCGCCATGGTGGGCGCGAGCTTTGGTCCCGGGAGACGGCTGTGATCAAACGTCCCAATTTGCTGGCGGGTGAGGATCTTTCTCGTGAACCGCAGCAAAAGCGGAGTCTGGAAAAGCGGGTGCAGCTGAAGACCGCCGCGGTGGCGCTATTTGGCGAAAAAGGCTTCGAACGCACTTCGATCGAAAATATTGCGCGGCGTGCGAATCTCGCGGTGGGAGGCTTCTACCTGCACTATCGTTCCAAGCGGCAACTATTGCTGGCGCTGATGGATGATCTTCTGAAGGGTTTGAGCGGGATCGATCTTCGCCCTGACGTTGCCGCTGATGCACAGGCCGTCCTACGAGATTTGCTGGCTCGCGCTTTCGCCTGCGATCTGCATTATCTGGGCGCTTGCCGCGCGTGGGAGGAAGCCGTGCTGTCTGATCCGGATCTGGCACGCAAACAACAGAAGATTCGCGCGTGGACGACCCAGCGGGTCAGCGCACTATTTGTGTTTCTGCAGAACTTTCCTGGCGCCCGGCCCGGAGTCGATGTTCCTGCGCTTGCCCGAGTGATGGATGGCTTCTTCTGGAGCTTACTCGCACAGGCTGTGCGCATGCCGAAAGTGGAACTCAATGACTGGATCGACTCCGCAACCGACCTGATCTATCACGCGCTGTTCTTTGACCCCGCGAAGAAAGACTCCCGTTAGGACAGCCTACTTTTGCGGCGAAGAATCCGGGCCACGTTTGCTTAGAATCTGTTTCGAAGAAACTCAAGAAGGATATAACCGATGAGCGCAGCTATGGTGGCGATTTCAAAATTGGCAGCGGTAAAAACATCTCGGATGGCCCAAGCTACGCCATTCTTCTGCCCCATGCCTGAGCGCTCATATTCTCCCATCAAGAGATTGGAATAAAACAGGAAGATAATAAAACCGACCTCGATCGCTGATCTCCAGACGTTTTTCTTCATGGCAAATACCGGCTCCTTAGATAGGGCGATTGGGGACAACCGCTGCTGATTCTCTGCTGGAATACTAACAAGCCATAGCAACAAAGGGAGTGAAGAGTACGGCGACCTGCGAGATTGCCACAATCTGCGCAGAGCTTCCGCCGGTCGAACGAGGGCGTCCTTCGACTTCGCTCAGGGCAGGTTCCGCCCCACGCTCTTTCGGCTCTGAATGTTAAACTCGCTTGTGGCCCGCATCGCCTACCTCGAATGTACCAAGTGCGGTGAGCACTTCCGCGCCGATCAGCCGCAGACTGTGTGTCCCAAGGACGGCGGAGTTCTGTACGTCCGCTATGACCTGGCAGCATTGAAGAAGACTTTTCCGGCGGCTTCACTGGCGGGGCGCACGCCCAACATGTGGCGCTACGCGGAAGTGCTGCCGGAAGCCGAGCCAGTTTCGCTGGGTGAAGGGTTCACGCCCATGCTGCCCAGCCGCGAGTTTCCCTCCATTTATATAAAAGACGAAGGTCTGAACCCCACCGGTTCATTCAAGGCGCGGGGCATGTCGGCTGCGGTGACCATGGCGAAGGCATATGGTCTGAAGAAACTGGCCGCCCCCTCGGCAGGCAACGCGGCCAGCGCGCTGGCGGCTTATTCGGCGGCGGCGGGGATCGAGGCCCATCTTTTCATGCCCAAAGACGTGCCGCTGGCCAATCGGGTGGAGTGTGAGAGCTATGGCGCCCATGTCACCTACGCCGATGGTCTGATCAGCGACTGCGCCCGCATGGTTGCGGAAAAGAAAGATAAAGAAGGCTGGTTTGATGTTTCCACGCTGAAGGAACCGTTCCGCGTGGAAGGCAAGAAGACGATGGGCTACGAGGTGGCGGAACAACTGGGCTGGCGGATGCCGCAAGGAATCATCTATCCCACCGGCGGCGGAGTCGGGCTGATCGGAATGTGGAAGGCGTTTGAAGAGATGGAGCAGTTGGGATGGATTGGCAAGGAGCGGCCGCAGATGATTGCGGTGCAGGCAGCGGGATGCGCTCCCATCGCGAAGGCGTGGGACGATGGCGAGCCCAACGCGGAGTTCTGGCCGAACGCATCTACGCTGGCTGCGGGCTTGCGGGTTCCCAAGGCTTATGGCGATTACCTGATTCTCGACATATTGAAGAAGAGCGAAGGGCTGGCGTTGGCAGTGACGGACGACGAAATCATGGATGCGCTGCGACATTGGGCACGCGTGGAGGGGGTTTTTGCGGCTCCGGAAGGCGCGGCCGCGCTGGCGGCGTATCGCAAGCTGCATGCGACGGGGTTTTTTGGTCCCGAGGATACGGTGGTGTTGTTCAATACCGGGTCGGGATTGAAGTATCTGGACGTAATCGAAGGACAGAAAAAGTCGCGGGAACCGAGGCCCGCTGCCCGGCAAATTGGCGGGATTATCGGACCGTACTGAGGCATTCAGCCGTCAGCACTCAGGATTCAGCCATGACCGAGCATCTCTATTATCGCGATTCTTTTCTGTACGAGTTCGATGCGGAAGTGATCGATGTAACGACCGTGGAATCGCGCCCGGCCATCATTCTGGATCGTACCGCGTTCTATCCCACCAGCGGCGGGCAGGTGTTTGATACTGGGTGGATCGTCCCTGCTGGACAAGCAGAAAAGCTGCGGGTCGCCGAAGTGGCAGAGCACGAAGACGGAACCATCCTTCATTTCCTGGAGAATCCAGCGCAAATCCAAACGGGAAGCCGCGTTCGCGGCCTCATCGACGCTGACCGGCGTCGCGATCACATGCAGCAGCACACCGGCCAGCACGTTCTCTCAGCGGCCTTCGTGCGGTCGCTCAATATGCCGACGGTTTCATTTCACATGGGGGTAGAATCCTGCTCTATCGATCTGGACACCAAGGGCCTGACGGCGAGGCAAGCTGAGACAGCCGAGGCACTGGCCAACGATATCGTGACTGAGAACCGCAGCGTAGGCATCCGCTTTGTCACCAGCGAGGAGGCCCAGAAATTAGGATTGCGCAAGCTGCCGCCGGCGGAGCGAGACCAGCTGCGGCTTATTGATATTCAGGACTTCGATCTGACGGCTTGCGGCGGTACTCATGTCACGGCCACGGGGCAGATTGGGTGCGTCTTACTGCGGAAGATCGAGAAGGTCCGGCAGGGTTGGCGGGTGGAGTTCGTCTGCGGCAAACGCGCGGTGAGCACAGCGCGCCGCGACTACACGACTCTGGCCGAATCTGCCGGGCTGCTTTCCGCGCATGTCTGGGATGTGCCGCAGCAGGTCCGAAAATCGCAAGAAGAAGTGCGGGCGCTGAAGAAATCAGCCGAGCACGTACTTGCAGAACTCACCGATCTCTATGCCGGCCGGATGCTGGGGGAAATTGTGGAGAGCGGCGGCCGCAAAGTGGTGGTCCGTGTGTTTCCGGATCGCGATCTGGGATTCATCAAGTTATTGGCGCAGAGACTTACACGGCAGAGTTCGAACGTTGTCGCTCTGCTGGGCGTCAGCTCTGACCCTCCCGCTGTGGTGTTTGCGCAATCCCCAGGACAGCCCTTCGACATGAGCGCACTCATGAAAGAGGCTCTCGCCAAACTGGGCGGGCGTGGCGGTGGCAGCAAGGACATGGCCCAGGGCGGGCCAGCGCAGTCGGCTGGAATCGAGGCGGAACTCACGCAAATCGCGGCCCAGTTGGGACAAAATCAAAAGCTTTAGCCGCAAAGAGCGCGAAGAACAGCCGCAAAGTTCGCGAAGAAGCGCCTTCCTCGTGCTACATTTCCTTCAGTCCCATGGAACAGCGTCTCATCCTCATTAACCTGCTGATCAAGCTCGGTGTTGCCGCCGCCGTGGCCAGCATTCTGGTTCGCTCCGTCGAATTCAAGAGGCTGCTCTTTCAGGAAGACCGATCTCTCAAACAAAAAATCTACCTGGTATTGTGGGTCGCGGGGCCGCTGGCTGTCGGCGTTTGGTTCCGACTCATTGCGCACAGCTTTCTGGCCGGCGACCTTTCGTTCGAAACCGCGATTGTGCTGGGAGTGATTGGTGGCCGCCTCACCGGCGTTCTCGGCGGGTCACTGGTAGCCCTTCCTGCCTTGCTCTATGGCGAATGGGCCACCCTGCCGTTTGCCATCGTCTGCGGGTTGGTGTCCGGACAACTGCGGTACGCGGCTCCGGACCGCGAAGATATCTGGTCGTTTTCGCCTTTCATTGACCTAAGCGTTTATCGAATGATCCGCCGCAACCTTCCTGCTCCCCGCAGGTTCGATTGGCAAGTGATGTTCTTCATGACCATCGTGGGGTTGAGATTTGTACAAACGGAGATGTCCCATTTTTCCCGCCGCGCCACTTTCAGTTTGGAGAGTCCCACATGGTGGGTGGAAGCGCTGATCTATGCGGCGTCGATCATGGTGATTGGGATTGAACTGAAAATCTGGAACAGCGTGCGCATTCAGATCAAACTGGAAGAGCAGGAGCGGTTACTGCTGCGCTCCCGCATGGAGGCGCTGCAAAATCAGATCAACCCGCATTTCTTATTCAACACACTGAACTCGGTTTCGTCGCTGGTGCGATTCGATCCTGACACCGCGCGGGAACTGATCATCAAGCTGGCCACGATTCTGCGGCGACTGCTGGGCAGCGGCGACGCCTTCGTGCCGCTGCGCGAGGAGTTGGAGTTCATTGACAACTATCTGGACATTGAAGTGGTCCGCTTCGGCCGCGACAAGCTGCAAGTAGTGAAGGAATTGGAACCGGCTTCGCTGGACGCGATGGTGCCCAGCATGTTGCTGCAGCCGCTGGTGGAAAATTCCATCAAGCACGGGCTTTCGCCCAAGATCGAAGGCGGCAGCATCTTCCTGCGCAGCCGTCTCAGCGATTCGAAGTTAATTATTGAAGTTGAAGATGACGGAGTAGGAATGGGCGCCGCTCATTTGCTGGAAAAGCCCACAGGCCTAGGCGGGACCGGCATCGGCATGGCCAACGTTGCGGAACGGCTCAAAGTGCTTTATGGCGATACCGCCCGCATGACCATCGACAGCCGCGAAGGGAAGGGAACACTGATTCGCCTAGGTCTGCCGGTGCTGCAAAGTGAAGGGTCACTCCCGGCGGCGCTTCAGGAGGAACGCTCCAGCGTGCGGCGGTAAAACGCCTCATACTGCGGGACGATTTTGGAAGCGCAAAATCTGGATTTTGCCATCGCCCGGCTGGCCTTGCCCATCTCCCGCAGGCGGCTCTCGTCGCTCAGCAACTCGATCGCATAGCCAGCCATGGTGTCGACGTCGCCCACGTCGGCCAGATAACCGCTGATTCCGTGTTCAATGACTTCGGGCACACCGCCCACCCGGGTGGCAATCGGCACCACTTCGCAGGCCATGGCTTCGAGCGCTGCCAGCCCGAACGATTCCAGTTCGCTGGGCATGAGCATGACGTCGGCGACCGCCAGCTTTTCGCTGATCTGGTCCTGCTTGCCCAGGAACAAGACGTCGTTGTGAATTCCTTTCTGCACCGCCAACCATTCCGCACGCGAGCGGTCGGGGCCGTCGCCGATCAGCAGCAGCTTGGATGGCACTTTCTTCCGCACGCGGTCGAAAATTTCAATGGTGTCGGTCACGCGCTTGACGGGACGAAAATTCGAAAGATGCACCAGAATACGTTCGCCGTTGGGCGCATATTCCAAGCGCCGCTGCGGGGCATCTTTGTCGCGGCAGTAGAGATCACAATTCACGAAGTTATAAATGACTTCGATATGATTCTTTACGTCGAACTCGCGCAGTGTGCGCTCCCGCAGATACTTTGAAATGGCTGTCACTCCGTTGCTCTCTTCGATGGAGAAACGGGTGATGGGCAGATAAGAGCGGTCCAGTCCCACCAAGGTGATGTCGGTGCCGTGCAGGGTGGTGACAAACGGCAGGCGTTGTCCTCGCGGCTTGGCGGCCAGCATCTGCCGGGCCAGCAGAGCGCTTACCGAGTGCGGGATCGCATAGTGCACATGCAGAATGTCGAGGGCATAGAGTTCAGAAACTTCCGCCATGCGCGTGGCCAGCGCCAAGTCATACGGCGGGAAGTCAAACAAGGGATAGCGGGAGACGTCCACTTCGTGATAGTGGATGTTGGGATGCAGTTCGGTCAGACGAATGGGCTGGGCGTAAGAAATGAAATGGATTTCGTGCCCGCGTTGCGCCAGTTCCAGACCGAGTTCAGTGGCCACCACCCCGCTGCCGCCGTAGGTGGGATAACAGGTAATGCCGATCTTCATGCCGGTCCTTTCCACGCCCGCCGGGCGTGGCTCTCTGATTCGATGGCGACCGGTCCGCTAAGATTCAGATTTTGCAGGGTTTCAAGCGTAGAAGAAGGGGCTAACTTTCTGAGGTGGTGGCGCCCTTGGCAGCATCACGGTTGGCGAGCCCGTCGTCAAGCTTGTCGAGATGAAGCTGCAACCGTTCCTGCACGGTGTTGTCCAGGGCAGTAAACTCGATGCCCATGCCTACTCCAGGATCGCTGGCTCGGACAACCCCGCTGGTTTGAACCTTTTCTTCATCCATCCAAAATTTGATGTTGACTTTCGTACCCAACTGAAGCGGGAGGAGGCTCTCAACATAACAGCCACGGCCCCCAATGTCAGTCGCGTGGGTGTGCATCTGCGTCCGGCGACCATCCTCGAAACTGATTTCAATGGGGAAAAGGACCTTGTGCCGTACGAAACGCCGTTTGTTCTCGCTAGAGACAACTTCCTGTTTTTCCCAGGCCGCCAGGTCCTGCCAGGGGCTGCGCTGGTTGGGAAGTATCTGCACGCCGGCTTCGATCTTCCGGGCTACCCCGGCATCAATGACCCAAATGACTTTGAAGCGGGCTTTCTTGTCGCCGTGCTGAATACCGATGACATCGCCGGCCTTCAGAGGATGAGCGATTCCCGAGATTTGTGCGCCTTCGCTGCTGATCTTGCCGGCGTTGGCGTTCTGAAAGAAGGGACGGCCGTCCGCATCCATGCCCCAAACGCGAACAAGGATTTGGGCGTCGATCCGAGTCTCCGGTCTTTTATCCATGGACTCCGCTACCTGATAGGTAATCTGAAAGACTTGCTTATCATAACCGGGCGCAGTGACCTCCGCTGGTTACCAACGTAAGTGGCTTCCGATACCTAAAGGCCGTGTACGGGTGGAGTGGAAGGCGGGCCGATTCACGGCAAGTTACGGTACGAGATGAGCTGGATTCCCTTCTGGTCCAGCAGGCGGCGGGTGGCTGCCGAGGTCAGAACGCCCCTTTCCAGTTCACGCGACTGGCGTAGCCGGGTGGGTATGTTTTGCAGATCTGCGTCGTTGTAGCCAGGATGGGTCACAAATTCCCAGGTACCCTCGGGAAGAGTTTCCAGGATGAGATGAATGAGTCGATCATCGAGCGCGCCGGTGGCGACCACGCCGAGGCTGCCATCGGTGGTGATCATTTCCGCAGCGGCTACGGCCCGGCGAAATTTTCCCTGCCAGGCATTAAGCAGACTCACTTGACTGTAGCGTTTCCACAAGCTGGGATGACGGGCGACTCGGGAGAAAACGACGCGCCCAAACGGATTCCGGATGGCCCGCACGCCGCAGGCTTGTGCGGCCCGCAACAGCGGATGCAATACCTGCGGAAACATGTGGGTATGCTTGTGGGTGTCGATGTGGGAGACCTGAATCCCCGCAGACTGGAGCTTGCGAATTTGGGCGGCGGCTTCGCCCTCGATCTCGTCCGTGTCCAGACGTCCACTGATCGCACGTACGGCAAAGCCGCTGATGTTTTGCCGGAAGTGGCCGGGGTTGGTGGGATCCATCATGCTCGGGATTTTGTCGGCGCCGAGTAGAGGCGAACCGTCCACTAGAACCAGATGACAGCCTACGGAAAGCTTTGGGCTCGAGCGTGCGAGTTGAACGGCATCGTCGAAGGCCCGCGAGTTGGCCATCAGGGTGGTGGAGGTTACGATGCCCGCGCTGTGTGCCTCCACGATCCCGCGATTCACCCCAGCGGTAAGGCCGAAATCATCCGCATTGACGATCAAACGCCGCACGCGACATTGTAGCCAGCAATTGGCACTTGGCAATTAGCATTTGGCGGTCGAGCGATTGCAGATCCCGGCAAACAACCTCTACTGGCTAAATGCCAAGTGCTAATTGCTAAATGCTGGTTTCGGGTTTGCCCCCTTTTCGGCGCTCACGTATACTGCAAGTGGTTCCAGAGAAGCGCCCCTCATCTTTACTTTTGCGCAAGGCTCCCATGGCGCTCGAGAATCGGGAGCGAGGGGTGGTTAGCTCAGCTGGTTAGAGCGCCTGCCTTACAAGCAGGAGGTCGCAGGTTCGAGTCCTGCACTACCCACCAGATTGGCGATTCCGGTCGCAAAACCGGGGACGTAGTTCAGTTGGTTAGAACGCTGCCCTGTCACGGCAGAGGCCGCGGGTTCGAGTCCCGTCGTCCCCGCCAATTCTTTCAAGCACTTGCGAGGAATTGGCAATTTGCGTCATGGTCCAATGTGGTCCACTTAGGCCAGTGCTGCTCCCTTGTTGAGCACCATCCGAACAAGTTTGCTTTGCGCCAGCCGCTTGTTCGGCATTCGTGCCTGAGCGCGACCGGCAGTGAAGGCGGCCAAAGATCCAGAAGCGGGTCTGGTTTCACACCTTCCGGCACACGTACACAAGTTTGCTGACTCCGAACAAGTTAAGATCCAGCGTAATGCGACTGTTCGTGTGACGTAGGAGCTCCTGTACCACCTTCACTTCCTCGCGAACCTGGGCGCCGACCTGTTCGATGGTCTCATCGACTCTGCAAATTCGTAAGAAAAAGCCTTGAATCATCCTTGACAAGAAAAGTTGTCAATGGTACCGTCTTCTCGTGCTCGATATCCAAGTCATCGATGATCCGGCAGCGGCGATGGCGGCTTTGGAGCCCATGCGGGGTCGACTCCTCTCCGA
>JBKQLO010000161.1:0-34847 GCA_052147055.1 Terriglobales bacterium
CTCCAAAATCATTGACGTTATTTACAGCCAAGGCACGCTCGCTGCCAGAAAGAATTCGCGGCAGGGAAGGCCCCATGGCGATGGCGCGAAATGCCGACTTGTCGTCCGCAGCGGCCAGAGCGTGCAGGCAGCGGTTGAGCCATCCATCGTCGGTCGCTTTCACGCCGGGTGTGCCGGACTCCATATAATCCTGCGCATCGAAGTGCGATCGCGTAGTATCCGGCGAGCCCGCCGCATGCACAATCGCCAGATGGCGCTGGTTCCACAGTGGCTGGAAAGGCGCGAGCGAGGGATGCAGCCCGAAAAAGCCGTCGAGATCCATCACCGAGTTACGGGGAATATTGATCGACGGCCGCATGGTGTAGTATGCCGGCTCGCCGTGCGGCACGACGATGTTGAGACCGTCCGCCGCCCCACGCTGAAAAATAACCACCAGACGTTTATTGCGCGTTCCGGATTCCACCGCGCCATATGCGGCGCGAGTGAGGAACGACGGGATGGCCGCGGTGCCAACCACGGCCAGCGCGCTGTTGCGAAGAAATATGCGGCGAGTGATGGACATAAAACCAGCTCCTGGCTACCAGCTCTTAGCTTTTGGCTCTAGCACCTCTCGGCTCACCGACTTGTCCGTTTCAAGCCAAGAGCCAAAGGCCAAGAGCCAAAGGCCAAGAGCCAAGAGCTATTTCCTCTGAAACTCGGGCGACCCCAACAGCAAACCCGCGATGGCGCTGACGTTCGGCGCCCGCGCTGGATCATCCAGCCTGCGCTGGCTGATCTGCGGATCCTGTAGCCGAGCCGCGATCGTATCGTGGGTCTGCTGGGAAACATCGCCGTGAAGTAAATCGTTCTCCCAATATGCCAGCGTTGCCAAAGAATCTGCCGGCCCATTCTCGCCGGCATGATTCTCAGAGTTCAGGCTCGCAGAGGTCACCTGGATCCCCTTCAGCTTCCCCGCGGTCAGCGCCAGAGCAAAATTCATGCGTCCCAAAAGCGCCGACGAGTTCACCCAGGCCGCTGCTTTCATGGAGTATCCGGTCGGCGGCTGAGCGCCGTAAATCTGCATTCCCATGTTTTGTAGTTGGCGGGCCAGCGGCATGGCATCGCTGACTTCTGCCCCGCTGGCTCGTACAGCCGAAACCGTGAACTCCAGCGGCGTTTTTACTTTTGCCCGGTAGGTATCGGCCGCCCAGAATTCCGGCGCAGCAAACATCGTCTTCAGAACCTGGCGAATGTCGCCGTCTTTCTTCAAAAATGTCTGTGTCATGCGATTCACCAGCGCCGGCGGTGGATCATCGGAGACGAAGCGCACCGCCAGCTTGGTGCACACGAACTCCGCGGTCGAAGGATGATGCGCCAGAATGTGCAGCACTTCGAATCCCTCCTTTTCGCCTTTTGCCTTGATGTGATGCCCCAGCACCGTCTTGTCCCCGGGCTCATGCATGCGCTCTTCGAACGTGAACCCGCCTCCCTGGCGCGGCTGTTTGAGCGTCCACCCGGTGAATACTCGCGCCACTTCGGTCACATCTTTCTGTGTGTAACCGCCGTTCACTCCCAGCGTGTGCAGTTCCATCAGTTCGCGGCCGTAGTTTTCGTTGAGGCCGCTGCGCTTACCCTTGGCTTGGCTGACCGGTCCGTTGCTTCGAGCGCGCTTTTTCCAGTCGTCATGGTTGCGCTTGGGGATGCCGTTGGCCACATCCGAATTCGGCCCCACGCTCAGCCAGTTGTCGAGGTAAAAAAGCATGGCCGGGCTTTGCGCCGTGGCCACCAATAGATCCTCAAACTTGCCCATGCTGTGGGGACGGATCACGTCGCGCTCGTAGCTGGTCAGCAGATAATGATCAGCGCCCTTGCCGATGAAGACGTTGAAGTGGTTAAACCAGAAGTCGTCCATCACTTCCTGCAACTGGCGCTCGCTGTATACGGCGCGCAGCAGTTTGGCTTGGACCAGTTCATCATTCACCACCTGGCGCGGATTGTTGAGCGCCAGCAGCGTTTCGCGCTGCCGCGGTTTCATGCCCTCGAAGAACTCATCTCGCTTGCCCCGCAGGGAAGCAGTCAGCGTCCGTCGCTCCTCCGCAGACATCTGAAGAACCGTCGCGACTCGCTGATCAGGCGGCATATCCAGTAGTTGCTGCACCCTCTCGGCGGCGTAGATGTTGTCTTCACCGGTCATTTTGTCGGGCTTGGCTGCGGCATCCGGAGGCGCAGCGCTCGGTCCGCTTCCCGTTTTGCGTTCCTGTTTCTCTTCGTACTGATCAAGCTGCGCCTGGTAAACGGCGCGTTGTAGTGGGTCGGAGGGAAGCGGCCGCTTGCCCTCGGCTACTGCTTTGATCATTTCGCCAGAAGGGAATTCTTCTACCAGTTCGCGCGTGTCCATCTTCAGGGTGCGAAAGGAAGTGAGCCGGGCATCAAGGGCGCTGTCGTCAATTCTTTCCGGATGAAGTTGCTGGTCGATCCAGTGATCCACGCCCATCGCCTGTACGCGTTCCACGTCGCCCGGCCGGGGTCCAAATGTGAGCCGGCTCAGCGCGTGCACCGCACGCTTCTCCTGGCCGATTTGCGCGGTGTCGAGACTTTGCTTTTCCTTCTTTTTGGCGGGCGCCAACTGCACCGAGGCGGTGAATCCAAGGAGCAAAACCGCAGTCGCGATCTGGCGATGTCCCAGCTTCATAGCAGCACGAGAAAGCCCCACTACTATCAACCCCAAAACAGTGCAGATGTTGCTGCGGGGAATCTCCCTATCTATGAGGCCTTTGGCGGTCGGGCAACCACTTGCACTTTCCCGGATTCGATCTCTGCTCCGTGCAGCACCACCGTGGCCAGCGCCATTCGCTTGATGGCGTCCGCTACTTCAACCGGCCTGCGGCTCGCGCCCGCCAGTTGATCAAAGCTTTCAAAGCTGGTCAGCATATAAACAATTTCGAGCGCCTCAGAGAATTTGCTGAACCCGGGATGTCCATATTGCCCGCGCACGCGTTTCAAAATCACTTCGAGTTCATGTCGCCGCCGCGTGTTGCGCGTCTGCACACTTTGCGCAATCGCTGGATCAAGTGCCGCCAGCGCGTGCACGCGCCGAATCACCAAGCGATCAGAACTCCACACTCGGATGAACACATCAATAAATTCCAAAAGCGCCGCAAGGGAATCTGTCTTGCGAAGTGCGTCGGCTGATTGTGCCGTCTCGTTCCGTGCTACCAGATGCTCATACAGTGCTTCGAGCAGCCCCGCTTTCGATGCGAACTGGTAGTACACCGTCATGCGCGCCACGCTCGCTTTTCGCGCCACCGCGTCCACGCTGAATTCGGAGAATCCCCGAGGCGTGGCCAGCAACTCCCGGGCCCCAGCCAGGATGCCGCTGCGGGTGCGCTCGGCAGCGGCGTTGCGTTGTGTCATGCGGTAGCGGCGAGGGCTCATAAAATCAAGCGATTGTATCATTTCGTCATATAGTATGTCCAATTAACTCTAACGCTTATCTGCTCGATTTGCAGGCTGCTGCTGGAGGCCAATCCGACAGACAACCCACTACGTCAGGAAGAGCCTTCCGTGGGTCACCTTGTGCTGCAGGCTGGCCGCCAAATGGTCAACATCGGGTGCGGCAATAGTGTCCGCCATCCGGGTCTCGAGGAAGGGGACACGATTGCTTCCCACCGCATCGCGACGTACTTGCAGAAGCAGAGCTTGCACCACGTTGGGGTCGAATTTCAACGGAGTCAGCCGCACGATCTCGCTCAACGAAGCTCCCAGCGACATCGGTTCGCGATAGGGTCGCTCACTGACCATGGCGTCGAACGTGTCTGCCAGTCCCACAATGCGCACCCCTAACGGCACCTCTTCAATTGCCAACTTGTCTGGATATCCCGACCCATCTGCCCGCTCGTGATGCCAGCGTACGATCTCCGGAATTTGTGGCCAGGGGAACTGCACACCGCTCACAATCCGGTGTCCCACCACCGTGTGGTCGGCCATTTCACGAAACTCTTCCGCATCGAGCGATGTCGTCTTACCGAACAGGCGTTTGTCCACGGCAACTTTGCCGATATCGTGCAAGTAGCCTGCGGAACGTAGCGCGGCGACTTCAGAGGCCTCCAAATTCATGGCCTCGCCGATGGCTGCCGAATAGCGTCCCACGCGCAGCGAGTGTCCGTGAATGTTCACGTGCTTCACGTCAATCGCAGTGGCAAAGACTTCAAGCGCGTTGTCGTAGAAACCATGCAGCGAGGCCACCAGCCGCAGATTTTCTGAGACCCGCTGCGCCAGAGTCTGGCTCAACGTCTGATTATGGATGGCCAGGGCCACATAGTGGCACAGCAGATCCAGCGATTCCAGTTCGCCCGCGTCGTAGTTCGCGTCGCCTTCGCGATGCCCCAGGGCGACCACGCCTACCAGTTTGCCTCCAACCCGCAGTGGAGCAACG
This sequence comes from Terriglobales bacterium, assembly GCA_052147055.1. Taxonomy (GTDB): domain Bacteria; phylum Acidobacteriota; class Terriglobia; order Terriglobales; family Acidobacteriaceae; genus JABCZH01. The sequence continues at coordinate 4,415 of JBKQLO010000161.1, forward strand.
CATCGAAACAGCTCAGGAGCCACATTCCCGTTGGAGCTTAGGAACGCATCCGAGGATCCCGCCTCCAGCACCACCGGACCGCGCGCCGTGGCCAGCGCATGCACGTGCTTGGGCAGCAAGGGAACGATGGCCGGGTCCGGCATCAACGCGAAACCGTTGGACGCGATCGAAGTCAGCAGGGAAGGTTTGTCGCTATAAGTGAAGAGCACAACTTCGCGCGCACCGGCCGCCTGTTGTAAGGCGGTCAGCATGAGACCTGAGATCTGCGTGAAGCCGCGCTCGGCCGTTATGGCGGGGCCAAGATCGGAGAGCGCTTCGACCGTCCGCAGAAGTCTGCGAAAGTTGTCTTTTTGTACTGCCACAGCGCTGGCGGGCGCAACAAAACCAGAGCAAGTTGAGGGTACCATGCGCCCATCCACCGATCTTGTTTGCTACTTTGGTGCAGCATTTTCAGGGATCTGAGAAGACTACCGCGGGGTGCTCCTGGCGACCGAGGCGTAAGTCATTTCGCGGGCGGAACTCTTGGTCTGTTTCTTCCACAGAAAAAACAATGCCGCGTAGGTTTCAGTGATGTAGCTGTCCCGCGGAACCCGTAAGTGGCGCGCCGTTTGGTCGATCCAGCGGGCAGGTCCCTCAATCTCGCCGAAGTTTCCGATCGGAGTTTCATCCACCACTACGTTCCCCTTGCCGTCGCTCCATTCGGCGCGAAACTTCTCATAGCGGAAGGTCGGGGCAAACCCCAGCGTTCGCAAAATAATGTCCATTCTGATGCCGTCTGCGACTCGAGTCTCGTTTTCCACTCGTGTTTTGTGACGTCCCGCCTTGCCCTTGGCTTTGTGGGTCAGCGTCCATTTCGTCCCGTACTTGCGCAAACGCAGCAGTTCGCCGCGCTTGCGTAGTTGCTGCCCCGGCAGATCATAGAGTGTGTTCATTTCGTGTGTTCGCCGGGTGACCAGCCGGAATCCCGACTGCCGCAGTCTGCGGTTGAGCGCGCGCAGGTCCTCCACGCGAAACTTGATTTCGATTTCTTTGTGGGAACTCATGAACTCCGGATCGTGAACCAACCAAGAACCGCTTTACGAAAACGTTGGCAGCTTGACTAAATCATCATATGGCACTGGCTCCAGCGGCTGTCCCGCTTTTCTCCAGGCTGCGAAACCACCGACAATCACAAAAGCCCTGAACCCCTTCTGCTCCAGTTGCAGCGCCACCCGGGCGCTGGTCGCTTCGCGCGCTCAAGTACAGTAAAGATAGATGTCCTTGTCTTTCGGAAGTGTCTTCAGCTCTTCGTACAAGTTGTTGGGTTCGATCCGAACCGACCCCTTGATACGGGAGGCGTCGGGGTCGTAATAACCATGGCTGCGAACGTCCACCAGCAGGACCTTCCCCGCCTCATCCGACGCTAGCTTCCTGGCCAGTTCCTCTACCTGCACTCGCGGCACGACCTTATACACCAGGTTCTTGCGATAGATCCACACCCGGTAAGCGGTGTACACAACGGCCGCGGTGAGCAGCACTTCTCCAAACACATGGCCGGCAGTCTGAAATCCACGGGTAATCGCCGCCAGGAAATCGTGGAACAGGAAGCCCAGGCTGCCATAAGCCAAGATGTACAGTGCCGCGCCGGTTAGATCGAAACGCAGGAATTGCAGCGGGCGCATCCTCATGCTTCCCGCCAGCGGAGGCGCCATGGTGTTTACACCCGGAATAAACTTGGCGATCAACAGCGTCAGCTTTCCGCGCTTGTAAAATGACTCGGCCGAGCGCAGGACGCAACTCTCCGGGTTCACCGACAACCGGCACAGAATAGCCAGCAGGGTCCAACCCATGTACCGGCCCAATACGAAGAGCAGCGTGTCACCCAGCAAGGCCGCGGTCAATGCCAAACCCAAGGTCAGCGGGCCATTCAGCGCTTTGGAGGCGACGCCTGCCCCGGCTGCCACCAGCGCCAGAGCCGCCGGTACCGGCAGGCCGATGGCTTCCGACAACACCACCAGGAAGGTCAGAAGGTAGCGATGCCGCGCGATCAGTGAGAAGAGCGGATTCACGGGATTAGAGGGCGCTAAGTTTCGTTGCCAGTATAAACAAAAAAGGGCGGCGCTTTCGCCGCCCTGAATTCTTGCTGGGTCCGCCTTACTGCACCATCTTGACGCTCATCACGTGAATGGCGCCTTTGTCCGCATAAACGTGCGCGCTCAGCAGGACGTGGTGACCATCATGACCCTTGAGGGCTTCGGGATTCATGACATCCCACGACTTCTGGTCTTTGTCCGCGACGAAGGTCGCCTTATCGCCGTCGAATTTCACCGTGCCCTTGATGTTTTTCAAAGGCGCGGCTGCGGCCGCTTTGTTGGGGGACTGTCCCATGGTGTCTTGCGCGATGGCGGTAACAGTGATCATCATGACTGAAAGTGCCAGTGCTAAAACCAACAGCTTTTTCATTTTCGGTTCTCCTTAGACATTTGAATTGAAGTGGTGGGTTATTTCCCCAATTGTATTACGAAGCCCGGGCCAAAACGGATTTACCCTACTTCTCTCTTCCGACCACGTACTCCGGGGCCCACAGCAGCGCCCGCTTGGTTTCGCTGTCGGGAAAACTGCAAATCGCATTCCGTGCCAGCCCGGCATATTGCAGGGCGCGCTGCTGGGCGGCATCAATCGAGCCATAACGGTTCAAGATCTCCAGGATTGCCGCGTGGCTCACGCCGTCGAAAGCCTGCTCCCGCATCACCGTGCTGATCATCTCGCGCTCCCGCGGGCTGCACCGTTCCAGAGCGTGGATCACCGCCATCGTGACTTTGCCCTCTCGCAGATCGCTGGCCACCGGCTTGCCCAGAACGCTTTCCGAGGCCGTTAGATCCAGCACATCATCCACGATCTGAAACGCCATTCCCAGGTCCCGTCCATATTGCGCCAGATTTTCTTCTTGCTCTGCCGTCGCACCACCCAGGATGGCGCCGATTCGCATGCACACCGAAAACAGGCACGCCGTCTTGCGATAAATCAGCTCAAAGTGTTCATCCAGCGAAATCAGCTTGCCCAGCTTCTCCATCTGCAGCAGTTCGCCTTCCACCATCTGCTGCGTCAGGTCGATCAGCGTATCCAGCGTGCGGAAGTTGCGTTCCTGCACCGCGATTTTGAAGGCCTGCATGTACAGCCAGTCGCCCGCCAGCACGCACTTCGAATTTCCCCACTGCGTGTTCGCGGCCGGCCGGCCGCGCCGGGTCTGGGCTTCGTCAATAATGTCGTCATGCACCAGGGTCGCGGTGTGAATGATCTCCATCACCGCTCCCAACTTGATGGCGCCGCGTCCCGAGTAATCAAACAGTTTGGAGGAAAGCAACAGCAGCATGGGGCGGATACGCTTGCCCCCGCCCGCGCGCAAGTATTCGCCAATCTCGGTGATGGCCTCTACTCCAGAGACCGTGTCCCGTCCGAATTCCCGCTCGATGGCAGACAAATCCGCGCGCAGCAACTCGAAAATCTCTTTCCCGTTGATGGCAGGCGATGTGCTCAAGCTTTGCTCAATTGCTCCGGTAATTTGTAAACTGCATATCAATGCCATAATCCCGCTGCTTCAGCAGCGCCATGATTTCCTGCAGCGTATCACGGTCCTTGCTGCTCACCCGCACCAGGTCTCCCTGGATCGAGGCATTCACCTTCTTCTTGCTGTCCTTGATCGCCTTCACGATTTCGCGCGCCTTCTCGATCGCGATGCCCTGCTGCATGGTGATGCGCTGTTTCGCCGTGCTGCCCGCGGCTGGCTCGACCGCACCATAAGTCAGCCCCTTAAGCGGCACGCCGCGCTTCACCAGTTTCTGCTGAAAAACATCATTCACCGCCTTCAGCTTGTACTCGTCGATGGAGTGCAGCACGATCGCGTCCTTGCCTTCCAGTTCAATCATCGACTTCGAATCCTTCAAGTCGAAGCGGGTATGCACTTCCTTCAGCGCCTGCTGGATGGCGTTGGAAACTTCCTGCAAGTCAATCTTGCTCACGATGTCAAACGTATTCTCTGGCATGGTATTTAGACAGATTACCCCGGTCCCCGAAAAGATTCTTGCTACCAAACTAAATGGTAGCGGGCCAGTTTGTCATCCAACCTCTGAGAACTGAAAGCTGAGACTGAGAACTGCTTCCAAATCAAGCCGTGTCGAATCGACCCTCCTAGGTGGTGCCGGCGGGATCGCATGAGAAGAAGCGGTAGAAGTTCTTGGCAGTCTGTGCGGCCATGTCTTCCGTGGAAAGCCCACGCAACTCGCCCAGTTGCCGCGCCGTTTCCCGCACAAATGCCGGCTCATTGCGTTTGCCCCGATGCGGCACCGGAGCGAGGTACGGACAGTCCGTTTCAATCAACATCCGGTCCGCCGGAACTTCTTTCGCCGCATCTCGAATCTGCTGCGCTTTGGGAAAGGTCACGTTCCCGGCAAAAGAAATCATGAATCCAAGGTCCAGCGCGCGTTTCGCGTGGTCCCACGTGCCCGTGAAACAATGCAGAACGCCCCCGATCCCGCTACCCGCCCAATGCTGCGAAATCAATTCCAGGCACTCCTGCCAGGCATCGTCACTCCCCTCCGACGGCCGGCAGTGAATCACGATCGGCAGCTTGACCGAGCGCGCCAGTCCCATCTGCTTCACGAACACCTGCCGTTGCACCTCTCGCGGCGAATGGTCGTAAAAATAATCGAGCCCAATTTCACCCCACGCAATGACCTTGGGTCGCTTTGCCAGTTGCTCAAGTTCCCCGAAGGCCGCATCGGTCGCCAACCTTGCTTCATGGGGATGAATGCCGACGGTCGCGTAGATGAATTCGTACTGCTCGGCCAGCTTGATGCCGCAATCTAGACTCCCTGGCCCGTCGCCGTTTCCAATTGCGACAATGGTCTCAACGCCTGCTTCGCGCGCACGTGAGATCACCTGCTCTCTATCGGCTTGAAACTGTTCGCCGTCAAGATGAGCGTGGGAATCGACGAGAACCAGTCGTTGGTCGTTGGTCATTGGTCGCTTGCGCAGACGTTCGTTGTTGCAGATTTCCTTTGTGTGCCTTTGTGGTTGATGGTTCTCACTTCAACTTCGCTCCCACCGGGACATCTTCCAGAAAACTCGCCAGCACCGGCTTTCCGCCTTCTACTGACGCCGCCAAAATCATGCCGTTCGATTCCAGCCCGCGCAGCTTGCGCGGGGCAAGGTTGGTCACAATCGCCACTTTCCGCCCCACCAGCACTTCTGGCGCGTAGGCCTCGGCGATGCCTGCCACCACTTGCCGGACTTCGTTGCCGAGATCAACTTCCAGCCGCAGCAATTTGTCCGCTCCCTGTACCTTCTCGGCCACTTTGACTTGTCCGACCCGCATTTCGATTTTCGTGAAATCATCGATGCCGATTTTTCCTTCTGGAATCGGGCTTGCAGCCTTCGTTGTGGTGGCTGCTGCAGGTTTGACTGGCGGCTGCGGCTCACTTGTCGCTGGAGTCGGCCCAGGTGCTCGTCCCTGTTCTTCCATCTTTTGCATCCTTTCGATTGCGCTCTTGTCTGCTCGCGGAAACACCGGGCCAACGCTCCCGAGTTTTGTTCCCAACTCGAGTTGTCCCCACTTCAGGTCCGCCAGCCGGAACATTTTGATATCGCCCAAACCAAGCTGGGTCCAAATCTTCGCCGTCGCTTCCGGGATTACCGGATGCACCAGCGCGGTCACAATTCGCAACGCTTCCGCGCTGGTGTATAGCGCCGTTGCCAACCGCGCGCGGCTGTCTTCATCCTGCTTTTCACCCAGCACCCAGGGCTCGTTTTCCACGATGTACTTGTCTACCGCCGCCACCAGGCTCCAGGCAACCTCGAGCGCGCGCGAGAACTGATACTGATCAAACAGCGTATCGCACTCCGCAATGACCCTGCCTGCGAACTCCGCAATCGCGTTGTCGGCTGCACGGCGCGCCACTTCCCCCGAAGGATACGGCACCTTGCCGCGGAAATACCGCCTGATCATGGCCAGCGTTCGGCTCGCCAGATTTCCCAACCCATTCGCCAGATCGGAGTTATAACGCTGCACCAGCGCATCGAAAGAAAAAGATCCATCTTGCCCAAACACCACTTCGCGCAGCAGAAAGTAACGCAACGCGTCCTGGCCCAGCACTTCAAGAATCGTTTCCGCGCGCACAATATTCCCGCGCGACTTCGACATCTTGTTCTCTTCAAACAGCAACCAGCCATGCGCCAGGATCCCCTTCGGCTCCGGCAGCCCAGCCGCCATCAGAAACGCAGGCCAATAGACGCAGTGAAACCGCACAATCTCTTTGCCGATCATCTGCGCATCCGCCGGCCAGAACTTCGCATACAGCTTGGCATCGTCCGATCCATATCCCAGAGCCGTGATGTAATTCGACAACGCATCCATCCAGACATAGATCACGTGCTTGGGATCATCCGGCACCGGAATGCCCCACGAGAACGTGCTGCGGCTGATAGAAAGATCGCGCAGGCCGGAACGCACGAACGAAACTACTTCATTGCGCCGTGTCTCCGGTCGTATGAAGTCCGGCTGCTCGTAGAGCTTCAGCAGTCTGTCCTGAAACGCTGACAGTTTGAAAAAGTAGTTTTCTTCCTTCACCGTTTCCGTCGGGCGCCCACACTCCGGGCAGGGCGCACCCGGCCCGGCCGCATCCACGTAGAGTTCGTCGAAAACGCAATATTGGCCGGTGTAGTGGTCCTTGTAGATGTCGCCGTTGTCGCGGATCTTCCGCCACACCGCCTGCACTCCGAGTTTGTGCCGCTCCGACGTGGTCCGAATGAAATCGTTGTAGGTGATCCCCATCCGGTCCCACAACCCGCGGAACTGGGCTGAGACTTCGTCCGTCAGTTGTTGCGGTGTTTTGCCGGCAGCCTGTGCCGCTCGCTCAATCTTCTGTCCATGCTCGTCAGTTCCAGTGAGGAAGAAGGTATCCACACCCAGCATGCGCTGCCGCCGCGCGATCGCGTCGCACGCAATCGTGGTGTACGCGTGTCCAATGTGCGGCCGCGCATTCACATAGTAGATCGGTGTCGTGATGTAGAACTTCTTGTTCATGCGGATTGCAGGGCGCTTTACGCTTTTCCTTTGTGTACCTTCGTGTCCTTTGTGGTTAATGCTGTTCCGTTCCGGGGAGATACCTCTGAATCGCCTCCTGCATCACCGCCTTCAGCGGCACGTGGTTTTCAACCGCAATCCGCCGGCAATCTTCATATTCGGGCGCATAATTTGTAATCGTCCCATTCATGCTGGCGACTTTCATCCGCACTTTGCCCCAGCGCGTGTCCACAGTCACCCACTGCCGCGCCAGCGCCTGCCGATTCTCTTCTCGCCGTCTGACCCCGAGAGTCGTGGTCTCGGTAAACAACAGATGCGTCAACTTCGACGCATCCTCCGGCCGGCACAACACTGTCAGCAGCGTCCCCGGACGATTCTTTTTCATCTGCACTGGCACTCCGAACGCATCCAGCGCGCCCTCGTCCAGCAAACGATCCATCACATACCCGAACACCTGCGGATTCAAGTCGTCTAGGTTGGCTTCCAGCACTGTAATCGTTTCCTGCGAAATCTTGGCCGCGAACTCGATGTCCGCTTCGCCCACCGTCAGCCGAACCACATTCGCATGTCCGGGGAAATCCCGCGTACCCGCACCATACCCGGTCTTCTCCACTTTCATTGCCGGAAACGCCGCGAAACGCTTGCATAGTGTCTTCACGATCGCTGCGCCTGTAGGTGTCACCAACTCCGCCTCAATCCCCGACGAATACACCGGAGCATCCTTCAACAGCTCCACGGTGGCGGGCGCTGGCACGGGAAAAGTTCCATGTGCGCATTTCACCGTGCCTCCGCCCACGTTTAGGGGCGAACAAATAATCTCATCCACTCCCAGCACTTCCGCTCCCACCGCCGCGCACACAATGTCCACCATCGCATCGACCGCTCCGACCTCATGAAAGTGGATGGTTTCAATGTTCTGATTGTGAATCTTGGCCTCGGCCTCGCCCAGCGCCTGGAAAATTGCAATCGCTTTCGACTTGGCATTCTCGCTGATCTTGGCCCTGCCAATGATCCCGCGTATCTCTTTCAGCCCGCGTCCATGCTCATGTCGGTGTGGCGCCGGCGCCCCCACCCGCGATGCCGTCGCGTAATTGTGTTCCAACAACTCCACCGGCTGGTGCTCGTGCCCGTGGCCATGCTCATGCTCATGATCGTGGTGTTCGTGCTGTTTCCGCGGCGCGTCCTTCTCGCCATGGACGTAAACATCGACTTTGACCGCGCTGATACCGCTCCGGTCCACCCGCGAAATCTCCAGCCGTGCCCCAACCTCCAAGGCCGTGACGGTTTCCTCCAGCAGCGCCGCAGGCACACCCGCGTCCACCAGCGCACCCAGAAACATGTCACCGCTAATGCCGGAAAAACACTCGAGATAGGCGATGCGCATAGAGACCTTGAACCACAAAGGACACTAAGGCACACAAAGGAAACCTCCAGGACCACCTTTGTGGACCTTTGTGTCCTTTGTGGTTAACGATTTTTTCCTTACGAACCCGAGATTTCATCATAGGGAACCCCTCACCCTCCGTCAAACCGCCTGCGGCTCCGCCACTCTGCTAAAATCACCATTTCCTTCAACAATTTACGGGAGACTCTTGTACCGCCATCTGGAACGCCGGCTCACCGATCACATTCGCGACTTTCTCCATCGCGCCTATGCCCTCGACCTGCCCCGGATCGTCATCGAACAGCCTCCGCGCGTCGACCTCGGCGAGTACGCGCTCCCATTGGCATTCGACCTCGCCAAAAAGCTACGCAAGCCTCCGCGCAAGATTGCCGAGGAAATCGTCTCCGGGATCGGCCTCATCGAAGGTTTTGAGAAACTGGAACTGGCCGGCGCCGGCTACATCAATGCTCGCATTCAACGCGACCAATTTGCCGCCGCTCTCTCCGCCGGCGAAGCCCCGCACGCCGCCGTTCCAACCGGCAAGATTCTCGTCGAGCACTCCAGCATCAATCCGAACAAGGCGGCCCACATCGGCCATTTGCGCAACGCCATCCTCGGCGACACCTTTGTCCGCCTGTTGCGTTTTGCGGGACGGGAAGTGGACGTTCAAAACTACATCGACAACACCGGTGTGCAGGTCGCCGACGTGGTTGTCGGTTTTCTGCATCTGGAGAAAAAATCGCGCGCGCAGATCGAAGCAATCGCCAGCCAGCCGCGTTTCGATTACTACTGTTGGGACCTCTACGCCCGCGCTTCGCAGTGGTATGCGGAGGCCAAGGCCAACCTCGAAGTACGCCGCCAGGTACTGCATGACATCGAAGAAGCTGGCAACGAGACAGCCGCCATCGCTGACTTGATTTCGGTTGCGGTCCTTCGCCGTCATCTCGAAACCATGGATCGGCTCGACATCGAATACGACTTCCTGCCCCGCGAGAGCGAAATCCTCCACCTGCATTTTTGGGACGCTGCGTTCGCCAAGTTGAAGGAAGCTGCGGTGCTCTCCTTCGAGACCGCCGGCAAGAACAAAGGTTGCTGGGTGATGCGCCGGGCTGGAACCGTGAAATCCGAAACCACAGCGGGCGCAGAGAACACGGAGATAACCGAAGAAGACCAAAAAGTCATTGTGCGCTCTAACGGCACCGTCGGCTACGTCGGCAAAGACATCGCCTACCACATGTGGAAGTTTGGCTTGCTCGGCCGCGACTTCGGCTATCGCAAGTTTTTCCGCTACCCCAAGGGCCACGATTGCTGGATCTCAACTACCGTGGGCGCGCTCGACCACCCCCACTTCGGCGACGTCGCGGAAATTTACAACGTCATTGATGCCCGCCAGTCCGAGGCCCAAAACACCGTCATCGAGGCTCTGCGTGCCCTCGGCCACTCCGGGCAATCCGACCACTACACGCATTTCTCCTATGAGATGGTCGCGCTCACCCCGCGCTGCGCCGCCGAATTGGGTTACCAGCTTTCCGACGAAGACAAAGCGCGTCCTTATATCGAAGTCTCTGGCCGCAAAGGCTTCGGGGTGAAAGCCGACGATCTGCTCGACACTCTGATTGCCTCCGCCAGAAAGGAAGTTGACGCTCGCCATCCCCAACTCACAGACCCCGAACGTGCCGCCATCGCTACCCAGATTGCGATCGGCGCGCTGCGCTACTTCATGCTCAAGTTCACCAAGTCCTCCGTGATCGCCTTCGATTTCAAAGAAGCGTTGAGCTTCGAGGGCGAGACCGGTCCCTACGCCCAATACGCCGTCGTCCGCGCTACTAACATTTTCCGCAAAGGTGGGTTCGATCCAGAAGAATTCTCGCGAGAAATCGCCCGCTACGTCTCGCCCGCCGACCTCGCCAAATTTCTCACCGGCGAAGCCAACAATGACTTCTGGGAACTCTGGCTGGCATCTTCGAAAACTTCCTTTGTCATCGATCAGTCGATCGCCACCACCGAACCCGCTCACCTTGCCAAACACGTCTTCCAGTTGGCACAACTCTTCAACACCTTCTACCATCGCTATCCCATCCTCACCGAGACCGACGACGCTCGAAAGAAGTTCCTGCTCGCTACCATTGCCGTGGTCCGTCGCGAACTGCTGCGCTCCCTCGCCGTGATGGGAATTACCGTGCCGCCCGTGATGTAGCACGCGGCACGCTCTTCTAAAGCCTGCAAATTCATAGCTTCGCCTGCGCTACAACCAAGTGGGGCCGCTCGTCATCGAACTACTTAGATAGAGTCAGGAGAAGCGCTGTGAAGAAATACTCGGTTGTTCTTGGTTTGTTGTTGCTGTTGGCGTTGAGCGCGTTTGCTGCGCCCAGTGTCTACCCATCGAAGGCTTTGTCGTTTCCTAAGACGCTGACGAATGCGCGCTATGTGTACGTGGCCGCCTTTGATGGCGACGAGTTTAATCCTAAGCTGTTGCCCGACGACCGCTCCGCGATTGTCAATGTGCAGGAAGCTCTCCGTCAGTGGGGCCGCTATGTCATCGTCTATCGTCCCCAGGACGCCGACATGATCCTGCTGGTGCAATCTCGTCCGACCGAAGATGTCATTGAGGCTTACGATGCCCACCTTCCTGGCGCCGATTACCTGTGGCGAGCCATGGGCCGTGACGGATTGCAAAAAGGCGAGACGCCGCTAGTCAGTCAGTTGCAGCAGGCGGTTGAAACAGCCAGCAAGTAAATCAACCTCGGTGCGGCTTGCGATGGCTTGCGGCAAGCCGCACTTGGGCAAGACCTAATCGCCGAATCCCTTGGCGAACTCAACCAAACTTCGTACCGCAATCCCCGACGGCCCTTTCGCGATCCACGGCTTCTGTTCTTCCATCCATGCCGTCCCCGCAATGTCCAGATGAATCCACGGCGTGTCCTCGGCAAATTCCTTCAGGAACATCGCCGCCGTAATGGCCCCGCCCCAACGTCCGCCGGAATTGATGATGTCCGCGATATAGGAGCGAATGCTCTCCTTGTACTCCTCATCCAGCGGCAACCGCCAGAATTTCTCTCCACTTTTCTCCAGCGCCCGGCGGAAGCGCTCGTACATCTTGTCGTCATTGGCGAAGACGCCCGCATTCACATAACCCAACGCAACCACTACCGCGCCTGTCAAAGTCGCCGCATCCACCAGGTGGGTGCATCCCAGTTGCCGCGCATAGCAGAGCCCATCCGCTAACACCAGCCGTCCTTCGGCGTCCGTATTGATGATCTCAATCGACTTGCCCGACATCGCAATCTGAACGTCGCCCGGTTTCTGCGCCTTCCCCGACGGCATGTTCTCGGTGGCGCAAATCACGGCAATGACCTTCACCTTCGGCTTGATCTGAGCAATCGCGCGCATCGCGCCGATCATCGCCGCTCCACCCGCCATGTCATACTTCATTTTCTCCATGCCGTCGGCCGGCTTGATCGAAATTCCGCCCGTGTCAAACGTAATGCCTTTCCCCACCAACCCCAGCACCGGAGTCGCGGGCGCATCCGCCGGCTCATAACGCAACACGATCAGTGCTGGAGGCTCGTCCGACCCCTGTGCTACGCCCCAGAATGCCCCCATTTTCAATTCTTTGATCTTGTCTGCGCCATACACTTCGCACTTTAATCCGACTTCCTGCGCCATCTTACGAGCCCGCTCGGCCAGGACCGTCGGCGTCATGCGATTACTAGGCTCGTTCGCCAGGTCCCGCGTGAGATTCTGCGATTCGCCGACCACCCGGGCTTCGTCCAGCGCCTTTTGCAATCGCGCCTGGTCCCCGCGAGCCACCACCGTCACTGCCTCCACTGCCTGGTCTTTGCGGTCGCTCTTGTAGGTGTCAGGATCGAAATCGCCGACCAGAGCGCCCTCCACAATCGCCTTCACCGCCTCCTCGCCGGCAATGCCTTCCGGGGCCAGAAACGCGAGACTCCGGATTCCCTTCGGCTTGAGAAAACGCACCGCCACGCCCGCCAGCTTGCGCAGTTCTGAGGAAGTGAAATCCTTCGCCTTCCCGCCCCCCAGCAAAAGCAGACGCTTAGCCTTGAGTTTCGCTGGACGATGCAGCAGGGTGGCTTCAAACAGCTTTCCGGAAACTTCCCCGCTGACAAGGATGTCCGCTGCCGCGGCGCTTATCACGCCGTCCCCGGTCGCAACCGTTAGCTCAGGTTTATCTTGTGCTCCGCCGCCTTTGTCACTCTTGTCCAACACCACGACGGCCAGACATTCAGTTGCAACTTCAGCAGCAGCAGCGAGAGAAAGAATTGTCTTCATAGTTTTATGATTCCAGTATTCCTTGTGCGAGGCGAAAAGCGCAAGGCCGGACGCTCGGAGTTTTCCTCTGTGGTCCTTTGTGCCCTCTGTGGTGAAGGGTTTAGCGTGGGTGAAGACTACTTGCGTTTCCTGCCCGGCAGAATCGTGAACCGCTTCCTCCCTGCGATGCGGTACGCCTCGAAGTCGTCATGATCGACGGTGAGAATCAAGCTGAGGGATTCGCGGGCTGCGAGGTGAACCAGGGTCGCATCGGCAAAGTCCATGGGGCGATCTTTGTACTGCGTCATCAGCGCATGCAGCGCGGGCAAATCGGAATCGCCCAGGGATCGAACCGAGAGCGCCCCTGAGCGGACGAAGCGCCACGCTCTCTCCCGGTCGTGGGCAGTCTTCCCGGTCAGATGAAACGTTTCGGTGAGAACGGCCTCGGTGGTTAGCAAGGGCAGAGGGGCGGAGCGCAGGGCCTCCAGGCAGACACGGTGCCAACCGTCGTCCATCTCCAGAATTGCAAGAATGGCACCGGTATCAATGAGTCCGGCGAAAGGCATTGGATTCCTTCTCGTGCTTCTGGCGGATGATTTCGCGCACGAGTTCGCTGGCTCTCTGGGAGCGTGTTGGATCTCCGCCGCGAATGGTACCCACTGTGGCCATCACGCGCTTCCGGATGGCGGCCTGTTCTGCTTCGTCGCCGTTGCGTGAAGTTCGCTGCTGTTCCAGCCAGTTGCCGGTGATCTGCTCCAGCAACTTGGCCAGCGAAGTCCCCCCGCGCCGCGCTTCGCTCTCCAGTTCCGCCTTTCTCTGCGGTGAAAGGCGCCAGCTATAGACTTCAGTCTTCATGCACTACATTGTAGTGCGTTTCAGAAAACCTGGTAAGAATCAAGGCATACCCGATGATCCTCCGTGCCCTCTGGGGTCAAGGTTTTCGGACCTGCCCCGCTCACAACTCCACAATCGTGATCCCACGATTGCCTTTGCCCAGGTCCCGGTCCTGCTTCAATTCTTTCCGCGCGCTGACGATCTTCCACGCCCGCTCGTCCGACTTCGCCCAATTCTCACCAAAGATGAAGCCGCGAATCTCACCTCGCTCGCTCATTTCCCGCAGCCGTTTCTGCACCGCAATCCGAATCTCGCCGCCCGCGCCCGTCGAGCCATAGCCATGAATCAGCTTGACCAAGCCACACTTTTCCGCCCGCGCTACCGCCAGTTCGCGTTCCATTCGCATCAGAGCCTGATGCACCAGCGGCATACCCTCCTTCAAATTCACCGTTTTCATTACTCTCGCGCCTTGCGGCTTCGAATCGCCTCTCGCGCTTCTTTGTCTGCCGTGCGCCGCCGCTCGGTTTCCCGCTTGTCCCAAAGCTGTTTCCCTTTGGCCAGGGCCATCTCCACCTTCACCCGTCCATTCTTGAAATACATGCGGGTGGGAATCAGCGTCAGCCCTTTTTGCTGGGTTTTTCCAATCAGCTTGCGAATTTCTTCCGCATGCATCAGCAGCTTCCGCGTCCGTAGCGGCGCATGGTTGAAGATGTTCCCGTGCTCGTACGGCCCGATATGGGCGTTCAGCAGCCAGAGTTCTCCGTCCTTAATTAATCCGTAAGCATCTTTCAGGTTTGCCCGGCCCGCCCGCACCGACTTGACCTCGGTTCCAGTCAGGACCACTCCCGCCTCAAATTTTTCCAGCAAGAAGTAGTCATGCCCAGCGATCCTATTCACGGAGGCATCGCGCTGCCCCGCTGCCGTGGGATCGCGGCGCGGATTCTTTTCCGGATTGGCCCGGGTCGGCTGTACGTGCTGGCGTGGCATCTTACTGATTAGCTTATCTCATGGCCCCGTGCCCGACCGCCGATGTCGGGGGTGAGCAATCCGTTGCCGAGCGCGAAACGATTCTGAAGCCGGTTACGGCGGACTCTAATGGGATTAGTACCTACGACTTAACTGCTACCAACACAGTCACTTCGGTGCGTTGGGAGGCAATGCTATAATCGCCAAAAATAGGTTTCAGCGAAAGAATCCAGGTTTGACCTGCGGTCATGGCCGACCGGGAGGGGAAGACTGTCTGTGAGGAACGTGCAATGAAATGTTTGAGCCGCGCAGCGGCTATCTCCTTTTTGGTTGGAGCCGTCATCTTGGGCGCCCTCGCGGCTGACCAGGCTAAAGCTTCCTACAACAAGGGCCGGGACGCTGAAGCCCGCCAGAATTACGAGCAGGCCTACGACTTCTACAAGCAGGCCTACGATCTCAAGCCCACCAACTTGGGGTACCGGGCTTCCTTCGAGCGATTGCGTTTCCTGGCCGGAGCCTCCCATGTCCACCGCGGGCAATTGTTACGCGAAGCCGGCCAACTGGATGCCGCCCTGGCGGAATTCCAGAAAGCTGCCGACATCGATCCCGCCAGCGCCATTGCCAGGCAGGAATTGCTGCGCACCAAGCAGATGATCGATGCCACCAAAGCCGCGCCCTCGGCTGCCCCACCACCCACCGGCTTCCTCCAGAAGCGCATTGAACAGGCGGGTGGCCCGGTCGAACTGGCCGCCATCTCTAACGTTCCCATCAATCTGAAAATCACCGAGGATACCAAGGTCATCTACGAGACCGTCGGCAAACTGGCCGGCATCAATGTCCTGTTTGATCCCGACTACACCTCGCGTCGCATCAAGATCGAACTCAACAACGTTTCACTCGAGGAAGCACTGCGGATCCTCGCCATCCAGTCCAAGACTTTCTGGCGGCCCATCACCCCCAACACCGTTTTTGTTGCCGCCGACAATCCTGCCAAGCGCAAAGACCTCGAACAAAGCGTCATCAAGACCTTTTATCTGACCAACCTTTCCCAGCCTACCGAACTGCAGGACGTCGTCAACACCTTGCGCCAGATTCTGGAAATCAGCCGCCTTCAGCCTTTGCCCACCCAGGCGGCGATTGTGGTGCGCGGCACTCCTGATCAGATCGCGCTGGCCCAGAAATTGGTGAGCGACCTCGATAAGCCCAAGGCCGAGGTCATTGTGGATGTCGCCATCATGCAGGTCAATCGTGACAAGTCGCGCACTCTGGGCATCAGTCCGCCCACCAGTGGTTCGGTGACCTTGCAGAACAACCTCAACACCACCAGTACCACCACTGCGACCCCGACCGGAACCATCGGCACCACTCCCACCACGTCTTCCGGCAGTTCACCCAACACCATCAGCCTGAACTCGATTGGCAGCCTGAACGCCACCGACTTCACCGTCACCATCTCGCAGGCCACCGCTACCGCACTCTTCAGTGACAGCAGCACCAAACTCATCCAGAAGCCTCAGATTCGCGCCATCGAAGGGCAAAAGGCCTCGCTCAAGATCGGCCAGCGCGTTCCCGTGGCCACCGGATCATTTCAGCCCGGCATCGGCGGCGTCGGCATCAACCCTCTGGTCAATACCCAGTTCCAATACCTTGATGTGGGTGTAAACATCGACATCACTCCCCGCATCCATGCCAACGGTGATGTCACTCTGAAGATCACCATGGAAGTTTCCGAGGTTGACGGTACCTCCAACATTGGCGGAATCACCCAGCCCATTATCGGGCAGCGCAAGATCGAGCACGAGGTTCGTCTGAAGGAAGGCGAAGTCAACCTGTTGGGCGGAATGATGGAAGATCAACAAACCAAGGCTCTCAGCGGATTTCCCTTGCTGTCCCAGATTCCCATCTTGAAGTATCTGTTCGGCCAAACTAACACCGACCATAGTGAAAACGAAACCGTCTTTGTGCTGATTCCCCACATCGTCCGCAGACAAGATATCAGCGATCTCAACCAGGAGGCGCTCGATGTGGGCACCGCCAGCGCCATCGAATTGCATCGGGTGAGCCGGCCCCAGGCCCCGGCCGCGGGTGAAAATACAACTCCCGCGCCGGCTGCGCCGCAACCGCCGGCGGCCAATCCGCACCCCGCGCCGCTAGCCACTTCGCCGCAACCGCCCGGCTCGGCCAGCTTCACCTTTGATCCTCCGGCCATCGCACAACCGTCCGGCTCTACCTTCACCGTTAACGTTCTGGTGGCCGGCGCGCAGAATGCCTACTCTGTGCCCTTGCAGGTTACCTACGACCCCAAACTCTTGCAGGTGGTCAATGTCTCCAACGGCACTTTCCTTTCCCAGGACGGTCAGGCCGTGGCGCTGGTCCATCGCGACGATGACACCACCGGCACTCTCCAGATCACCGCGACCCGGCCCCCCGGCGCCAGCGGCATTTCCGGGCAGGGAACGGTCGTTACTTTGACCTTCATGGCGAAATCCGCCGGACAAACCAGCCTTGCCATCTCGAAGGGAGGCACGCGCGATCCCAACATGCAGCCCACGCTGGTGGCGGGAGCTACGGCGGCCGTGACCATCCACTAAGTCGGGAAGGATCCCGCGGAACGGGAACAAGAATTCTCGCGTGACAGCAATGAGACCTTTTTCAAAATCACGACGGATGCGCGGTTTCACCTTGATCGAGCTGATCGTCGCCACCACCATCCTCATCGTGCTGACTTGCCTGGCCATTCCTCTTGCCCGCGTCACCATCAAACGCGAGAAGGAACGCGAACTGCGGCACGCTCTGTGGGAGATGCGTGACGCCATTGACCGCTACAAAGACGCCGCCGACCGCAACGCCTTCCGCACCAAAGTCGGTTCCGAAGGCTACCCTCCCGAGCTCGATTCCCTGGTCAAGGGCGAGGACGTCCAGGGCAAGAAACTGAAGTTTCTGCGCAAAATTCCGATAGATCCGATGACCAACTCCACTGAATGGGGCATGCGCTCCATGCAGGACGACCCCACCTCGGATTCCTGGGGTGAACAAAGTGTCTTCGACGTCTATACAAAATCCCAGGCCACGGCCCTCGACGGCACACATTACAAGGACTGGTAAACTTGGCGACGCGATCCCCACATAACAAAGCCAGCCGCGGCTTCACCATCATCGAGCTGATGATCGTCATCAGCATCATCCTGATTTTGGTTTCAGTCGCGCTGCCCGCCTACAACCAATCCATCCTGCGGGCGAGGGAATCCGTACTGCGGCAAAATCTCTTCACCATGCGCTCGGTGATCTCGCAATACACCCTCGACAAACAAAAAGCCCCGCAGTCGCTCGACGACTTAGTCTCCGCCGGCTACCTGAAGCAACTGCCTACCGACCCCATGACCCTCCGTACCGACACCTGGACTCCCGACCAGGAGCAAGGCGAGATTATGTCCCTCGATCAGCAGGATGAAGGCGGCATCGTCGACGTGCACAGCGGCTCCGCCGGCATCGGCAGCGACGGCACCGCCTATAACACCTGGTGAGTCAAAACAGATGACTTTGGCCTATGCCGCCAGCTTTTGTGTTACCGCGCCCGTCGCCTTGCGCGCTGCCAACGACAGCATCAGCCGTGTAAGGCCGCTGACGATCATGCTGATCCCCACCAGCGTGCCTATCGCCCAGGCAGAACTGGACGGCCATTGCGCATAGATCATCAGCCCCAAAAGCAGCGTAATGACGCCGTCCATCAGCACCCAACTCGACCCCCGCATCGTCCGCATCTTGAAAAACAGAACGATGTCCAGGACGCCTTCAATCAGAAACAGCGACGCCAGCACCAAGGTGAGCGATGCCACCGCCAACACCGGATGCAGGATCAGGTAGCCGCCGAAAAGCAGATACGCCAGCCCGACCAGCAGTTTCCAAATCACGCTGCCCGCGCCATGAGCGCTAAAGGCGAGCGTCAGGTGAACTACGCCCGCCAAAACGATGAGCCAGGCAACCACCACGTTGACCGCCACCGCTGCCAGAAATGGCGAACCCACCGCCAGCATGCCGAAGACAATCAGCAAAACGCCCCATACAATCGACCACGTCGACGCCTGCCGCACAATCTCCACCGGAGTGTTCTGTGCCATAAAGACCTCCTTAGAAGGCGGCATAAGCCTACCGCAAAAAGACGATTCGGTGAAGTCTTACTTAACTGTATATAGGGCAAGATAGGAGAGAGGGCTACCACTCTTCGCCCTCAAAAGCCTACGATAGCTTTCATGGGGTCTGCGTTTTCCTTCGCCGCTACCTTTTGCGCCGCCCTCTTTGCCGGCGCTGCTCTTTACATCACGCTCGTTGAGCATCCTGCTCGCATGGAGTGCGGCACGGCCCTCGCCGTCACCCAATTCGGCCCCAGCTACCGGCGCGCCACCGTGATGCAGGCTTCGCTTGCGGCTGTGAGCTTCCTGACCGCAGTCGGGGCCTGGCTCACCACCTCGCGTGTTACTTGGTTAATCGGTGCAATCTTCATCGTCGCCGTCATTCCTTTTACGCTGATCGTCATCCTTCCTACGAATAAGAAACTGCTCGATCCCGCCCTCAACCGAGATTCTGACCTTGCCCGCCAGCTTCTACATCGCTGGGGAAGGCTCCACGCTGTCCGAACCTTGCTCAGCCTGGCCGCACTAACGGTCTTCCTGCTGCGGACGGGCGGCCTCGCCGCCTAGCGAAGTTTACGCCGGGGCATATCGCTTGATCGAAAGGCCTCGTGCCTGCGCTCGGGTTTTCGACACGTCGTAGGCGAGTTGCATCCGCAGAAGATGATCCATATCCGGGCCAAACGCCTTTTCGATGCGCAGGGCCATTTCTGGCGTCAGCGCGGCCTTGCCGTGCAGCAGGTCGGAGAGCGTGGCGCGGCGCACTTTCAAAATCTCCGCCGCCCTTGACACCGTGAGGCCCAGCGCCTCGATGACTTCGGTCCTTATCAGCTCGCCCGGATGGGGTGGGTTCTTCATCGGCATTTCGGCCTCCTAGTGGTAGTCGACCAGGTCAATATCGCTGGCAGCGTTCATCCGCTCGTCGTAGCGGAAGACCAGTCGCGAGTTTCCCGTGACCGTCAAGCTCCATGACCCTTTCCGGTCGCCTTTGAGCGGATGCAGCTTCCAACCGGGAAAGCGGCCAAGCTGCTCCAGCGTCTCGGCGGTTTCCAAGGCAAACAAAAGCTTGCGCAGTTTGTCAGCCATTGCGGACGGCACACCTTTGCCGTTTCCGTCTTCGTGAAGGCGTCTTAGCCCCTTGTGACGAAAGTGGACAAGCATAAAGTGTTCCTTTCTTCAGTTGTACCGCAGCAGTACTACTGAGGGTTGTTGGGCCCTGCTTGCGGTTGCGCCTTTGACTCGTCGAATTAAAGGCGGCTGAAGAGAGAAACAGCTTAAATACTACTTCGTCAGTATGTACGGCATGGCCGTACATGTCAAGCAGTTTGTACGAATGTTCGCTTCGGGTTTGCTTGCCTTCCCCCCAAACCACTACCATTACCCCATGCCGGTAGAAACCGAGATTACCCAGGCCACCTACACTCCCATCCACGCCCCGCGCGGCAATGCGATTTCCTGCAAAGGCTGGCAGCAGGAAGCCGCCATGCGCATGCTGATGAACAATCTCGACGAAGAAGTCGCCGAGCGCCCGCGCGACCTCGTGGTCTATGGCGGCACCGGCCGCGCCGCCCGCAGCTGGGAGGCCTACCACGCCATCGTCGCCGCACTCAAGAGCCTCGACAACGATGAAACTCTGCTGGTCCAATCCGGCAAGCCGGTTGGTGTCTTCAAGACTCACGAATACGCTCCGCGCGTTCTGATCGCCAACTCCAACCTCGTCGGCCACTGGTCCAACTGGGAAAAGTTCAACGAACTCGAACGCGCCGGCCTGATGATGTACGGCCAGATGACCGCCGGCTCCTGGATCTACATCGGATCGCAGGGCATCGTGCAGGGAACCTTCGAGACGTTTTCCGCTGCCGCAGAAAAGAATTTCAATGGCGACCTCGCCGGCAAGCTGATCGTTAGCGGAGGCATGGGGGGCATGGGAGGCGCCCAGCCACTCGCCGCTACCATGACCGGGGCGGCGTTTCTCGGCATCGATGTCGATCCCGAACGCATCAAGAAGCGCCTCAAAACCGGATACTGCGACTTCATGGTCACCACGCTCGACGAAGCCTTGCGCATCCTGAAGAACGCGGTACGCAAGAAAGAAAACGTCTCCGTCGGCCTGGTGGGAAATTGCGCCGACATCATTCCTGAACTCGCGCAGCGTGGCGTCGTGCCTGACATTCTCACCGACCAGACTTCCGCCCACGATCCGCTGAACGGCTACGTGCCCAACGGCATGTCGCTGCAAGAAGCGCTGGAACTTCGCGAGTGCGATCCCGAGGCTTACCAACAGCTCTCGCTCGACGCCATGGCCAAGCATGTGGAAGGCATGTTGGCGCTGCAAAAGATGGGCGCCGTCACCTTCGATTACGGCAACAACATCCGCACCTTCGCCTTCCAGCGCGGAGTGAAAAACGCTTACGACTTTCCCGGCTTCGTCCCCGCCTACATTCGTCCGCTGTTCTGCGAAGGCCGTGGCCCGTTCCGCTGGGTCGCGCTGTCGGGCGAAGCTTCCGACATCCACGTCACCGACGACCTCATCCTCGAACTTTTTCCCGAGAACCGCATCCTGCGCCGCTGGATTGATCTCGCCCGCAAGCGCATCAAGTTCCAGGGCCTGCCCGCCCGCATCTGCTGGTTGGGATACGGCGAGCGTGCCCAGTTCGGCCTCGCCATGAACGACTTGGTGAAGAAGGGCAAACTCAAGGGTCCTATCGTGATCGGCCGCGACCACCTAGACTGCGGCTCGGTAGCGTCGCCTTTCCGCGAAACCGAAAGCATGAAAGATGGCAGCGACGCCGTCGCCGACTGGCCCCTGCTCAACGCCCTGCTGAACACCGCCGCCGGGGCCTCCTGGGTTTCGATTCACAACGGCGGAGGCGTCGGCATCGGCTATTCGCTGCACGCCGGACAGGTGACGGTTGCCGACGGCACCGAAGCCATGGCCAAACGCATCGAGCGCGTGCTGACCACCGACCCGGGCATGGGAGTCATTCGCCACGTAGATGCGGGTTATGACGAAGCCAAGGCATTCGCGAAGAAGACGAGCGTCAACATTCCAATGGTGCGATCGTGAACATCCACCACGGAGACACGGAGGCACGGAGGTCCGTAGGACTTCTGTATGTGTCGGGAACTTCGCCTTCGAGATATTCCATTTCTGGCGCAGGTGCAACTACCTGTCGTCTACAAAGGAGTGGAGACTGGCGGAACGTACCGAATCGACTTAGTTGTGGCCGGTGACAGTCGTGGTAGAACTGAAGGCCGTGGAACGACTGCTCAGCGTCCACGAAGCCCAACTCTTAAGCTGACCGGGAAGAGAGTAGGTTTGGTGATCAATTTTAATGTTCCCGTTTCTACGCCGCGTCCTATGAGCTTCGATTTTCTCCGTGTCTCGGTGTCTCCGTGGTGGGTGTTCTTCGTCGGGAGAGCGAATGCATAGCGTGTCGCCGCTGCTGCTGATCAACATTGGCCAGCTTCTCACGCTTTCGTCTGCGAAGCCCGGCCCCCGTCGCGGCCCCGCGCTCTCCGAACTTGGCCTGCTTGAAAACGCCGCTGTCCTTTGCCTCGGCGGCAAAATCGTCTCTGTCGGCAAGACCAAAGACGCCCTCCGCGACCCCTGGCTCAAGAAGAACCGCAAGAGAGTCACCGAAATCGACTGTGCGCGCCGGGTCGTTCTTCCCGGCTTCGTCGATTCTCATACTCATCCCGCATTCATCAACCCTCGCTTGGTGGATTTCGAAAAACGCATCACCGGCGCCACCTACGAAGAAATCGCTGCCGCCGGCGGCGGCATCCGCTCCAGCGTCGAAGCCGTCCGCAAAGCAGGGAAGAGCACACTCGCCGAAATGGTTCTGCGAGCTCTTAACCAAATGGCCGAGCAGGGCACTACGACTGTCGAAGCCAAATCCGGTTACGGTCTGTCTGTCGAATCAGAAATCAAGTCTCTCGGAGCCATCAAACAAGCTGCCACTCGCTGGCCGGGGACAGTTGTTTCGACCCTGCTAGGCGCACATGTTGTTCCGCAAGAATTCCGAGACCGCCACCAAGACTACATCGACCTCGTCTGTAAAGAGATGATCCCCGCCGCCGCCAAACGCAAGCTCGCCCAGTTCGTAGACGTCTTCACCGACCGCGGCGCCTTTACCTCCGCCGACGCCGAAAGAATCTTCCGGGCCGCCACCCAGCACGGCCTCGGAGTCCGCGCTCATGTCTGTCAGCTAACTGAAACGCCGCTCGAACCTCTGCTACGCTTCAACCCCGCGTCTCTCGATCACATGGATCACATAAACGACCGTGACCTGTCTAGTCTTGCGAAGAGCGAAACGATTGCCACTCTCGTTCCCGGCGCAAATTACTTCCTCGGGCTGGACAAGTTTCCTCCCGCCCACAAACTCATCGAAGCCGGCGTCGCCGTCGCTCTGGCCACCGACTACAATCCCGGCTCCTCGCCCACGCCCAGCATGCCATTCGTGCTCTCGCTCGCCTGCACCCACATGAAGATGTCCCCCGCCGAGGCCATTTCCGCCGCCACCATCAACGGGGCGTGGGCGTTGCGTCTACAAAATAGTAAGGGCTCCATCGATCCCGGCAAAGACGCCGACCTTGCCATCTTTGACGCTGCCGACTACCGCGAGATCGCCTACTATTTCGCCACCAATGTTTGTCGCTTCGCCGTCTTGAACGGCACGCTGAACCCAGTAGGAAAGTAAACCGCAGAGTGAACTACAAAGTGAACTGCCAAGACGCATCTTACGTACAAGACAGTGCAGCTTTGCCGCAGCCGGCGCCATTCCGCCCGCGCGCGGGTTCAATCAAGTTCCTTACGACTGAGGAGAACTATGAAATCAATTTCTAGGTTGGCGGTGTTGTCCCTTTTCTTAAGCACCGTTTGTGTGGCGCAGCGTCTTCCTGAAATCGCCGCTCCCGACCATTACAAGCTGACTTTCTCTCCCGATTTCACCAAGAACGACTTTGCCGGAGACGAAACCATCGAAGTTCGAGTCCTGAAGTCGACCTCCCAAATTGTGCTGAACGCCGCCGAGATCGACTTCCAGGAAGTGACTGTCAGCAGCGGCCATGCCACCCAAAAGGCCACTGTCACGCTCGACAAAGACAAGGAGACAGCCACTCTGACCGTGGACCATCCGATTCCACCCGGCCCCGCCACCATTCAAGCTCGCTACCACGGAATTCTCAACGATCAGTTACGTGGTTTCTATTTGGGCAAAGACTCGAACGGTCAGAAGTATGCCGCCACGCAGTTTGAGGCCACGGACGCCCGCCGCGCATTTCCTTCGTTCGATGAGCCTGCCTACAAGGCCATTTTCGATGTCACCGTGGTCGCTGACCATGGCATGACGGTAATCTCGAACACTAAGGTCGTTTCTGATACTCCAGGTCCCGAGGGCAAGCATACCGTGCATTTTGCCCCTACCCCAAGGATGTCTTCGTATTTGGTCGCTATGGTTGTCGGCAAGTTCGAATACGTCGAAGGGGTTGTCGATAACATCCCTATTCGCGTTTACGCCAGTCCGGGCAAGAAGGAACTCACTACCTTTGCTCTGGACGCCGCGGAAAACATCATGCGCTACTACAACCATTATTTTTCCATCAAGTATCCCTACGGCAAGCTGGACCTGGTTGGCCTGGCGGATTTCTCCGCCGGCGCCATGGAGAACACTGGTTGCATTACCTTTCGCGAGATTCTGTTGCTGATCGACGAAAAGCAAAGCCCGGTTGACCTGAAACGCGAAGTCGCCTCTGTCATTGCCCACGAAATGGCCCACCAGTGGTTTGGCGATCTGGTTACCATGCAATGGTGGGACGACCTCTGGCTCAACGAGGGATTCGCCACCTGGATGTCCAGCAAACCCGTCCAAGCCTGGAAGCCAGAATGGAACATGCAGCTTCAGGACGTGGAGGAAACCGCGCGGTCAATGGATGCGGATTCCCTGGTCAACACCCATCCGATTCACCAGCAGGCGGAAACCCCGGAGCAGATTCTCGAGTTGGCCGACGACATTACCTACGGTAAGACCGCAGCCGTGCTGCGCATGCTCGAATCGTACCTCGGGCCCGAGACCTTTCGTGCCGGCGTGAACGCGTATCTGACAAAGCACGCCTATGCCAATGCCACAGCTTCCGATTTCTGGACGGCGCAAACACAAGTCTCCAAGAAACCGGTGGACAAGCTGATGCCATCCTTCATTGAGCAACCGGGACCGCCCCTGGTGACCGCCAAGGCCGTATGCTCGGGGAATTCTGAAAAAATTACGCTGCAACAGCAGTGCTATTTCTTCGACCGGGCCAAGTTCGAAGCGGGCAGCAGCGAGCACTGGCAGATCCCGGTCTGCATGAAGCCGGCTCCATCGGGTCAGGGTTCATCAGGAAAGATTGGCGCTGAGCGCTGCGAACTTCTCACGCAGCAGCAACAGACCTTCACTCTGCCCGGCTGTTCAAGCTGGGTCAACGTTAACGCGAATGCCCAAGGCTATTACCGCTCCGGATATGACTCCGATGCGGTGCGTTCCATGGCACGGGATGCCGAGAGTGCTCTAAGTCCGGAGGAGCGCATCATGCTACCCTTCGATGTGTCGGCTTCCGTCCGTGTGGGCCGAGAGAAAATCGGCGACTATCTGGCGGTGGTGGAAGGCTTGAAAGCGGATCGCAGCGAGGCTGTGCTGGAGCCTCTGATGAACCAACTGAACTACATCGGCCGCAATCTGGTGACCGACGCCGACCGCGAATCCTATCGTAGTTGGCTGCGCCAGACGCTCGCGCCTATAGCCGCAGACGTGGGATGGGAAGCGAGACCGGGTGAGAGCGCCGAGCGCGAGGGTCTGCGTTCTGAATTGATGCACACCATGGGCCACACCGCGCGCGATCCCGAAGTGGAGGTGCTTGCCCGCAAACTGGCCAATCAGGCTCTGGATGATCCATCCTCCGTCAACCACCAGTTGGCGGGTGCCGCGATCCTGGTGGCCGCAAACGGAGGGGATGAAGCCTTCTATGACAGAATCAAGGATCGTCTGAAGACCGCGAAAACTCCAGAGGAAGTCTTCATCTACCAACGTGCCCTGGCGGCGTTCAGCGATCCGGTGCTGCTCGAAAAGACGTTGCAGTTTGCCATCTCACCGGAGGTGCGCTCGCAGGACAGCTTGGGGTTGATTTCCCGGGTCATGCAAAATCCCGACGGAGAGAAGGTGGCCTGGGACTTCATTCGCTCCCATTGGGAGAAAATTCAGAGTGAGGGTGGCGCATTTGCAGGCGCAGCCATCGCGGGGGCGTCCGGTTCTTTCTGCGACGCAGGCATGCGGGATCAGGTGCAGGAGTTCTTCGCGGTCCATCACGAACCCGCCTCTGAGCGCACGCTGAAGCAATCCGTGGAGCGGATAAACTATTGCGTGGACTTGAAAGCAGAGCAGGGAAGTCAGCTCGCGGCCTGGCTGCAGCAGCACTCCAGCGGCAGCGGCGGACACTAGAGGCTGCGGAAATTCTCCACTGTTTTGACCAGGGCGCGACCCGCGTTGAGCGATTGCGCCTTGGTTGTTATAATCAGGCCTGTTCCAAACGCTCCCAGCGTTTCGACTGCCGGTAGTCCTAGGATTGTGCCCGCTCTTGGCCTGCCTTACGACTCATCCGAATGAAGACGGGGCAGTCAGGTGGCAGCGCAACGTGGCCAGGTAGCTCAGGTGGTAGAGCGCAGCCCTGAAAAGGCTGGCGTCGGGGGTTCAACTCCCTCCCTGGCCACCAAGTTTTCTGAATGCAATCACTTGGCTTCCATTTTGAATCTGTTACATTAGGTCGACATCCTATATATCGATGGCTGTCGATATTCATAAATGTGTGCGTTTATTAGGTTTAGCGATTGGCAGAGCGCAGCCCATGGGGGCTTGGCGTCGTCCGTTGATGACAGAGTCGCGAGCTATGCGGCGTACCTGGGAGGAAATTTCAGCAGATCACAGACTGGTTCCTCAGAGAATCTGAGTGGATTAGGGCTGCCGGAATGATCCCCACATACAAACTGAGGGCGAGGGGAGAACACCGGTACGGCGGAGTAGGGGGGTCTCAGCGTGGGCGCTTACCAGATCGTCACGGCCGTTCATCGGAGGCCCGAAGGGATGGACTCGGCTATCTGAGGTAGGTTTTCACCATGTCGATCACCTCATCGGCCGCGTGCGTCTGCTCCGAATTCGGTCTCCGCTTCGGGTCAAGCACATGGTGCCGGATGTGGCCTTCCAAGAGTTCAGTCATCAGGCTGTTGACTGCCCCTCGTGCCGCGCTGATGATCTGCAACACCTCCGAGCAATCGCGTTCCTCGTCGAGGACCCGCTCCAGAGCCTCAAATTGCCCCCGGATGCGTTTGCTCCGCAAAATCAGCTTCTGTTTGTTCTTGATTGTATGACTCATTCGCAAACGAATGATATCATGCCGAGGCTTGCGCTATACCTATGGGGGTATGTATCATGAACCATTCGTTTGCGCGAGTTCATCATGTGGCAGCGCATGGCCTTCGTCATAACCGTTGTGCTTCTGGGGTTTAGTGGAGGCGTGCTCGCCCTTTTTGTTCGTGGCATGCACGCTGAACGGGGCGCAGTAGCAGGTTTCTGTTTTGTTTCTGCGCTGGCTGTCGTACAGGCTTGGATGGTTGCCTCTGAGATCGCCAAGGCCCGCAGGCTGTACGGCAACATTCGAAATGCATGTTATAGAGGAGTTCAAGCGAAATTTCGAGCTGTTTCCCTTGTTGGACTGTGTGCAATCGTGGGGGTCCTTCCCATGGCATTGATTGGGGCAAGTTCGGGAGCACAAGGCCGATTCGCCACTGTCATGTTGGGTGGCGCGGTGTTTTCCACTATCGCAGCGTTGACCGTGCTGCCGGTCCTCATTGGGCGGATCGCAGAGTGAGATCGGATTATTGTTCCGGTTCTGTTCTCGCGGCGCCGCTGGGCACAGTTTGTGTTAGGCGCTGATGAAGTTGTCTTGATGGTCGAGTTTTACCTGGAATATTGCTTTCGTACCACAGAGGGAATGTCCCTATGAGTTCGTCGCTCATCGTCGAAAAGTCCCCAGCCAATCCTTCGCACCTCAGCGAGACGCGGAAGTCCTCAGAACTGAAGGAACCTGACTCTGGCCCTGAACGTGAAGAACACGAGCACGGGGTAGAGTGGACCGAACTCATCCGTATCGCGTTTGTGGCCTTGGCTGCGGCGGCGGTCTGGTTTCGGCTTTGGGAGCCGTTTCCGCACATCAGCGCAATCGGCATCGCGGCTACCCTGATCGGCGGATATCCCATTTTCAAGGAAGCCTTCGAGAACATGGTTGAACGAAAGATGACGATGGAACTCTCGATGACCATCGCGCTTCTCTCGGCTCTGGCGATTGGAGAGTTCTTCACTGCTCTGGTCATCACCGGCTTCGTCCTCGCCGCCGAGGTGTTGGAGGGGCTCACGGTTGGACGAGGCCGACGGGCTATCCAGAGTCTCCTCGATTTTCTCCCCAGAACCGTTGCGGTCCGCCGCAATGACGAGGTGGTGGAAATAGCGTCCGACCAGGTTCAAGTTGGTGACACAGTCATCGTGAAACCGGGCGGACACATCCCGGTGGATGGCGTTGTGCTTGGCGGCCGATCGTTTGTGGAACAAGCGGCAATCACCGGCGAAGCCATGCCGGTTGAGAAGGCACCGGGAGATGTTGTCTACGCCGGAACCATCAATCAATCGGGGGCTCTGGAAATCGGTTCCCAGAAACTCGGTCGCGACACGACATTCGGAAGAATCGTTGAAGCTGTCGAACGCGCCGAGAAATCACGGGCTCCCATTCAGAAAACTGCGGATCGCCTGGCGGGTTACTTGGTCTATTTTGCCCTGGGGGCAGCAGTTCTGACTTTCATCATTACTCAAAACGTCAGGTCAACCATCTCGGTGGTAATCGTTGCCGGAGCGTGCGGTATCGCGGCTGGAACTCCCCTTGCAATCCTCGGAGCAATAGGCCGAGCGGCACATCAGGGAGCCATCATTAAAGGGGGCCTATACCTGGAAGC
Source organism: Terriglobales bacterium (assembly GCA_052147055.1). GTDB lineage: Bacteria > Acidobacteriota > Terriglobia > Terriglobales > Acidobacteriaceae > JABCZH01. The sequence continues at coordinate 33,091 of JBKQLO010000161.1, forward strand.
ACTAGCTGCCGTGGACACCGTCCTTTTGGACAAGACCGGCACGCTAACTTTCGGGACTCCACAGATTCGGGAAGTCGTTTCCGCCAATGGCTTCGGAGAGCAACAGATCATAGCGGCTGCCAGTATTGCGGAACGCAAGTCCGAACATCCTCTCGCCAAGGCAGTTGTGGCACGGGCAACGGAACTCGACGTTCCGCTCGTTGAGCCTGATGAATTCTCGTACACGCCAGGAAGAGGAGTCAGGGTGAGTTATGAAGGCGAGGAGATTCTCGTGGGGAGTCTGGCGCTGCTCCTGGAGCACGGCATGACGAGGGGTTTGCCCGTCAGTAGTGATGGTGCGGGCGGGGCATCGGAAGTCTACGTCGCTCGCGCAGGGCAGGTTCTTGGGAGCATCCGAATAGCGGATGTTTTGCGTCCGGAAGCCAAGAGTGCGGTCGCCGCAATGCGACACATGGGTTTGAAGACTGTCCTGTTGAGTGGAGACACACAAGCGGCAACTTCATCGGTTGGCCGTGATCTCGGAGTAGATGAAGCAGTGGGAGGACTCCTGCCCGAGCAGAAAGCAAAGTGGGTGACTGAGTTGCGGAGCAAAGGGCGTAATGTCGCGATGGTCGGTGACGGGATAAACGACGCTCCTGCCCTCGTGGAGGCCAACGTCGGCATCGCCATGGGATCGGGAACTGATGTTGCTCGGGAGAGCGCAGATGTGATCTTGATCGGAAGCGATCTCTCCAAACTAGTCGAAACTTTGCGGCTTGCTCGACGCTGCCGCGGGATCATCATGCAGAATTTTGTGGGCACGCTGGTCGTGGATAGCATAGGAGTGGGAATGGCAGCCCTTGGCTACCTGAATCCGCTGCTCGCCGCCTTTATTCACGTGACCTCAGAGTTGGCATTCATTCTCAATTCCACGAGATTGTTGCCCCGTGGTGCTGAATCCGGGCGATGAGTCGGGGGTTGGAGCGGATTTGAGTTGAGGGTATGCACTTTGCTCATGTGATCCAGAGTCGGAAAGTCAGAGCTTGGGCAATCCTAATCGCCCTGGCGATCTTGGTGATTTTGATTGCGGCAGTTTTCTTGCAGTCTCGCAGATCACCAAGACCGTTTGAAATGGACGACCTATATGGCTTGTTGGATTAAGTGGCTTCCAGAAGTCGGGACGGATCACCCGCTGTGAACGAGGATCGAGACTGTCCATTGAAAACGAAGCGCCTCGTGGTCGGACAGATCACGATCTGTCGAGGCTGCTGTTGCGGCAATGTCGAACGTGACTTACCCGAAGTTCCGGTGGAATGGCTGAAGGGTGAATGGCGGAAACGGAAGCTGCTGAAGCGAGTTCAGCTGACGATCAGCGGTTGTGTGGGGCCATGCGACGTGCCGAACGTGGTCGTAATTACAGGGTCATCGGGTACGGAATGGCTGGGAAATATTGTTAGGTTCGAACAGTACCGGAGCCTGGTGGAATGGGCCAGCCGCTGTCGGGATGCGGGCGAAATGTTAGCCCTGCCGCGCGAATTCCAAGAATGCAGGATCAGTCCATTTCTCCCATAGAGATTTGGGAAATCCGTGGGAGATGTTGAACAACCTCCGCATAAGGGAGTGCCCTGAAAGTGCCTAAAGCAGCACAACAACCATTGCGGCATCCACACGGACCAAGGGTTCCATGGATTCGCGCATTTCTATTGGAGGCGCGACGCAGTGATCTGGTGGTATCAATCTTCAACAGGCATCTGAACCGAAACAAAAAAGCAGTGGAC
>JBKQLO010000162.1:0-4645 GCA_052147055.1 Terriglobales bacterium
ATACGCATCGAGCGACCCCAGCAACGGGTGCGGGCCAAAATGGTCGCGCAGATCGTCGTTGGTGGTTCGGATGTAATCCATCGTCGCTTTGCGGCTGTCCTCGAAGGCCTTGGTCAGCTCCGCCTGCGTGGCCCAGCGATTGGTTGGTTTGAGAAACTCCGGCGCCTGCGCCTTGTGGCTGCGGTCGGGGACCATCTTCAGGGCCATCTCGTCTTTTCCAGCAACCTCGGTACGCTTTTCGGGCGCAGCCGGCGAAGTCATTATCTTGCTCTCAACCATGCCAAAGACGCGGACTCGGAGATGGCAATATGCTCCGATACCTCGGCGATCGACCAGCGGTCCGGGCCGGGCTTGAATCTCCATTGCTTATCCGACAATCCGGCGATGGATTGCAGGAATGCATCTTCAGTGGCTGCGAGACTTCGCAGCGCAGCTTCACGCTCTTCGGCCGTCAAAGTCGTTGATGCCGGAGCCGCGGTGGTTTGAGCGACGCTCGCCAGCGCAAGCGTGAGGACGAGACACAGCACTGCTGGGAACTCCGATTGGATTTCCATTCGTTGCCCCTGTGAGATTGGAAATGCGGTAGGGCAATTATAATGACGGCCCGCAAAAGCGCCAACCGACTACGCGGCAGGTTGCAGGAGAAGGCATTCTGGTCACTCGAACCAGCCGCTGCGGTAAGCCACCCACCAGGAGATGCATACGATGGGAATGGTCGCGCCCAGCGCCCACCAGAGCGGCAGAACGAAATCGGCAGCGAGCCCGAGCACGGTGAACGAGATCCAGAAGATCTTGCGCTCCATATTCTGGATTGTAGGTCTTTTCCGCCGCCCGCGATCCCGGCTACAGGCCTGCAAACAAACTTCGGTTACGCATGCGGACAGCCGCCTGTAGAGACGGGGCTTGCCCCGTCTCCTCTGGACGCGGCGGGAAACGCGGCAAGCCCGAGTCTCTACGATCAGGTCTTGGGCTTGAGTTCTTCCATCACACTCTGAATCAACTCTTTGGCATCAGTGAGATTTTTCATGATGAGCTGCACGTCCATGACCGGCTTGCCCGGCCAGCGCTGGCTCTGGCAATAGACGCCATGCTGCCCGACCAGGGCCATGGCGTCGGTAACCAGGTCCATGGTAACGGCGAGGCGTCCGCGGGGCACGCCCATGCGAATTTCGTAGTGTTCGAGTTCTTCCCGCTTTTCGTTGAAGACGGCCATCCACAGATTGTAACGGGGATGTGGGTATAATTCTTGGCGTCGGCCTTTAGCTCTTAGCCTTTAGCTTAAACCAGCCGTGTCCCAGGCGAATGGGCCGCGCTCGGAAACCCCGAGGCAACATACGAAGTGTTTTGGGCTAACAGCTAATGGCTGAGAGCTGAGAGCTGAGAGCTGAGAGCTGAGAGCTGAGAGCTAATAGCTCTTTCAGGAGGAAACAAGTCATGAAGAAATTTGCCTTAATTGCAGCGTCACTCTTTGCGGTAGCCACTCTCGCTTCGGCGCAAATGGCCCAGGATAAATCGAAGCGGCTCAGTCCGCCGGCCAGTGCGGAGTGCAAATTTTCCGATGGCACAACCATTAAGGTGGACTATTCCAGTCCGCGCGCCAAAGGGCGAAAGATTTTCGGCGAAGCCAGCGACAAGGCGCTGGTGCCTTATGGCGAGATCTGGCGCACTGGCGCAAATGAAGCGACCAAATTCGTTACCGATGCGAACGTGACCGTGGGCGGCAAGTCCATACCCGCAGGCAGCTACACCATCTTCACCATCCCCAAGGCTGACAAATGGACCCTCATTATCAACAAGAAGACTGCCGAGTGGGGCATTCCGTACAAGTACGAAGCCGACGAGTTGGGCCGGGTTGACATGCACGTCTCGAAAACGCCGGCACCGGTCGAGAACTTCACCATCGCGTTCGACTCCGCAGGCAGCAAATGCACGATGAGCATGGAGTGGGAAAACACCCGCGCCAGCGTCGAGATTACGAAGTAGAGACGGGGCCTGTCCCGTCTCGCCGGCGTTATACTGGAACCCGATGCGGCCGATGCTGCGCTTTCTTTGGAACGCCACCCGTGGCCACCGGATTGCCCCCTGGCGCAGTCCGTATCTTCTGTGGCGCATCGAGACCTACACCGGCGTCAAAATGACCCAGATCGGGTTCCTGGAATTTTGGGAATTTTTGTGGACGGAGCGAAGCAACCTGTGGCGCTTCCTGAAGTGGACGGCGGAGATGGATGGCCACGTCCACCCCGGGGCGAAGAACCTGTAGCAGCCGCTGTCTAGATTTTGCAGCCCTATCCAAACTTTGCAGCCACTCTCTCTAAATTTTGTCATCCCGAGCGAAGCGAGGGATCTGCAACTCGCCGCGAACTGCAGATCCCTCGCTCCGCTCAGGATGACAATGGGTTAGAGGTGTCACGCGCACCGCTCCGCACGCTCGTCATCAACCTTCCATCACCACGTTGACTTCGCTGCCTTTGCCCGCGCCCAGCATTTGGGAGGCTGAACCCCGGTTGGTAGCGACCTCCAGAAAACCCATACTGCCCAGGATTCCAAAGACTTCGCCGGGAGCGCCTTCGGCATAGTTCGCGCACATGCGCGTCGCCTGCGCCTTCGTTCCAATCGCGATCTTGAAGGCGGGCGGCGTGGCCCCGAAAAGTTGGGGCGCATCCTCCGGAGTGATGTTGGTGACGAGATTGCCAAAACGATCGACTTTCAGCACCACTCCTTGCAAGGTCCGCTCATCCACCGGCTTGGCCCGCGGCGCGCTAAAGCGAACATAGTCGGTGATCTCGTCGCCGAAGCGATCGGGCTCGACCCCCTTGGCGAGATAAGCGGCGACTGGCGAGAAGATATCGCGCCCGTGGAAGGTATTGCTGCGGGGCTGCAAAAAATAATGCTCGGCGGTGACGTGGCGGACGGAGATGCGCTCTTCGCGGTCATAGATCAGAGAAAGCACGCCGTTGTCGGGAGCGACAAACAGGTGCCGGTCGCTGTTCAGAATCACGGGCCGCCGCGCCGTCCCCACGCCGGGATCGACGATCACCATGTGCACGGTGCCGGAAGGGTAGTAGGAGTAAGCCTGCGAAATGGTCAGCGCGCCATCCAGAATGTCGAAGGGCTGCACCGCATGGCTGATGTCAATGATCTGCGCCTCGGGGGCAATCTCCAGGATGACCCCCTTCATGGCGCCGACAAAATGATCGTTGAGTCCGAAATCAGTGGTAAGAGTGACAATCGCAGTGCGGGCCATTCGTTACCTCGTCGAGCCTGAAATTTTCAGGAAACCTTTCAGGAACTCACGCAGTATCAAACGGCGCACGATGGCGCGTCAAGGCGCAGCCAGCAATTAGCAATGGGCCTTTTGCCAAACCAGTCCCGGCTCCGTCCGGGCGGAACGCCAGGTGCTGAATGCTGATTGCTGTTGTTGAACCGGGCCGAATGGGGGATCTTGAGTGTAATCGAGATTTATCGCCAACAATCAGCCTCACTCCGATGCGTTTAGTCGCACCCAGCTTCCTTAATCATCGTGCTCACCCACACTACAGGGTGCGAGGCGGCATAAAATGAAAGCCAGTAAGGTCGGGTTACGACGACGACGACTTGATTATTGCCGTTCTTCCAACGAAACACTTGTCGTGCGGGAGTCTTCTTCACGCTCCGCAAGACTGGAACCTGACCGGGAAAAAAAGGCTTCAACGAATCTGCAGCGACTCGTTGAGGGTCAGTGAAGGCCCAAGCTGCTTCCCCACTGTCTGCTTTCTTCTGCTCCGCGATGACCTGTTCCCCTACGCCGTCCATGTACTGGAGAGAAACGTGCCTCCGATACTGGAGTTGCCCGTACTTGCAGCCTTCTTTCTCATACCAGCCCGCTTCAGACGTATAGTCCAAATCATTTCTTGTGTGCTGCTCAAAAGATTCCACCCGCTGGATGACAAAGAGGCTACAGCAGCCCATGTGTCCGGCTCCTCCCCATGATGTTGCGCCGTTTATAGTTCGCTTTTCTCCAGAAAAGAATCTTCCCACTACGGTTACCCGTGCCGTTGTGTCCGGCTCCTTTGCCAAGAGGTTCGTGAACTGTCCAAAGACCGAATCGTCAACGAGAGGGATTTGCACACCTTCAACCGTCAGCGGCTCAGACCGCGTTTTATCACCCGTTTCTCCCGGGCAGCAATAAGCTGTACCCGATTGGGCTTTGCCGCCATACATAACCCACACTGAAAAACCCAGCGTATGGCACGTCGGGTCGGCGATATGGAAATCTTCGAATCCGTGCGTCACGAAGGCCGTCAATCGCACCAGTTCGTGATTGTGGGCAGCAGGTTCTCTTGACAGTTCACAATATGTGACTTCACGTGGCTGTGGGATGGCATCCGCTGAAGGCTTCTGCGTTTGGGCGAATAGTGGAAATGTGCCAATCAACAGCGCGAATATCAGTCCGAGTAACTGCCTCATCCGTTCATAGTAGAAGACAAAGCCCTTTGGGTGCCAATTGAATACAACTTGATCGGCGGACAACTGTTGAGAACAGGCGTGTCTGTTGAAAAAGTCCCTCAGTTGATGCTTGCGGCGGTGCAGCGTTCACGTTATAAGCAGGCCAGAGTTCTCGATGCCGCTTTTCACCATTCCCTTTGGAGGCCTGCTGCCCATGATG
>JBKQLO010000163.1:0-18985 GCA_052147055.1 Terriglobales bacterium
ACCCCGAAAGGCGAAGCCCGCCCCCCTTACCGGGCGGGCGGGATATCGGCGTCGAGCTCTTTCTGGAGCGGAATGATCCCCGGCACCAGCCATTTGTTCCACATGTCGTCAATCTTGCTCTGGAAGTATTCGATGTCTTCGTCGATGAAATGCGCGAATCTTCCCTGCTTGAGCAAGTAATCCCGGACGGGCAGGCGCTTGAATCTGCCGTTGGCAATCTGCTCGGTCTTGCCGTAGAGCCTCAGCTTGCCGCACTCGATCTCATAGAGAGGCCAAATGCCGGTGTTCACAGCCAGTTCGCCCAGTTCGAACGAAAGCACGGGATCAAAGTCCCAGCCCTTGGGGCAGGGGTTCAGGCAGTGAATGAAGGTCGGTCCGCCGATAGACAGCGCCTTGCGAACGCTGTTCATCGCCTGTAGCGGGTAGGAGGTCGAAATGGTTCCTACATACTTGACCGTGGGATGGCCAACCATCATCAGCGGTGCCATGTTCTTTTTCCAGCGGTGATTCATGATGCGCTTCACTTTTCCTGGCGTGCTGAACGAGGTGTTGACGCCGTACGGCGATGTCCCGGAAATCTGGATATCGGTATTGGCATACGACTCGTTGTCGTACATCAGGATCAGCAGGTTGTAGTCGGGATGGCACATGGTGGCCGAGATCGCCCCCAGGCCCATGTCCGCGCCACCGCCATCGCCGCAAAAGGCGATGACATTGATGGGTTCGTCTTTCATCGCACCCTTGCGCATCTGCACGCGCAATGCCGCCGCTGCTCCCAGCGCGGCCGAGCCGGAGCTGCCCAGTTGGGTGTGCATCCACGGCACACCCCAGGGCGTGGCGTAGTAGGAGGTGTTCGCCACGTACATGCAACCAGTGCTGCCCAGAACAATGGTCCTGGGACCTGCAGCCTTCGCCATCAGTTTCATGATTTGCGCAGACTCGCAGCCCTGGCAGGTGCGGTGGCCGGATGTGTAATATTCCTCGTGCGGAACCTTCTTCACTCCTTTGAAGGCTTCCAGGTTTTGCGTCGGTTTCTCATCTACGAAGGTGCTCATTTGTTCTCATCCTTTCCGGCTCTGGAAACGCGTCCTGGGACGCGTTATCCCCGCAGCCCAATCCATTGCGTCAGGGGTTGCGCTTTACCTTGGGCGGCTTCGAGAGTATTCTCCGCCATCTTCTCCACGTCCGGCACCGTCACTTCGCGTCCTCCCAGCCCGCAAATGAAGCCCAGCACGGGAGGTCTGGTGGCCGCCCCGGTATACATGGCCGAGCGAACCTCGGTGGCCACGACACCGCTTAAATTGGGCGACCCGAACGAGAAGTCACGGTCGATGACGCCGACGGCCTTGAAACGCTCGAGGCATTTGGCGATTTCGGGACCGGCGAATGGCCGGAACCAACGCAGACGCACGAATCCGACTTTCTTGCCTTCCTCGCGCAGTTTGCGAACCGCAACTCGTACGGGAGTGGACATCGTTCCCATTCCCAGCAGCACCACGTCCGCGTCTTCAGTCATGTACTCTTCGAAGAACGGATTGCCGTACTTGCGTCCAAAGATGCGCTCGAACTCGGCGTACACTTCGCGGATGACATCGCAGGCACGCTCGGTCACCGCGTAGTTCTGGCGCCGGATCTCCATCACCCAATCCTCGTTGACTTGCGGGGCCACCGAGATGACGTTATCGGGGTGGAGCAGCAAGTCGCCGCGGTTGTAGCGAGGCAGGAACTTGGTCACCTGCTCCGCCGACGGAATCTTGACCAGCGCTTGCGAGTGAGTCAGGAACGCGCCATCGCAACTAATCGCCAGAGGAACGAACATGCGGCGATCTTCCGCTACACGATAGGCGATCAAAGCGGTGTCCAGCGCTTCCTGCGCGCTGTCGACCCAGGTCAACATCCAGCCCAGGTCGCGGACCGCGAGCGCGTCGTTGTGCTCCACGCCGAAGGCGCCGGGATCGTCCAACGCCCGGTTGCCCACCATGGCCACCAGCGGAATACGCAGCGCGGGGGTAACCGTGAGCGCTTCCATGGCATACATCCAGCCCACGCCGCTCGAACCGCAGAATACGCGAGCGCCGCAGACCGAGGCATGCTTCACGATTTCGAATTGTGAGTGTTCGCCTTCCGCCACGATATATTCGCAGTCCATTTCGCCATCTGCTACCAACTGGCTGATGTACTGCATCACCGTGTCATAAGGCCGGATCGGGTAAGCTGTGACCACGTCCACGTTGGCCAGTTTGCAGGCAATCGCAATGGCCTCAGCGCCCGTAATCAGTGCCTCCTGTTCCAAGGTTTGCTTCTTCTTTTCCTCTACAGGCATTGTCAGTGTCGGCATCTCAATCTCCTTGTGTTCAGGTTGCTCCGTTTGGGGCATTTAGCCTTTCCGTGCGATTTCCAGGGCCTCGGGGACCTGTTCTTGATATTGACCGCGATAACGGAAACCGTGAGACCGCTTTTCGATCGGCTCGGCTTTCTGGATCGTGGTTTCCAGCCACTTCAGGTATGCGTCCTTGTCGGTCTCGAACGCTGCCCACTGGCTGTTGTTGTCGTGGAACTCGGACTCGTTCACCATGGTGATGCAGTCCTTCACCGGGCAAATGTCCTCGCAGATGCCACAACCGCAGCAGGCTTGAAGGTTGGTGTCATAGGTGCCTGCAATCGTGACATCGAACGCGGCGTCCGGACAGTTCAGCCAGCACAGCGTGCACTTGGTGCAGGTGGAAAAATTCACCACCGGCCGTTGCGTGCGGGTTGAATACTTTTTGAACAGTTCGTTGCGAACCGGCCGGAAGCCTCCGACTTGCCCAGTCACCGGATCGGCGAACGCGCCGCCCTGCGGCTGTCCCTTGATGGAGACGCCACAGCGCATGTCTTCCCAGCGGGGCATTCCGAACTTGAATAACTCTTCGGGATTGCCCTCGCCCGCTTGCACCTCAATGCTGGAGAAACGCTCGAAGGCGGTGCGTGCTGAAGTAGCCTTCAGTGAGTTCTTGAGCTTCTCATTGATGAATTTTTCCACCGACTCCAGGCTCATCACTTCAGGCAGCGCCTTGGCGATGGCGCCGAGGATGCGTACGTCCGTGTGGTCATCTTTGTAGACCCACATGCCGGAGAAACTGGTAACTCCTTTGACGATCCCCAGTTTGTAAGGCTCTTCCCGGCGATGGATCGACTTGAGCAGAGCGGGTGCATTCTCAAGCGAAATCACGATCAGAGTGTGCCCGGGCTTGAGAGCATGGTGGACAGGCTGCAACCCGTACCAAGCCCACGACTCGGCGCCCTTGCAGAGCGTGTCATCGAGGACCACAGTAAGGTCAACCTGTTTCGGCTCATACTGCGCCATTCCGACTTCGAGCGTCAGTTCGTCGTTGGCCACGATGGCGAAACTCTTGGCGGGAATGCCGTTCCGTTCCGGAGCATCTCCGTAACGCCCGAAAGAAATGCCCAATTTGCCCTGGTTGTGCGCGGCGAGAACGATGTCGCGCGTGATGTTTTTCGCTAGGGTCTTTTGAAAAACCCCCCGGTAAATTACCTCCACTGCGAATAGCTGGCCCATTTGGCAACCTCCATTCTCTTAAAGCTTTTTCAGTACGATCTCTTCGATCTCCGACAGGTGCCGGCGCATGGCCGCCTCAGCAGCCTTGGCGTCGCCCCGCTTCAGAGCAGAAAGAATTCGGTGATGACCGGCGAGAGACTTTTCTTGCCGTCCTTCCACCTGCAATGCGCGTTCCCGTGTTTCGCGCAACAAATCCATCAGCACGTCGACCACTTTCAAGACCACGCTGTTGTTGGACGCCAAAGCAATCGCATAGTGAAACTCAGAGTCCTCGTCGACTCCGAGTTCGCCCGCGCGCACCTTCGCTTCCTGGCGTGCAAGGGCATCCTCCATATCGGCGATTTCATCGCGAGATGCGTGCAGAGCGGCGCGGGCCGCCAGCGGCGGCTCAATCATCTGGCGCACGTCGAGAAGTTCCGCGACCATCTTCCGCTTCTCCAGAAGCGCGGCCGCCAGGGGGTTGGCGAGTGCCGCGTCAGGGTGGCAAACCACCGTGCCGATACCCTGGCGTGGTTCGAGCAGACCCATGAGTTCCAAGCTTCGGATGGCGTCTCGCACCGAGCTGCGGCTCACGCCCAGCATCCGAACCAGTTCGCGTTCCGGCGGCAGCCGGTCGCCGGGCTTCAACTCTTCCGTAATACGCCGCTCCAGTTGCTTGGCGACTTCCTGGTAGACCTTGTTTCTGGGGATCGCCTCGAACCCGGTTCTCGCTGGTGATTCAGTGCCTAACATTGGAATTGGTCTGATGACTGACCATTCCATTTCAGCCCTGAACCGAAAACAGCACAAGGACGCAGATCACCGTTCCATGTGACGAAAGCACCAAGCAGAAGAGCGGCTAGCTGAGTTGCAGCGTAAGGGATGGGAGCGGGAGCCCGGTGACCTCCACCGTCCAAAGGTCACCGCTATGGGTTGGGTGTCCAGCAGTAAGAGTTCCGGAGCTCACAACTTCCCCAGCGTTTAATGGCTGTGCCGGGAAACGGCGTAGGATGGCGCCGGCGAGTTCTGCCAGGCACAACGCGGGGCTTCGCAACGAGTTCCTGCCCGATCCTTCTTCCACAAACTCGCCATTCTTCGACATTCGCACCTGAAACCGAGGCAACTCGTCCACGAACTTGGCGATCATGTCGGGCTGTACTTGTATCCTTTCGCCAATCACGAGTGCCGCGTGGAGTCCGAACGAGGCGACGAAATCGCTCGGCTGAAACTGCCAGCCGGGAAAGGGACAGTCGATGATTTCGAATCCCACCGCCAACCATTCGGTGGATTCGAGGGCGGCGGCGGCATCGAGGCCTTCAGAAAGGATGGGCTGTTTCAACCCGAAAATAATCTCGGGCTCGATTTTGAGCGAGTGCGAATGTGCAAGCGCCAGGGTAGTGCGGTCATTGTCGCTCTGATGCACGGTATCGTCGTACATGTGGGCCCAAACCAGGGTTTCAAGTTTGAGCACTCGCCACAGGGCCTTATTGGCATAACCAACCTTGCGGCCGACAGCTCTGTGCCCACCGGCTTTGCGAAACCGCTTGAGGGTGGCTTCAACCTCGTAAGCCGTGTTGAGATCGAAGCCGGGACGCGAAGAGGGAGGGACAGAAACCATCTGCCCAGTTTCATGCGCCGACAGCAGTTCGCGCGCCAAAAGTTCGACGTCAATATCCGGCATAAACTGGCTGGAGATATGGCTGTTCCAAGTGTAACAACAGCGATCATCTCTGTAACCGTTGATTTCACTCAAAACGATGGTACCCTGCAACCGTTGACGAGATTCAATGCTCCCCGGTAGACAAGATGAATTCGTGTGACGTGATGCAGTCTGGAACGGAGGAACCTTATGAAAGCAACGGAAAGACTTTCGGCGCCTAGCATTCCGCAGCCACACTCCCGCCGTTCAGTTTCGAATTTGTGGCTAGTGTCGGTTTTGGTTCTCGGACTGTGCGGCGCCCTTGCCAAGGCCCAGACCGCGGTTGTCCTCGTGGGTTCCGGATCGACCGTCCCGGCGCCTCTCTACAATCGCTGGGCACAGGAGTACGACAAGCGCAACCCCAACCTTCAGATGCGATACCTTCCGTCCGGCACCAGCGAAGGGATTAAGCAGATTTCGCATGGCGCGGGCGATTTTGGCGCCGGCGAAGTGCAACTTACGGAGAAAGAGCGAAAGGAGAGCGGTTTGATCGAACTGCCGGTCGTGCTCATCGGGATCGTTCCCATCTACAACCTACCCGATGTCCACCATGAGCTTCGCCTTTCCGGAGAGGTGTTGGCGGAGATTTTCCTCGGCGATGTGAAGACCTGGAATGCGCCCCAGATTGTGAAGCTCAATCCAGAAATCAATTTGCCAAATCTTCCGATCCAAGTGGTCAACCGCCCCGCAGGCAAGGGATCCAACTATGTCCTCACGGACTTTCTTTCCAAGGTAAGTTCCAAGTTCCGCGCCCAGGTTGGAGTCACTCCTTCGCCCAAATGGCCGGTTGGCGAACCGGCGGAACGCAGTTCCGATATGGCAGACAAAGTGAAAAACGGCCCCGGCTCCATCGGTTTCGTAGAGTATCAGTACGCAGTGAAAGGTAATATTCCCCAAGTTGCGGTGCTGAATCCCGCCGGTAAGTTTGTTACGGCTTCCGCTGAGAGTATGGTTGCGGCGTGCAAGGCGGCAGAGTCGCCGCGGTGGAATAACTTGTCCGCCTCGCTGACCAACGCACCCGGAGCTGATACCTTTCCCATTACCAGTTTCACCTGGATTTACCTGCGAACCAAATCCTCTGACTCCGCTCGTGCCGCCGCATTGAGCAATCTTTTGGATTGGATGTACTCGGAGGGCCAGCAGTTTGCAGCCCAGGAAGGTTATTCTGAACTGCCGGCGCCGTTGCTCGCAGCCGCGAGAAAGAAGGTCAAGACTTTGCGGTAGTATCTTGGTTTTCACCGGACCCGGTAAGATTCGCCGGGTTTGGTTGGTGAGGAAGACATGCGAACCCGATTCATCTACGCTGGTGTTGTTTGGCTGGCTTCTTATGCCGTGGCCCAATCGTCAACCGCAAAACCTGTAACGGACGATGCGCGCAAAGCTTCCGCCGCCACCGATGCAGGGTTGAAGGACTTCTTCCAGTCCAAGATCAAAACTGAATGGGATGCCCTGAAGAACAAGGACAAGAAGGCTTACGGGGCGCTGCTCGCCGATGACTATGAGGGCGTGGAAGTCGATGGCAAGGGCGAAAGGAACAAGCTTCAGGCCGTTAACGAAATGGCGGAGACAAATGTTTTCAACTACACGCTGTGGGGCTACAAACTGATTCCGCTGGGGCCAGACGCTACCTTCGTGATCTATGAAGTTACCATGCAATTTCCGCCAAAATCGGTGGTGCGTTATTCACGGGTTTATATCACAGAGCTGTGGGTCAAACGCGGAGGAGAGTGGAAAGAGCTGCACTATCAGGAAACCCACGTTAAGTAAGCCTTGGTTGGTGCGCCTCTCTGAGCAACCGCGGCATCCAAGCTAGTATACTGGGCCTAGTGTGGGGGTGTGAATATGGGAAGAGTTACAGTTGTGTTGGCTGTGCTTTATTTGAGCATCTCAGCCGCCGCGCAAGCAACCGATGCCAACCCAACGAACGCCAATCAGGGCCGTTCCAAGAAAGCTAAGGACGAGGTCACAGTTAGAGGTTGTCTTGGCAGGTCAAACACCGATTACATCTTGACGCAGCCCGAGCAGGGCAACAGCTACGAATTGGAGCGGTCCCGTAAATTAAGACTGGGGCCGTACCTCGGTCAGGAAATTGAAGTAACCGGCGTGGAATCGCCTTCCATGAGCACCAGTTCCGACTTTTTGGCTCGTTCAGGCTCCGCCAGCCCGGTAACGATCAGGGTCACAGCGATCAAAACAATCCAAAAGAAGTGCTCCGCGAATTGAGATTCATTTTGCCAGAGGACGTGAGCAGAAGGTCAGTCACAGTCTGGCGGCATGGCCATGATTTCCGCATTGGAGTCGCATGACGGCTTCTTCTTGGCTGGTTCCAGCAGCGTCGGCCGGTTGTAGCGGAGAATCCACAAGCCTTCGTTGTTGGTGAGATAAATCAAACCGTGCCCGCCATCGGGGAGAAGACTGGTGACCCCGGTGAATTCTTGCAGGGTTTTCGGATTGCGTGGATCCGCTAGATCCAGAACGCGCACCGTCTCCGTGGGATGATTGCTGCTGCTGAGCGTGGTGGGGGTTTTGTCTGGTGACTCAGCGATGGCTACATCTGGGCTGACCATTTCCAGGTTTCCGGCGGTGGCCTGATTCGAATCTGCGGTTCGTTTCAGCAGGTTCGGCTTCTCAGGCTTGCTGACGTCCACAATCATGAAGCCCTGCTTGGAAGCCTGCTGCACGTAGAGATAATTCTTCCCGTTTTCCCTCTGCAATAACATCTGATTTCCCGTCGCTTGGGGAAGGGGTAGATGGGCAATGACCGTGGCCGGCACATCCGTCGGTTTATTGGGGGGCGCGTCTTTTGCCGGCGCAAGAGCGGCCAGCAACGAAATCAGAGTTACGGCAACAACCGGAACGAACGCTCTGCGCAAGGTCTCCATATCACTTCACCTGCTTCAGCCTACAGCCCAACTATACCACTCCAAAACGCCCCGGTTTGGATTCGTTATTGATCGCAAAGCCCGGATGACCACGCCGTCGATCCGGGCTTCCGCAATCAGTCGTGTGACTTTCCTCACTGTTGAGCAAACACGCCGATACAGCCATTACTGCTCTGCGATGTACATATTCCGCCAGCCTGCAACGGGACGAACGCGTGGTTGTTGCTGGAATCAACCGCGATGCTGTGGGAGTTCGAGTTGGTGGTAACGTTTTGCAGCCAGGTGTTTGTGGCAGCGTCGATGACACCCATGACTGGGCCGTTGGGCATATCTCTCGCCGCCAAGTAGTACTTGTTGTCGCCGGGGTTGTACCAAACTTCATCCACCCCGCCGACATTCGTGATCTCTGCCAGGATCTTGCCCGAGGTGCCGTCAATTACATACTCATTCGGCGGGAACGCTTCGCCGTCATGGTCAGCGCAACCAACCAGGAAGTTGTTCCCGGGGCCTTGAGTCAGGCTGGTGGGCATGCAATTTGGCATCACAAAACTGTTGACGACAATTGGCCCATTCGGGTTCCCAAGCCGGGGGTTAATCACGTCGATGGTGCCGATGTTCGTAATCCCGATGGCATTTTCATTGGACTGGAGCAAAAAGCCGGTGTTGGGATTCCAGACCATCCCGCCCAATCCTGCCGGCGCGATGGCGCCACCGCAATTGCCGCCTGGAGCGGCCTGGTCACAGAATGTGCCCAAGGTCTGGTCAAGAATCGGCCCGTGATGGCATGGGATGTTGTAAGTCGTACCGTTAGGCGTGATGCCGCCTAGACCGGGGAGGCCGACTGCGGCAACCGCGTTGGCAGGCCCTCCGGAGACGCCGCTGAAAACGTGCGGACTGGAGGGATCCGGGCAGGGGAAAACGGTCCCGCCGGGAGCGCCCGCTGCGGCAATAATCGTGTCTACCGGAACATTTGGGTTAAGTCCGAATGTAGCTCCTGATCCTCCAGAGTTCAATCCTCCCGCACCGTCGTAGTAGATCTGCCCGATAATACAACTGGGCGGATTGAACGAACTTCCCGCATTTCCTGGGTCTAAAGTGGGAGATGGTTGGGGGAGTCCGGTGCCGCTCCCTTGGAGGGGGTAGCTGGCGGCGCTGTACCCAACCGGGTACGGCCCATAGGCCAGCGTCGAGTCAATGGGTAGGCAGTGTCCGGTTCGGGCGACAATAGTCGACATGTCAATGAATGTCACAAACGGCAATCCCGGATCGCCATTGATGACTGCCAGAACCTGATGAACTGGGTCGTACGCCATTTCGTCGGCGCGGTCATCTCCGCAATCGGCGGCAGAACCGGCTTCGCCGTTCCAGGAGGCAATGCAGAACGATATGCCCTGGGGCCCGTCGTAGTCGGCACCCACGCCCGTCGGGATCGTCGCCCACAGCGTCGGTGGAGTGGGCGGATTCTGAGTCAGGTCCATCGTCGTCAGATCGAAAACGTCTACATGGGAACTGCCGTTACTGGTAAAAAGAGTTTTGCCATCTGGCGTCACCTCTTCACCGTCGGGTCCGGACATTGGATTCACGCCGTTGGCGCGCGAGGCGCAGCATTGGGCGCCCGGAAATCCTCCGAAGTGATGGTTGGCGCCAAAGCCCGAGATCAGATGGAAGGTGGGCCCAGGCGGAGTCGCCGTGGACATATCGGTTCTACATCCATAACGCGTGAAATTGCCAAAGACATCCACGATGGGCGGAATAATGTCGTTGCCGGCCGCATCCTTCGCGCAGGGACTGGCCTGGTTTCCCGCCCCAGTCACAGCGTTACTTCCTTGAATCGCATTTACCGCAAGGTTGTTGACGGTGTCGAATACCACCACCGCCAATCCGATTCGATCCGAAGTATAGCCAAGATGCGTGGGCGTGTTGACCCAGGTAATGTCGAAGGAGTTGAACGGTCCGCCGGGTTCGCCGGTTGGATTGTGCTCCGGCACCGTGATGTTAACGATGTCGGCGTAACCGTCGGCCTTCGTCGTACCGCACACGGGACAACCCGCCACGCTGCCGCAGCCGGTCGCGATCACAAACAACGCGGTGAGAAGAATAGTCAGTAGAATCCTGGATCTCATCGAATCTCCTCCTAACAATTTCCCTTTTTGAACCAGGGCTGCTGCCAGCCCGGTGTTTAACAAATCTGACCGCGACATCTCCCGGTTCACGATCAAGCCCATTTCTAGAACCGGAACTGCAATTCCTGCATCAGCACCGTGAAAGTCTGCGGCAACTGCCCGGTGGTGCTGGGCTGTTCCAGCCGGTCGAGGTTGACGTTGAACTGGTATTTCACCCAGTAATTCAGGTACCAGTTCACGCCGAACGTGAACTGGTCGGTGTGATAGTCGTACTGCGGGACGAAGCCCGGCGTATAAAAGCCCAAGAAGTTCGCGGCGGGTGCATTGGCCTGAACGCCGGAATACCGGAGGCCCAGTTCCCAAGCTCCCCACCCGCGTCCGGTTCCACCGGGAGTATCGGGTCCAAACAGCGGGTGCCTCACTCGGGGAGTTCCGTTCTCAGGCCGCTTTTCGCCCGTAAGCAGGTAAGTCGTGCCAATATTCCAAGCCTTCGCCCCGATACCGGGAAGAGTCAGAAACCCAAGACCGCCGGGTTGCTCAGAACCCACACTGTCCCGCTGTTCTTGCATCTGCACGTATTCAGCGCGCGCCGCAAAAGGCCCCTTGATATAAGTGAATTCACCCTCGTAGCGCTCGATCGGGCCGTTGATCCTCAGTTGCGGGAAGAACGTGTATGCGGCATCAGGCAGAGTTCCGCTAAAGCTCAGGTCGCCGGACAGGCCTCGGGAGCGACTATGCGAGATCGAGCCGCCAAAGGCCAACTGCTTCAACCAATCGCTCTTGGTCTTGCGCCAGGGATAAAAGCGCACCCGGCCGACAAACTCCGGTTCGTTGGTGACGTTTGCTGCGACCCCGTTCCGGCCGTTGAATGCCCCGGCCCACCACTGCATCACGCCACCGTCAATGTCCCCGTGAAGTGTGAGGCCAGGACAGCGGTAAGCGGTTCCTGAGCAGGGGTATAGCAGTGACTGCAGCCCGCGTTCAACGAAGTCCAGGTTGGTGGCGCCGATTCCGGTTTCCTGGGCGAAGGGCTCCTTAAACTGGCCGGCCTGGAATTGGAATTCGGGCCTGATCCTCACGTTGAGGTAAACGTCACGGACAATCGCTCCCGTGGTGGAGTTAGCATCGGTCAGTAGTGCAAAGTCAAAGTGGGAACCGTAGTTGCCCTGGAAGCCGAAGCGCGCGCGACGCACCAGAAATGTGTCCGCCGGCGCTCCGTCGCCCTTGTAGGCGCGGTAGTCGGTGTCCACGTAACCGTAAGGGCTGATGCTGAACTGTCCATCCGGGCTCCTGATGAAGAAGTGTTCGCCGTTCCATCCCGCCGTGAGCGGCGCATCCTTCTTGGGCGCTGCGACCGGTTGTGCTTGATCGATCATCGCGGCTTCGAGCCCAGGCTGCACCAGGACCGTGTTCACCAGATGGGCCCCGTCTCTGCCCGAGGTCGGCGCCGCCCCGCTGGAGGTCGCTGCGGTGGGCTCCACATGCGCGGAGTCCGCGGCAGATGCCGGAGCCTTGCCTTCGGCCAGCTTCTGCACGATCGCCTTCAGTTCCTCAATCGTCTTGCGCTGTGCGGCAAGCTCACTGCGCAACTCGTTAACCTCCTCTTTGCTGGCGCCCGCCGATGCCGATGCCCCGGTTTTGTCGGCAGGTCCCTGAGTTTGAGCCAGCGACTGTGAGGTTGCGAAGAACATCAGCAAAACGATGTAGGTTGTCAGCCAGCGCATGGTGTCCTCTCCGATGATGATTTGCAAAACGGGCCCGTCTTCAAGGCATGCGGAGACGCAGACCACACGCTGCCTTCTTCGTTCGGACCACCAACCGAAAGATGTCTAGAATTGCGAATGATTGCTGTCCGGTATGAAAAGCGGACCAGTGCGGCGGTTTACCATATCAAAATGCAATCTGTCAAGAAAACTTTTTTCGATTGTAGATGGGACGTCGAAGTCCGGCAGGATTTGGGGCACACACTCGTCGTCTCTCAGGCCGAATCCGATCTGGGTTCGACCAATGCAGCTGGCCTAGATCACTTCTTCATGAACACGCCTTCGGGAGTGTGGAGATTATCCGTTCCGTACCGTACTATCTAACTGTACCGTTGGTCTAGAAACGAGGGGTTATGAGTGCCATCGAACACGAGGTTCCCGCACTGAACTTGTTTCCTCCCTTGCAGCCACCTCGCCGTTACTTGTTCGGACCGGGGCCCACCATGGTTGATCCGCGCGTCTATCAGGCTCTCTCGAAACCGATCGTGGGGCACCTAGACGCATACTTCATCCAGGTGATGGGAGACATACAACAATTGTTAAAAATGGCTTTCAGTGCGCACGACGGTGCCACGATGGTGATTTCTGGCACGGGTAGCGCGGGCATGGAGGCTGCCGTTGCCAACTTCGTGGAACCCGCAGCAAAGTTCGCGGTGTTTGCTAACGGCTATTTCTCCGATCGCATCACGGAAATGGCGAAACGCCACAGCGCTCAGGTCGTCCGTTTTGAAAAGCCTTGGGGCGAGACCTTCGCAGACGATGAAGCCGTAGAGTTCATCCGTCGCGAAAAGCCCGCGGTTGTGGCTTATGTTCATGCCGAGACATCGACCGGTGCGTTACAGCCGGGCCAGGCAATTTGTGCCGCCGCTCACGAGATCGGCGCCCTGGTCATTGCGGACTGCGTAACCTCGCTCGGGGGACTGCCAGTGGAGTTCGACCGGACTGGCATCGACGTGGCTTACAGTTGCACGCAAAAAGGGTTGAGCTGTCCACCGGGCCTGTCCCCGATGGCGATTTCGCCGCCGGCCATGGAGTGGCTGCGCGCCCGACCCTCTCCCGTCCGCAGTTGGTATCTTGACCTTAAACTGATTCACGACTACTCCACCGTGTCACACCGTTATCATCACACCGCGCCGATTTCCATGTTTTATGCGCTGCGCGAGGCTTTGCTGGTCATCGCGGAGGAAGGAATTGAGAACCGCTGGGAGCGGCATCGCCGTTGCCATCAGTCTTTTGTCAAGGGCATGGAGGCCATGGGGCTGCGTATGCACGTTGCCGCGGGGCATCGGATTCCGACGCTAAACACTGTGTCCGTTCCCCCAGGGGTGGACGACGCCAGAGTGCGCGGGCGGCTTTTGGACGAGCAAGGCATTGAAATCGCCGGCGGTTTCGGCCCGCTCGCGGGCAAAGTCTTCCGGGTTGGTGTTATGGGACCTTTGGCCACCGAAGATAACGTGCAGTTTTTTCTGCGGGAGTTCAAGAAAGCCCTGAGCGCAGAGGGCCATTCCATTTAGACCCATGGATCTCCCGCGACGGCAGGGCTGGAGCGTACGCGATGTACTCCCTTCGTTTCGCGAATAGCTGACAGAATCGCTCAATCATCCAGGAACCCGGGGTAGAGGCAACAACGAATGACACTGAAGTCGGTACACACACTTCTTGACGTTTTGCATTTTGCTGACAGTCATACTGCGGTTATCGCTCCTGAACATGGAATCTCTGTCACTTACGATTCGCTCCGCCAGCAGGTCCTGGCTATGGCGGACGCATTAGCTTCTGCCGGCATTCGCCGCGGCGATCGTGTGGCGATGGTATTGCCGAATGGGTTGCCTGCGATTGTGAGTTTTCTCGCCGCGTCCATCGCCGGAACTGCGGCCCCTTTGAACCCGGCGTACCCCTATGAGGAGTTTCTTTTTTTCCTCGGGGATACCGATGCTCGCGTCTTGCTTTGCCCGCCGGTGGGCGCGGAATTCGCTCGCAACGCCGCCCTCGACCGCAAGATTCCGGTCTTGCCGGTGGAAATGAGCCCGCAAGGCAATGTTCGCCTCGTGGATGCTCCCACCGGAGCTTCAGCAACGGAGCCGACCGCCGACGACATTGCCTTGGTCCTGCACACCAGCGGAAGCACAGGACGCCCCAAGCGCGTGCCCCTGCGGCATTTCAACCTGGCGGTGTCCTCGGCAAATATCGCGAACACCTATGCGCTTTCTGAGGATGACGTTTCGCTTTGCGTCATGCCGCTGTTCCACATCCATGGATTGATTGGTTCCACCATGGCGACGTTGCTTTCCGGCGGCACGTTAGTTGTTCCCAGCAAGTTCAACGCGCTCTCATTCTGGCGGACGGTACGAGAGCATCACGTGACCTGGTATTCGGGGGTGCCCACGATGCATCAGCTTCTGTTGGCTCGTACCCACCACAAGCCCGCAGAAGCTGCTTCTCTGCGCTTCATCCGTTCCTGCAGCGCGCCGTTGTCGGCAGAACTGATTCACAAGATCGAGTCGCTGTTTGGCGTGCCCTTCGTCGAAGCCTACGGAATGACTGAGGCGGCTCACCAGATGACCTCGAACCCCCTGCCTCCGCGGCACCGCAAAGCAGGTTCAGTCGGCGTGGGTACGGGGATTCGCATGAGCGTGATGGACAGGGAAGGCAATCACCTCGGAACCGGCCAGCGCGGCGAAGTCGTCATACAGGGAGCCAGCGTGTTTCGCGGATATGAAAACAATCCCGAAGCCAACGCCAAGGCTTTCGTGAACGGATGGTTTCGCACCGGCGACGAAGGATTGCTGGACGCAGACTGCTACTTACATTTGACCGGGCGAATCAAAGACATCATCATCCGCGGCGGCGAGAACATTGCGCCTCACGAAGTCGACGAGGCTTTGCTGCGGCATCCCGCAGTCGCGGCGGCAGTCACCTTTGGCTGCGCGCATCCCATTCTGGGTGAGGAAGTGGCTGCGGCCGTGGTCTTGCACGAGCCCCATGGCGCCACGGAGGTGGCGCTCTTGAAGCACTGCCGCGAAATATTGGCAGAATACAAATGCCCAAAGAAAATCTATCTAGTCAAGAGTATCCCGACCACGGCTACAGGCAAGATTCGCCGGCGCGCAGTCGCCGCCGCCCTCTTGGATGACCAGCGATGAAATTTTTGATCGCTGGAGCTGGGGCAATCGGAGCTTATATCGGCGCGTGTATGGCACGGGCCAGGTTCGATGTCACGCTGTTTGCCCGGGGGCCACATCTACGGGCCATGCAAGCACACGGCGTGCAGGTGAAGAGCGCGGCGGGAGATTTCGAAGCTCGACCCAGGATTATCGGCGCGCTTGAAGATGTAGGACCGGTAGACGTCGTTTTTCTGGGAGTAAAGGCACACAGCCTGCCGCAACTTGCGCCAAAGTTGAAGGCAGTGCTGGGACCGGACACCACAGTTGTCAGTACGCAGAATGGGATTCCGTGGTGGTACTTCCAGGGGTTTGGCGGCGAGTGGGAAGGAACACACCTCGAACGCATCGATCCCGGCGGTGCCATTGCTGCCGCGATTGAAGCCCGCCGCGTGATTGGGTCGATCGTCTATTTTTCCACTGAGATTACGGCGCCCGGTGTCATTCAACATATCGAAGGCAGCCGCATTTCTCTTGGTGAACCGGACGGTGCTCGTTCCGATCGCTGCCGTCGCATCGCGGAAGCGCTGGTCGCCTCCGGCTTGCGCTGCCCGGTCACCACTCACATCCGGCAGGAGATTTGGGTGAAGATTCTGGGCAATGCGTCTCTCAATCCGGTGAGCGCCCTGACCGGCGCCACCCTGGCTCAGATGGTGCGCGATCCGGGAGTTTCGACGGTGATCCGAAATATCATGCAGGAAGTACAGGCCGTTTCCCACAAATTGGGGATGGAGTTGCCGGTTTCCATCGATCAGCGGATGGCGGGGGCGGAAAAAGTTGGCGAGCACAAGACCTCAATGCTGCAAGATCTTGAAGCCGGCCGGCCCATGGAACTGGAAGCCCTGGTGGGCGCGGTCGTGGAACTGGGCGAGCGCCTGGGATTACCCATGACTTGCACGCGAACCGTGTACAACTGCACCAAGCTACTGGCGCAATATCGCAGTTCATCCAACAAGTGAGCACAGGACACGAAGTGAGGTTGAGCCGTTATAAGTTTTTTCTATCCCACTGAAAAAATATTTTGTTAGGGGCTTGACAACGGGGTTATACTCTGCTGGTCCAGTTAGCAGACCACTTGGAGCTTGAGATTTGCCCCCAACCATCAAGTCCGACTTCGAGGTTGTCCGCAGGAACAAAGTCTACGAAGAAGTCGCCAAGCAGTTGGAACGTCTGATCCTGAAAAAACTCCAGCCCGGCGACAAACTTCCTTCGGAACGCGAACTCGCTGAAATGCTGGGAGTGAGCCGCAGTTCCATACGCGATGCAATTCGAAGCCTGGAACTGGTGGGCTTGGTTGAACCGCGCCAGGGCGCAGGGACCATTGTTCGCGAACTATCCGCCGAGACCTTGGTCAATCCCTTTGCGAATGCCCTGAAGCACCAGCAGGAACTGGTCACCGAGCTTCTGGACTTTCGCAAGATGATCGAACCGCCTTTGGCGGCGCGCGCGGCCACCCACGCTTCTCCCGAAGAAATTTCAGAGATGGAAGAGATTCTGCAACGGCACGCAGAGAAGATGTCTGATGGGGACGCCACCATCGCCGAGGATTCCGAATTCCACTATGGCATTGCCTTGGCTTGCGGTAACACGGTAGTGCTGAAGGTGCTCGATATTCTCATGGACCTGCTGCGCGACACCCGGGAGCGGTCTTTGCAGGTGGCGGGGCGCGCGGAGAAATCCCTTGCCGGCCACCGGCGGATCCTGACTGCCATCAAACGGCACGATGCGGAAGCCGCCAAGGCGGCGATGCGGCGGCACATTGAAGACGTGGAAGAAATCGTACTCAACAAGTTTTAACCAACGGAGGATTTTCGTTATGGGCCGGCTATTCGCGATCGAAATCATTTATCGGGGAATTTTTCAAAAAACTCTGGCCTCCAGAATGAGTCGTGCCATCGTGTTGGCCGCTCATCACGAAGGCAAGATGGGTATTTCTTTTGGCCGCTACGGCGACAGTCCTGAACGCAACGGCATTCCCGCGAAGAATTTCGCGATTGTGGCCACCGACGAACTGACCCTGCAAGAAGGAATGGCTAAGTACGAGCCTAAAGACGTCGATGTCACCATTTGCGTCGATGACACTCTGTGTAAGGGCGTGGAGTCGTGGGCATGGTACGGGCTACAACCGGTCAACCGGTTGCTGAAACCCGGAGGCACTCTGATTGTGACCTCCCGCGAAGGCCCCGAAGCCATCATCGCCATGGCTCACCGCAAGGAAAGCCCTTACCAATTGTCGATTCTTAAGGGTACGGTCAGCTTTTCCGGCCTGTGGGTGTACAAGGACGATCACACCGACGTGCGCATCCTGGGCGCGATTGCCAAGATTCTGCCTGATCTGTTCAGCCTGAAGTCAGTCCAAAAAGCGATTGTCGACGAGTGGAAGGATGAACTTAAAGCCACGTCCGCGGCCAAGTCCTACGAGCGCACCACCAGCATCACGGTGCAGCCCAACCAGGGCAATCCTGAAGTGCCGTACAAGTTTGATCTGCCGAAGTGGCATGAAATGGGCGAGGGCATTGCCATACGCAGCATTCCCGCCGGACACAAGATGGATGATCCGGTGTCTCATGCGCACGGTGGATTTCAGCCTGATCGCAATCCCACTTTCAAGAAATTCAGCACTCGAACCATGAGGCCGGTGGTGAATTTCGATACCTGTATCAAATGCACACTGTGCTGGTTACAGTGCCCAGACTCCTGCTTCGATGTAACTCCGGAAGGTTTGTACGACGCGAATATGGAAGCCTGCTGCGGGTGCGGGGTGTGCGAGGCAGTCTGCCCAGTCAAGGAATGCGTCACCATGGTCAACGAGACGGAATTCAGTGACAACAGCAGTCAATGGGAAGACTGGCGGAAGGACAAAGAGGGTTATAAGACCTGGCTGGAAGGCAAAATTAAATCGCACCCGGAACGGTCGCACGGGTTCCGCTATCGTGGACAGTATGAGGAACAGATTCCGGAGATGCTGGAGATTGCTCAGCAAAAATAGCATCGTTCATGAGGAGAGTCCGTCATGGCAGTGGCAACCGTAATTGAGGATCAGCGTAAGACCGAGGAAACAGCCCTAATCACCGGCAGCGAAGCCATCGCAGTGGCTTGCAAGCTGGCGGACGTCGACGTAATCACCGCCTACCCCATCCGCCCCTACGACACCGTCATGCAATATGTTTGCAAGCTGGTGGCCAACGGCGAAATGGACTGCGAATTTATCGTCGCCGAGGGCGAACACTCGCAGTTTGAAATCGTGAAGCACGCTTCCGCCTGCGGCGCGCGTGTGTTTTGCGGTTCCAGCGGCGTCGGCTGGATGTATGCCATGGAAGCGCTGACCGTTACTCCCGCGCTGCGCATTCCCATGATCGCCATGGTAGGGAACCGGGCGTTGGATGATCCGGGCGCGTTCGGCGTCGAGCACAACGACGCGCTGACGGTCCGCGATCTGGGCTGGCAATTGGTTTGGGTGGACAATGCCCAGGAGGCGCTGGACACGGCTCTGATCGCTTATCGAGTGGCAGAGGACAGGCGCGTCTTCCTGCCCTGCGCGATCAGTTGCGATGGCGCATTCTTGACCCACTCGCAGGCCCTGGTGAAAATCCCCTTGCAAGAGAAAGTGAATGAGTTCCTGCCGCCTTACAACCGCGGTGATCTATTGCTCCACCCCGATAACCCCATCACCGTGGCCCCCCAGGGCAACGAAGACTGGGTGATGGAAATTCGCCGCCAGAACTATGCCGCCATGGAGCGTTCTTACACCGTGATCAAGGAGGCATACGCGGACTTCGAGCGTATCTTTGGCCGCTCCTACGGCAACCCGTTCTTCGA
>JBKQLO010000164.1:0-6970 GCA_052147055.1 Terriglobales bacterium
GTTGTGGAGTGCCCGTATGGAGCGCATCCTTCACCGGTGCAGGGATATTACAAACGCGACGACGCCTTCTTCCGCCAGTATCACGAACAAACCAAGACGAAGCCGGACACGGAAGCCTGGCTGGCGCGCTGGGTGTATGGCGTGGCCGATCGCCGGGCGTACATGAATCAGTTGGGCGCCTGCCGCGTGGACGATCTGGGCGTGAAGCAGCATGCGTACGCGGCGCAGGCGGATTTTGGATATTGAGCAGTCAGCACTCAGCCCTCAGCATTCAGCCCTGTATGGGCTAGTGCGCGGCTGAATGCTGAGTGCTGACGGCTGATTGCTAAAGATGAAAAAAGAACTGATCGAACTGCGGGTCAACGGCCGTTCGTACGAGATCGCCATCGAGCCCAGCAAGCTGCTGCTCGATGCGCTGCGCCAGGACCTTGATCTCACCGGCTCCAAACGCGGCTGCGATGATTCTTCGTGCGGGGCGTGCACGGTGCAGGTGGATGGAATCCCTATGCTTTCTTGCACCATGCTGGCGGCGAGCTGTGAAGGCCAGGAGATCACTACCGTCGAAGGCGTGAGCGAACATGGCAGCCTGGCGGCGATTCAGAAAGCCTACGGCGACTGGGGCGGGTCGCAGTGTGGCTATTGCACACCGGGCTTCATGATGACCGTGAGGCATCTGCTGGCGCAGAACCCCAATCCGACGGAAGCGGAGATTCGCAGCGGTCTGAGCAGCAATTTGTGCCGCTGCACCGGTTACAGCCAGATGTATCAGGCAATCAAGGCGGCGATCGAGGCGGAGCAAAAGGGAATAGCGACGGCAAGATGATCCCGAATGCTTCGCTAACGACCAACGACCAACGGCGAATTTATGACTGATTTTTCCATCATCGGCAAATCCATCGCCATGGTTGATGCGGCGGGGAAGACCACTGGCTCGGGCAAGTACACCGATGACCTCAGTGCGCCCGGCATGCTGGTCGGCAAGATTCTACATTCGCCATATCCGCATGCGCGTATCAAGCGGATCGACACCAGCCAGGCTGAGAAACTTGACGGCGTGGTCACGGTTGTCGTTGGCAGCGATGCTCCTAATCCCTATGGCATTCTTCCCGTCGGCCATGATGAGTACGCGCTGGCGCTCGACAAAGTGCGCTACGTAGGCGACAACGTGGCCTGTGTGGCTGCGGTCGACGAGTTCACCGCTGAAAGGGCGCTCGAACTGATTGACGTGGAATACGAACTCCTGCCGGCTTACTTCGATCCTGAAGACTCGATGAAGGCCGAGACCAACCTCATCCATGACAACAAGCCGAATAACATCGAGAAAGATTATCACCACGTTTTTGGCGATCCCGAGAAGGGGTTTGCCGAGGCTGACCATATTGCCGAGGCCCGCTTCATCGCCAACGAGGTTACGCATGCCGCCATGGAACCGCATGCCACGCTGGCTGCGTTTGAAATTGATCCGCAGACTGGCAATCCCGGCCGGCTGATCGTGCAATCTTCGACCCAGGTGCCTTATTACCTACAGCACAAGCTTTCTCTGGTGCTGGAAATGCAGATGTCGCAGATTCGCGTGATCAAGCCGCTGGTGGGCGGGGGATTTGGCGGCAAGAGCGAAGTGATTCCCCTCGAAATCATCGCTGCCATTGCGGCGCGCAAGGCAAAGGCGCCGGTGAAGATCACCTACACTCGCGAAGAAGTGTTCTGGGCGCATCGTGGCCGTCCGCGCACCATCATTGACATGAAGACCGGGGTCAAGAAAGATGGCAGTATTACCGCCGTCAAGGCCCGCGTGGTACAGGACGGCGGCGCCTACTGCTCGTACGGCGTGGTGACTATTCTGTACTCGGGTGCCTTGCTGGGCGCGCTCTACGATATTCCCAATATTCAGTACGACGGTTATCGTGTGCTCACCAATAAGCCCGTGTGCGGCGCCATGCGTGGACATGGAACGGTAAACGTCCGCTTCGCATTCGAGACGCAACTGGACGAACTGGCCGCTGCCATCGGCATGGATCCTGCGGAGATCCGTCAACACAATCTGCTCAAGCCGCCATGCGTCACGGTGAATGGCCTGCGCGTGCAAAGCTACGGGCTGCCGGAGTGTATTGAGAAAGTGGTCGAGCGCTCGGGCTGGAAGCAGCGCAAGGGGAAAATGCCGAAAGGCCGCGGCTTGGGGGTGGCGTGCAGTCATTACGTGAGCGGCGCCGCTAATTCCATTATCCGCTCAGACATGCCGCATTCCACCGTGAACATCAAGATTGATCGCGACGGTGGGGTGGTGGTTTATACCGGGGCGTCCGACATCGGCCAGGGATCAGACACCATGGTGGCGCAGATCACGGCGGAGACTCTGGGCTGCACGATCGCGAGGGTTCGGGTGATCGCAGCCGATACTGATCTGACCCCGATTGACATTGGGTCGTATTCCAGCCGCGTGACTTTTATGAATGGCAATGCCACTCTGCGGGCTGCACAGGATGTGAAGAAGCAGATTGCCCTGGCCGCTGGGCGGAAGATGAATTGTGCGGCGGAGGAGTTGGTTTTCAGGAACGACCTGGTTCGCAGGAAAGATTTCGCGGACAAGAGTGTCCGCGCCACACAGTCCGAGGCGTCGGTCTCAGGCCGGGTTGAGGGCCAGATACTGCGTGGGTCTCTGCAACAGAAGCGCAAAGATGAAGGCCCCAAGGACCAGCTTTCTTTTGAAGAAGCGGTGGTCGCGGCCATTGATTTCCATGGAGCGCTGAGTGGAACTGGTTCTTATGCGCCTCCTGCGGACGCTCGCGGCGGCAAGCACAAAGGAGCTGGCGTCGGGCCATCGCCGGCCTATTCCTACTCGGCCCAGGTTGCCGAAGTTTCAGTGGACGAGGAGACCGGCGAGGTGACTGTCCACAAAGTCTGGGCGTCGCACGACTGTGGCCGCGCTTTGAATCCCGTCTCGGTCGAAGGGCAGATCATCGGCTCGGTGTGGATGGGGGTGGGCCAGGCGCTCACTGAAGAGATGGCCTGGAAAGACGGCATGCTGATGAATCCTGGTTTGCTCGAATATCGCAGCCCGTCATCGGTAGAATCGCCGGAAGTGGAAGCGATCATCGTCGAGAGCATTGATCCTGAGGGTCCCTACGGCGCGAAGGAATGCAGCGAAGGCTCGCTGGCTGCGACCATTCCCGCGATTTCGAACGCAATTTACGATGCCGTTGGCGTGCGCTTGCACGAGTGTCCCTTCACACCGGATCGCGTGCTAGCTGGGTTGCGCGCCAAGAAGAACGCCAAGTACATTAATTTGACCGAAGGTGTCGATCCTACGTCGCCCAAGACATTCCGGGAGCACGGCGGATCGCTGTGGTTCCGTGGTAAAGGCCCGCAGAGGCATCCACTGGATCCGTCGCGCAGGGAAGCGGCCGCCCCGGCGGGGGGCGACGATTGAGTCTGCCTGACTTCAAGTTGTTGCGACCGCGGTCGCTGGATGAGGCAATTGGATTTCTCGCTAAGCACGCGAATGCCTCGTCGGCCCGACTGCGCATCGTTGCCGGAGGCACCGATCTCATTCCTTCGATGCGGCAGAAATTGTTCGAGCCGGAATTTGTGCTCGACCTTCGCCACGTTGCCGAGATCAACGGAATCCGGGAGCGGCAGGGAAGTGGCGTGGAAATTGGCGCCCTGACTTCGCTTACGGCAATCGAACACTCGGATCTCCTGCGACGCCGCTATTCGGCACTGAGCGAAGCCGCGGCTACGGTTGCATCGCCGGTATTGCGCAATATGGGAACGATCGGTGGGAACATTTGCCTCGACACGCGCTGCCTCTGGTATAACCAGTCGCTCACCTGGCGCAAGGGATGCGGCTTTTGCATCAAGAAAGACGGCGACTTGTGCCACGTGGCGCCCGGTGGAACCAAGTGTTGGGCAGCGTTTTCTGGGGACACTCCGGCCGCACTGCTATGTCTTAATGCTGAAGTGGAAATCGTCAGCCCGAGGGGCGCGCGGCGCATTCCGCTGCATGCGTTTTACACGGGCCTCGGCGACGACTACCGCAAGCTGCAGACGGACGAATTGCTGACCCGCGTGTTCTTGCCCGAGGCTGCGGCTGACTATCGTGGTGTGTACCGCAAGCTGCGGGTCCGCGGGTCGATCGATTATCCGCTGGCGGGAGTAGCTGTGGTTATCAAGCGGTCGAATGGACATGTCTCGGACGCACGTGTGGCCATCACCGCGGTTAATCCCGCGCCGTTGCTGGTGAAAGGCGCGAGCGAAGCTCTGAATGGAAAAGCTGTGGATGACGCTGTCGCTGACGCCGTAGGCGTCTTGGCGGCGAAGACCGCGAGGCCTCTGACTACGTCCGCCCTGACGCCCGAGTATCGCCGGGAAATGATTCGGGTGTTTACCAAACGGGCGGTGCTGGCAGCGGCACAGGGAGGGAATTGATGGATATGTGCATCCGCAAGAGCTTTGTGATTGTAACTTTCGTAGCACTGGCTATTGCTGCAGCCAGCGGCCAAATGAATCCCCAATCAGCTCGCCCTTGCGTCGCGAAGGACGAAGTTGTTCACAAAGCTGGGGAGAGCGGGGTGAAACCGCCGAGGCTGGATATTTATCCAGCTGAACAGATGCCGGAGAACGTAAGGGGACAGTTCGTTTTCGGGGTGCTTGTGAATTCAGAGGGGCGAGTTTGCGATGTTCAAGTCTTGAAGGCAAGTGACAAAACTGCAGGTGCGCGAGCGGCGAAACACATTGCTGACCATTGGAAGTTCAAACCCGCGTCTCTGGACGGCAAGGGAGTAGCCGTCGACATCATCGTGAACTTTAATCTGGGCGATTGAATTCGCCACCTCAGGGGCTAAAGCCCACCTTCTGTTGAGTCGTGGCGGCACGGCTGAAGCCGTGCCCTACCCGGATTCGCACGGGCGAGGACGCCCGCGCCTACATTCTTGATCTCCCTATCTCGATGTGAACAAGTGGCCCATCTTCTCTTTCTTGGTCTTCAAATAATCTTCGGAATGCGCACTCGCAGAAACTTCACATGGAACCCGCTCCACAACTGTGATTCCTCCGCGTTCGAGCGCCGCGACTTTATCGGGATTATTCGAAAGCAGGCGAACCTGGGAAACCTTCAGCACCTTCAGAATCTCTGCGGGTAAAGCAAATTCACGCTGGTCAGCCTTAAAGCCCAGGCGTTCGTTGGCCTCGACGGTGTCGAGACCAGCATCCTGCAACTCGTAGGCCTTCAGCTTGGCCATGAGGCCGATGCCACGGCCTTCCTGCTGTTCGTAGATCAGCACTCCGGCGCCGCGATCGGCAATCATGGCCAGCGCCATTTCCAGTTGTTGGCGGCAATCGCAGCGCAGCGATCCGAAGACATCCCCGGTGAGGCACTGGGAATGAATGCGCACAACCGGCGGCGAAGCATGAATGTCGCCCATGACCAGGGCCACGGCGTCTTCCTCGCGTCCGGCAAACTTGCCCTGGAAGCCGAAGATGCGGAAATTGCCCCAACGGGTAGGGAAGTCGGCGGAGGCGACCTGCGAAACGGAAGAAATGCTCACCAGGACAT
Organism: Terriglobales bacterium; assembly: GCA_052147055.1. GTDB lineage: Bacteria > Acidobacteriota > Terriglobia > Terriglobales > Acidobacteriaceae > JABCZH01. The sequence continues at coordinate 5,552 of JBKQLO010000164.1, forward strand.
TATAGCGGCGGGCTGGCGCAGACGGGCGGGGGACGCCCATCTGCCAGAACTCCTCACCAGGCGGCGTAGCGAGTACGGCCGCGGCGTTCCGGAAGCAGCTTGATCAGTACGATGCCGGTGACAAATCCGCCGACGTGGGCCCAGAAAGCGATTCCGCCGCTGTGGCTGGTGTCGGCAATCGAAGTTGCCGTACCGCTCAGGAACTGGAACACGAACCAAACGCCTAGAAAGATCCATGCAGGCAGCCACCAGAAAGTGAAGAAAATGATCAGCGGAACCAGCGTCAATACCCGGGCTCGAGGGTAGAGCACAAAATATGCGCCCATGACCCCGGCAATCGCGCCGCTGGCGCCAATTATGGGAACTTGCGATCCCACGTTTAGCAGAATCTGAGAGACTGCGGCGACGAATCCGCTCACCAGGTAAAAAAGCAGGTAAGGGAAATGGCCGACGTAATCTTCGATATTGTCTCCGAAGATCCACAGGAACCACATGTTGCCGATGATGTGCAGCCAGCCCCCGTGCAGGAACATTGAGGTCAGGATGGTGAGCGAGAGTGCCGGCAATGAAAGCGTCGACGCCCCCGCCAGTGCCCTTTCAAAGTGGACGGGCACAACGCCGAACTGGTATATCAGGCCGTTTAGTGCGCGATGGCTCTGTGCCCCCACCGACAATTCAAAGAGGAACACGACCGTATTCAGGGCGATAATGAAATAGGTGATGTAGGGCGTGCTGAAGCGGGGCGTATCGTCGCGGATGGGAATCATCTAGGATTGGGTAATCGAGCAATCGGAGAATTGAGTAATTGAAACTGGTTTCCCCGGTTTGGATTCTAAATTACCCAATTACAAATTACCCAATTGCTCAATTCTATGAATGGCGTTCTCATCATCGATAAGCCTTCGGGACTGACCTCGCACGACGTGGTTAACCGGGTGCGCCGGATTCTGCACGAACGCTCGGTGGGGCATCTGGGGACGCTGGACCCATCCGCCACCGGCGTGTTGCCGCTGGTGATTGGCAGCCTCACCCGCCTGGCCCAGTTTTACACAACCTCGGAGAAGGCCTACGAGGGGGTGATCCGCTTTGGCTTTGCCACGGATACCTATGACGCCGACGGGGAAGTCGTGGGCACCCCACAAATCGTGGCGCCCACACTGGACCACGTATGCCAGATTGCAGCCGCCTTTCGCGGATTCGTGGAGCAGATGCCACCGCCGTTTTCGGCAAAGAAGATCCAGGGCGTTCCTGCGTACAAGCTGGCCCGGAAGCGCCAAGACGTAACTCTCAAACCGGTGCGGGTCGAGATCAAAGAGTTCGAGATCCTGGGAGTTGACGGCGACCGCGCCAGCTTTCAGGCCCGCGTGGCCTCCGGGACCTATCTTCGTTCCGTCGCCCACGATATGGGCCAGCAGATGG
>JBKQLO010000165.1:0-65879 GCA_052147055.1 Terriglobales bacterium
TTCGGCGGATTCTTGTCGCGCTTGGTTTCCAGCATTTCCAGTGCCTGGATCAGCTTCTTGCGCGTATCGCGGGGCTGGATGACGGCGTCGACATAGCCGCGCTCGGCGGCGACGTAGGGGTTGGCGAAGCGGTCGGTGAACTCCTCTATTTTTTTCTGGCGGGTTGCGGCGCGATTTTCGGCGCGGTCTAATTCCCTTTTGTAGACGATGTCCACGGCGCCCTCGGGGCCCATTACGGCGATCTCGGCTGTGGGCCAGGCATAATTTACATCCGTGCGAATGTGTTTTGAGGCCATCACACAGTACGCTCCGCCGTAGGCTTTGCGGGTGATGACTGTCACTTTGGGGACAGTCGCTTCGGCGAAGGCGAACAGCAGCTTGGCGCCGTGTTTGATGATGCCGCCGTACTCTTGATTTGTGCCCGGCAGGAATCCGGGGACATCTTCAAACGTCACCAGCGGGATGTTGAAGCAGTCGCAGAAGCGCACGAAGCGCGCGCCTTTGATGGAAGCGTTGATGTCGAGCGTGCCGGCAAGAAAGGCTGGCTGATTGGCGACGATGCCCACCGGGCGTCCGTTGAGGCGGGCGAATCCTACCACGATGTTCTTGGCGTAGTGTTCCTGCACTTCGAAGAAATAGCCGTCGTCGACCACGGCGTGGATCACGTCTTTAATGTCGTACGGCAGATTCGATTGGTCGGGGATCAGGGTGTCTAGCGCGGCGTCGGCGCGGTCGATAGGATCGTTGCAGGGCTTGCGTGGCGGATCGTCCACGTTGTTCGAGGGCAGGAAGCTGAGTAGCTCGCGCACCATGGAGAGACACTCGGCGTCGTCATGGGCCAGGAAATGGGCCACACCAGAGGTTTCGTTGTGGGTCATGGCGCCGCCGAGTTGGTCTTTGGTGACTTCCTCGTGAGTCACGGTTTTGATTACGTCGGGGCCGGTGATGAACATGTAGGAAGTCTTGTCGACCATGAGAATGAAGTCGGTGATGGCGGGCGAATAGACGGCGCCGCCGGCGCAGGGACCCATGATGGCGGAAATCTGCGGGACGACGCCGCTGTAGAGGGTGTTGCGCAGGAAAATGTCGGCGTATCCGGCGAGCGACATTACGCCTTCCTGGATGCGGGCGCCGCCGGAGTCGTTGAGGCCGATGACGGGCGCGCCCATCTTAGCGGCCAGGTCCATGATCTTGACAATCTTTCCGGCGTTGGCTTCAGAGAGCGATCCGCCGAAGACGGTGAAGTCCTGGGCGAAAACGAAGACCACGCGGCCCTCGATGCGGCCGTGGCCGGTGATGAAGCCGTCGCCATAGACCTTCTGCTCAGCCATGCCGAAGTCGGTGGAGCGGTGGGTGACCAGCTTATCGGTCTCTTCGAAGCTGGCTTCGTCGAGCAGGAACTCGATGCGCTCGCGGGCCGACATTTTGCCTTCTTTGTGTTGGCGCTCGCGGCGTTGCGGGCCGCCGCCGTCTTCGGCGAGTTGATTACGCTTCTGGAGTTCCGCCAGCTTTTGTTCGCGATTCATGGCGAGGAGATTATAGCGGGTGGCGGGGCGCGGAGAGCAGGGATCAGCGCGCTGGGTAGCGTCTTAATTCATCAACCACAAAGGACACGAAGGTACACGAAGGAAAACCTGCTGAGCTTCGCTCGGGGCGGGCCGAGGCGGCTGTCCCCACGTGAATCTACTCCATGCTGGAGCCCATGGGATCGTAGCGGTACCTCTTGCCATCCCAGAAGACCATCGAGGTCATGGCCTCGCCGCCGGTTTCTTCGACGTAGATCGCCATGCGGGGTTTCTTTTTCACCTGTAGTTTTCTGATCTTGATGTCGCGGAAGGGAATGTTCACTAACATGAATTTCGCTTTAGGGACAGCAGCATACCAGGCGTCGGGTCCGGCTCCGTGGATCACCAGCAGAGAAAAGCCACGGCGCTGCGGATCGTCGGCCACGAACGCGGTGGTCACCTTGGGATTGCCATAGCCGAAGAAGGAGTCGTAAGGATCGATGACGAGGTAGTTGTTCTGGGCCTGGTCCATCAAGGGACTGTTACAGTGGGCGGGGATGACGATATCTTCCACGCCATCACCGTCGAGGTCTCCGCGCAGCGAAGGCATGCCGACGAGCTTGCAGTTCGAACCAAACTCCTGCTCGACGAATGCATTGTCGACGGTGGGTGCGGAGGTCTTTTGCGCTTGCGCCGTGGCGCCGAGGCACATGCTGGCTGCGAGAAGTACGAAAGCAAATCGAGGGAATGACATGTTTCTAATCTAGACCCGGCAGCTACGGGGCGATAGAGAAAGAGGAGGTTCCCATAGCACTAAAGTCACTGGCAGGAGCGCGGTCGTGGGTGGTTCGTCGTCGGTCGTTAGCGGGACTTGAAATGCTCCCAGCCTTGGGGAACAAGGACGCTCTTGGTAGTCCCATTCATCAGGATCATGTGCTTCTCACGGAGAATATGGCCGATCTGGGTCACCTGAACACCGGCTATCCGCTGCGGGACGCGCTTGCTGGACGGGACGGTGAAGAGTAGTTCGTAGTCGTCGCCGCCGTGTAGGGCGGATTTAAGGTCGACTTCGTGACGAGGTTTTCCGATGTGGGCGAGGGGTATGGCTTGGGCCCGGACTTCCGCACCCACGCCACTCTCTTCGCAAATGTGGGCGAGATCGGTGGAGAGGCCGTCGCTGATGTCAATCATGGCGGAGGCCAGGCGTTTTTCGCGCAGGAATTCTCCCACGGCGACTCGGGGCTGGGGGTGAAAGTGCTGGGGGAAGTGGGAGGGGCGAAGTTTGCGTTTGGCGAAGAGCAGGCGCAAAGCGGCGGCGGAGCCGCCGAGTTCCCCAGTCACGTAAATGCGGTCGCCGGGTTTTGCGCCCGAGCGCCGGATGGCTTGGCCCTTTGGGGCGGAGCCGACGACCACGATATCGGCCAGAATTCCGCCGGGAGACTGGGCAACGTCGCCGCCGGCGAGGGTCATCTGAAATGCATCGGCCAGCCGGAGCAGGCTGGCGAGAAAACGGTCGACCCAGTTCTGCGGCAGATTTCGAGGCAAGGCGAGCGACAGAAATGCAGCGATGGGCCGGCCTCCCATGGCGGCAATGTCGCTGAGCCCGCGGGTCAGGCAGCGATGGCCGACGGCCTCGGGCGTATGCCACTCTCGCCGAAAGTGGATGCCTTCCAGGCTGAAATCGGTGGTCACCAGGGCTTCGTGTCCGGACGGGATGCGAAGGGCGGCACAGTCGTCACCAATACCGATGCGAACCGCGGCCCGGCGGCGTTTTGCCCGAGAACGCACGCGCTCGATAATCGGCTTTTCTCGGAGAGGCAAGCGAATTCAATATATAAGAGAGCAGCGTTGTGCGAGCTGACCAGACTGGGAAACCAGTCCCAATATGAGCGCCAAAAGCGCGCCGAGTAACCCGGCGGAAGACGAGAAAGGTTACCCTACCCTGGGACGATCACCGTTACCCGCCCTTCCGTAACCCGGGGATTGTGCGCTATGTCATTGACAGACATGGACCTGCTTTGTTACCGTGACCATGCTGTTCCCAAAAAACCTTTGGCCGACCCTTAGCGCTGCATGGATACTTGATTGCAGCGTACAGCGTTTTCGGACCTGAGACTGGTTCTGGTAGAGAAAGGCAGTCGCTCAGCTTGCTCCGGTTGAGGGAGCGTGCCGGAATCAGGACGCAGGGATTTTCAATAACCCGAAACGCCGGGAAATTTGCCGGCCCTGACGACAACAAAGGAGTATATTGCGCAAGCGTTTTTACATTCTTTTCGTAGCCCGCGGTGAAGATGGGCAGTTGCGCAAGATCCCCATCCCGGTTCACTACCTATACGTGCTGGTGGTGGGGGCGGCGATTGGCGGTCTGAGTCTCACGGGGATTGCCAGTTCCTACTTGCGGATGCTGTTGAAGGTTTCCCACTTCAATGAACTGCGGGCCCAAAAAGACGAATTGAAGAACCGCTATACCCAACTGGAACAGGTCGCCAAGGAACGCGACATCCAAGTTGCGTCGCTGGGATCGCTGGCCAACGAGGTTTCTTCGCTTTACGGTTTGAAAACTGATCCGATTCTTACGCCCGCAACCGATACGCTTCAGGACGCGCAGGTCAGTTCTTCGTTTGACCGCCTGTACACCTTAAAAGACACAGCTTTGAGCGGCGCGGCGGCCACCGGCATTTCTCTTGGGCTGACGCGTGACGCCACCACGGCGGACTGGCTGCGGGCCAATTCGGCGCCCAGCCTGTGGCCGGTGGAAGGTCCGGTGACGGGATCGTTTGGCGAGCGGACGGATCCGTTCAACGGTGAAGGAGCGTTCCACAGCGGAGTCGATATCTCGGCTTCTTACGGGCAGCCGGTAATCGCCCCGGCCGACGGCGTGGTGCTATTTGCGGATTTCATGGGCGGTTATGGACGGGCCATTGTGATGGACCACGGCCACGGAATCACCACCCGCTACGGACACCTGGCAAACTTCGCGGTGGCGATTGGCCAATACATTCACCGCGGCGACACGATTGGATACGTCGGCCTGAGTGGCCGCAGCACGGGACCACATCTGCATTACGAAGTCCGCATCAACGACACCCCGGTCAATCCCCACAAATACCTTCGCCTGACCTTCGCGCATAGCGGCGGGTTTGCGGCGGGAAGCTAGGAAGCAGTCAGCAATCAGTAAAAAACTGCAATTGGCATTTGGTCGTCTGGAGTCCGGCTGAAGGGCTTAGCCGACGGCTGAGAGCTGATGGCTGAGAGCTGGCGACTACCGCAGCCCCATCCATCGTTCCGAAACTACGATCGAGTTGCCGGGATTCTGCGGGTCGTAGCGGACGGAGGTGGGCAGGCCGAGGCGGCAGGAATGCAGGTTGATGAACTGGCGCAGGTAGGTGACGTCCTGCGAAGCCTCGTAAGACACGCCCGCCACGTCGTATTGGAAGATCAATAAAACAGATTGGGTCTGTTCCTCGCGGGGAAGCTCCTGAACGTCGATGACAGTGCCGTCGGTGATGCGGCCAACGCGGTCGAGCCACTCGCGGCGCTGGCGTTCAATATCCTCCGGGCGCGGGGGCTTGCGGCGCAGAAGGAAGTAAGCGGCGAATAGCGCAGCGCAACCTCCCACCGCCACTACATAGAGACGAAATGGATTCATGACTGACGGGAAGGAACCGTCATCTGAGGGCGACGGCCTTCGTATTCAGGATACGACCTGCGGAGGAATCGGGGAAGTGGCCGGGTGGGGCAGGCGGAACGGCTGCCGGACAGCCGCCGGGTCGGCGTCGCTACCGTGAACCTACGCAGGGCTTTTCTTAGCCACAGCCGCAACCACTACGCCGGCTTTTTCCCACGGACGTTTGGGGCGCTCGGGAGCGGGTTTGTCGCGGTTTTCGATGCGGTCGTAGTGGTAGGACTCGCTGACCGTGCCCAGCGATTCGTTATACAAGCTGGGCAGGCCGAGGCCTTCCTTCAGTTCCTCTGTGAATTGCTGCAAGGCCTTTAGATGGTCGGCAGTGGCTGCGATTTCGTTCTTGGAAGTTTTCAGAAACTGTTGATATCCGCGGTTGACCAGCTTGGAAATTTCGCTGCCGATCATGTAGCCGGGATGGGCGAAGATCTTCACTCCGTCGACGCCGTCTTTTTGGATGGCCGCGGAACAACTGTACTTCTTCAGGAATACACGCCCTTGAGTGCCGGGAGCTTCGATGAGGTCAAAGCCGTGCTCGCGCAGCCAGTTCAAGGCTTCGTCATAGGTCCGAGGTTCTGTCTTGGTGGCCATTTCTTCCTTTGGTCTTCCTTTATTCTACCGGTGGTTAGATGCCGATTCCCGCTAAAGGGAGCCAGCGCGCATGTTCTGTGGAACCAACCCACCTTCCTTATAATCTAATTGACCAGTCTTCGTGCGTGGTTTCGCGTCTAAGTAAGGTTACGTAGGTCACGAAGGCAAAGTTCGTATCCCATGCAAAAAGCGCAACCCAAGTTGGCCCAGGTGCCAGTTTCAGGCGAGCTTGCGGCTCTCGGTCAAGCCAGTTTGGAACGGATCGGCAACACCCCCCTGTTGCGACTGGCGTACATTGGCCACGCTTTGCCGACGGTCGAAATTCTCGGCAAGGCGGAGTGGCTGAACCCTGGAGGCTCGGTCAAAGACCGTGCCGCCGTCAACATCGTGGCCCAAGCCCGCGCCAGTGGCAAGTTAACATCCGGTAAAATTTTGCTGGACTCGACCAGCGGAAATACCGGGATTGCGTATGCCATGATCGGCGCCGCCCAGGGTTTTCCAGTGACGCTGTGCATGCCGGAAAATGTCTCGGTGGAGCGCAAACGCATTCTGCACGCCTACGGCGCCAACATCATTTATACCGACCCGGGCGATGGCTCTGATGGCGCCATCCGCAAAGCCCGCGAGCTGGCGGCCGGGCATCCCGATTTGTATTTTTACGCCGACCAGTACTCCAACGACGCCAACTGGCAGGCACACTACCATGGCACGGCCAACGAAATCTGGCAACAAACTGAAGGACGTATCACGCACTTTGTGGCCATGCTCGGAACCAGCGGGACGTTTGTTGGCACTGCTCGTCGCTTGAAAGAGCTGAATCCGCGAGTGCGCTGCATCTCGCTGCAACCGGATTCCGCTTTCCATGGAATTGAAGGCACCAAGCACATGGCCAGCGCCATCGTGCCCAGGATTTATGATGCTTCGCTGGCGGATGAAGATCTCGGCATCTCAACCGAGGATGCCTATGCCATGGCCCGGCGACTGGCGCGGGAAGAGGGCTTGCTGGTGGGAGTTTCTTCGGCGGGGGCGATTGTGGGGTGCCTGCAAGTGGCGGGACAGCTCAAGAAGAACGCGCAGGCGGTGATGGTGGCAATTCTGCCGGACTCGGGCGACAAGTACTTGAGCGAGAGATTCTGGGAAGAGGGGTAGAACGTCATCACCACAGAGTCACAGAGACACAGAGAAAAGCAAGAAAAGGGGTTCTCTGTGCCTCTGTGTCACTGTGGTGGAAGTCTTATGTTGAAGATTGGCAAAACTGAATTTGACGAGTTGCGCCAGCATGGCGAAGAGACCTATCCGCACGAGTGCTGTGGGGTGCTGCTGGGGCAAGGGGACGGTGAGGCGCGGGTTGTGACATCGGTGGCGCGTTGCGGAAATACTAGGAACGATTCGCCGCAGAACCGCTACAACATCGATCCTCGTGAGCTGGTTCGCATTCAGCGCGAAGGGCGGGAACGGGGCGAGGACATTGTCGGTTTCTATCACTCGCATCCAGATCATCCGGCGCGCTGGTCTTCGACGGATTTGGCCGAGGCACATTGGTTCGGCTGCTCGTATGTGATCACCAGCGTGGAAAAGGGTAAGGCGGCGGTGACGAATTCGTTTGAGCTGACGGGCACGGAGGAGAGCAACAAGAAGCTGGTGGATGAGGCGATAGAGTGCGTTGAGAGCGGCGGGGAGGGCTACACTTGAATTTGGCGAAACTCGTTAGCTTTCTTGATGAGCTCGGGCAAAGGCCGCTGGTTTGGATCGGGCGGCAGGAATATCTCTCCGAGTGGCCCGCGGAACGAGTCAATACCACCGCCAACGTTGAGGGCCTGCAAAGCTCGGAGACGCCCTTCATTCAACCTCATCGAATAGCTTTGATCAAGATAGATTAGCCCCGCATCAAACGCACGGTGGTATGTTGGCGAAAGGGCCAGCCCGTTGCGGACAAGGTCGTTGCTTCCAGGCGCGCCGACGGGAAGTATGTGGGCCGCGTCTACAAGTTTAAGCTGTATTCGCGTCACCGCACAGCGATTGCCATATGCAAAAAGAACCTGCTGCTTAAACCGAGCATCTCTGCTCAAGCGGCTAACTTCGCTCACGATTCTCTGACGCTCAACAGAGAGTGATTCAACGTCCTGGTGTCGGATCGGCTCCGCTACGACCGCTTGCGCTAGCAGTTTTCGGATATTCGAGTCTCGCCCGTACTTGTGCAAGAGGGGAGCGTTCATGGTGTACGCCATAAACATGTCAGGCCGGATGCCCACGGCGATTTCCTCATTACTTTTGCGGTAGAAGCTCAATCCAGTTGTTTCGGCTTGTCGCAACTCAGCGATACCTATTTGCACCGATGGCGATCCAACCGTGAATGTCTTGTGTCGCGCGAGGTCAAAGCCAGCAAACAAGTTGTGATCGGCGTCGTATCCGATGAGGATGGTTGGCCCACCAGCCCCCATTAAGAGTGGCGAACGAACTGAGGTCATTTGGATGCGATATTCGTTTGGGAGCGAGGGACGCCCCCCGGGCGTGAGGCTCCAGGCGTAGACGGTAAGAGACTCGGGCACATTCTGGCCGACGAGGACGAACCGCCTCGGTTGATGTTGCTTGCCAGACACGAGACTGGCAGCACATCCCGACTCCGCCAAGGCATTGATAATGGCGGAAACCAGCTGGCTAGGGGCGACGGCGGGCATCTACCCTCCTAGTTCGGCCTCCGTCCTCTGCCAGCTTATCCTCGCGGCCGTTCCAGAGTGCGGCGGGATTATTCAGCTTATAGGAAACACCCACGCTCCCGACATCAAACATCGATTCTTGCTGTGGCTGAGGGTTCCGTTCGAAGCGGCCCAAGGCCCCCTCGACGTATTCCTCGCGCATTTCCACACATGTCCATCTCCGCCCCAGCTTTTCGCAAACCTCCCCGGTGACGCAGCTTCCCGCGAAGGGGTCTAAAACGTTATCGCCCCCATTTGTGAGCATTCTGACAAAAAATTCTGGGAGAACGGAGGGAAAGCGCGCCGGATGCACCTTGATGCCGTGCTTCTCGCAGTATCGGAGATAGTAGGAGTTACTTTCTGTGTTTGGAATCGCAATGAGATTAGGGGGGATTGCTGCTCCGTTATCTTGGGAAAATTTATTGCTGATGTCGTGTCCGCTGGGTCGTAGCTTAGCTTTGTATCCGTTCTTTAGCAGGCCCTTCATCGCGTCGCTGTACGGTGCCAAGACCCTTCTATTGCTGGCCTTCGGCCAAGGAGTAACGGAAAACCACCAAACAAGGTTTATCGCGTCCTTGACTCGTATTCGCCGTACGGTAACCCATTCAGCGGGGCTCGGAAGCTTCGACGGGTTCCACCAAAAGAATTCTTGGGCAAGATAAAACCCCAGCTCACGGCAGAGCATTATCGCCAATTCGAAGTGGTACAGGGAACGGGTTGGTTGCCCTGGGAGCCACGCCCCGCCGATGTCCACCACCAGGGAACCGGAGGACTTCAGCAGGCGCTTAAACTCCCGCCCGAACGGCTTGAACCACTCGATATACTCGCCGCTCTCGACGTTCCCGTAGTCCTTCTTTCGAAGGAGGCCAAAAGGGGGGCTCGTAACGATGAGGTCGACTGATGCGGCCTTAAGCTTCCGCATGTACTCAAGGGAATCGCCGAGAACAATCTGACCGTGCGACGTTCTGTGATAAGGGGGCATCGCGCCTCTCTATATTCACACAATCTCTCGATTGTCGCTCGACCAAAAGGTGGAAGCAACGAGGCTCCGCTGGACAGCCCCTTCGACTTCGCTCAAAGCAGGCTTTGGCGGCTGTCCCCACGCGGATCTTGCCGATCCCTGAATCCTATGGCAGGTGTGAGCATCAACTAAGGGTATGACGAAGATCCATATTCCGACGCCGCTGCGTCAGTACACGGGGAAGCAGGCTGACGTCCAGGTCAAGGGCGGCACGGTGGGCGATGCCTTGTCTGACTTGACCGTCAAGCATCCCGATCTGCGCCGCCATCTCTATACTGAGGAAGGGAAACTGCGTTCATTTGTGAATGTCTATCTCAACGACGATGACGTGCGCTACCTGCAAAAAGAAGCGACGGCGATCAAGGACGGTGATAGCATTTCGATAGTGCCTTCGATCGCTGGAGGCGGGAACTAGATGGACTGCTGCTTCATGAGTGCTACCTGTCAAACCCGCCGCTGTTGTGGCTGTTGTCGCTAATTTCAGCTGTTCACAAACCCCCGAAATCCCCAAAAACAGAGGTTATTATGGCTACCATCATTCCGGAAATTAAACCCGAGGCCGCCGTACTCAACAACGACGAGATTCTGCGCTATTCGCGTCACTTGATCATGCCCGAAGTGGGGATGGAGGGTCAGCAGAAGCTCAAAGCTGCGCGGGTGCTGTGCATTGGAGCTGGCGGGTTGGGATCACCGCTGGCCTTGTATCTGACAGCGGCAGGGGTGGGCACGCTGGGGATTGTGGATTTCGATGTTGTGGACTACACCAACCTTCAGCGGCAGATCATTCATACCACCGCCGACGTGGGCCGCAAAAAGCTGGATTCGGCGGCGGAGAAGCTAACGGCGATTAATCCGTTTGTGAATGTGCGGACGTTTGAAACCCGCTTGAGCAGCGCCAACGCGCTTGATCTGTTTCGCGAGTTCGACATTGTTGCCGACGGCACAGATAATTTTCCCACGCGTTATCTGGTGAACGACGCGTGTGTGCTTAGCGGCAAGCCCAACGTTTATGGATCGATTTTCCGCTTTGAAGGTCAGGCCAGTGTATTTGCTACGGAAGCGGGCCCGTGCTACCGCTGCCTGTATCCCGAGCCGCCACCGCCGGGGCTGGTTCCCTCCTGTGCCGAGGGCGGTGTGCTGGGCATTCTGCCCGGACTGGTGGGCGTGATTCAGGCAACGGAAGTGATCAAGCTGATTCTCGGGAAAGGTGATTCGCTGATCGGCCGGCTGCTGTTGGTGGATGCGCTGGGCATGAAGTTTCGCGAGCTTAAGCTGCGCAAGAACCCCGACTGCCCGGCGTGCGGCAAGCATCGCACCATCACAAAACTGATAGACTACGATGAGTTTTGCGGAGTCCGGGGTCAAGAAGAAAGCAAGGAGAAGCCTGTGGCTGCTGGAATTTCTGAAATCCAGGTGGAAGAACTGAAACGACGTCTGGATGCGAAGGAAGACGTGTTTGTGCTGGACGTGCGCGAACCGCACGAATATCAGATCTGTAACATCGGGGGACATCTGATTCCGCTGGGCGATCTGCCGCGGCGGGTGAACGAACTCGATTCCAGCCGGGAGATTGTGGCGCATTGCCGCTCCGGAGTGCGCAGCGCCAAGGCAGTGGACTTCCTCCAGCAAGCGGGATTCAAGAAAGTGCATAACTTAGCCGGCGGGATTCTGGCCTGGGCGGACCGAGTTGATCCGAAGATGCCGAAGTATTAGGACGACTGGGGCTGCGGATTTCCACGGATTCGCGCGGATCGAAACCAATTCCGCCGAAGCAGATTGCTTAACCCCCAAGGCAGCTGCGATGACAAACTCGCGGATGTGATGTAAGTCCTTGTTTTTTCCTGCCAAGCATGGATAATGGCACGTTCTTCTTCCCCGGGGGCTTCACAAACTTAAGCAGGAGGCTCCATGCCATCTTCGTTCCGCATTTTGTACTTTGGCCTCGCGGCGATTTTGACTTTCGCCCCCTGTCTTATGGCTCAAGACTCCACACCTTCGGCGCCGAACTCTGATCCCACCTATCAACAACTGCGCAATATAGCGCTGGGCAGCGAGGCAGTTTCGGTCAACGATTTCACGTTGAAGCGCGACGCTGCCACCTTCCACCTGCACTCCGGCAACGTGTGTTTTGTTTCTGCGGTGCAGGGCAAGATCACAGGGGCGGTGTTTGTCGGAGACGGGAACATGATTCTCGAGCCGCCGCTGGCCATTGAGCGCAGCACCTTGAAGCTTCTGACCAAAGAAAATGAGTTTAGCGAGAAGTTCAGCCAGTTGGTGATGCGCTTCACCGACAACACTTATGAAGAGATCAAGAAAGCCGGCGGCGTGGCCACCGGCTCTTGCGATCCCGGGCTATTGCGTGATAGTCAGAATGCGCTCCATCACAACCGCGCGTTGAGGTTTAATCTGGACGCGCGCATCCTGCAGGATGTAGGCGCGACTTCGCCGGGCGGCCTGTTCGTGGCCTTCATTCACGGCCAGCGCTACAACGACAAAGAAGTGTTTGCGATCGATCCTCACGGCGCACCTCCGTTTTTGTTCAATGTGGCGCCGGAAGAGGTGGAACTGGTCACCTACGACGATAGCAAGATGGGAGTGTGGGCGGCTTTTCATCTTTCCAGCGAATATAAGCAGGGCACGGCCTCGGGTTCGCAGAACAATGCGTTCACTCACATCGAGCGCCAGCAGCTCGACACCACCATCGAGAAGAATGCCACCCTGACTGGCAAAGCGACCACGACTTTTGTTTCCCAGGTGAACGGATTGAGAGTAGTGCCCTTCAGCCTCTTTCCGACATTAAGAGTCCAGAGCGTAAGCGCCGAGGGCGGGCAGCCGCTCTCCTTCATTCAGGAAGGCAAGGATGAAGACGCCGAGTTTTTCTCGGTGATTTTGCCCAACCCACTGGCGGCTGGCGACCCATTCGCTATTGTGACCACCTACAGCGGGAAGGATGCGGTCTCGAACGAAGGCAACGGCAACTATTTTCCCATCGCTCGGGGGGACTGGTATCCCAGCGGCACTGGGGAAGCGTTCGGCGGGTTCAGCAACTACGAGATGACATTCCGCATTGCGAAAGGCATGAAGATCGCGGCCACGGGAACGCTGGTGAGCGAGACCACAGAAGGCGATCGCGATGTAACCGTGTGGAAGAGCGAGGTGCCGCAAACCGTGGCGGGCTTCAACTTCGGCAACTTCAATGTGCAGGAAGCGAAGATCACGAAGCCCGATTACGTGGTGCAGTCGTGGGCGAACAAGGAACCTCCGATTTGGGTGCAGCGGATGCAGCACGCGGCGGAGGGTGGCAACGACCTGGAGGTGACGCATGATCAAATCGGCGGCCGCCCCGAGGTCACGTTGGGCAACATGAATACCACCCTGATGCAGAAGAAAGCCCTGGCCGACGGCGAAATTTCCATGGAACTTTACACCGACTATTTCGGTCCGATTCCCTTCAAGCGGCTGGCCATGACCCAGCAAACTGCCTGCAACTTCGGCCAGTCGTGGCCGACGCTGGTCTGGCTGCCGATTTGCGCATTCTTTGACAGTACCGTCCGCCATCAGCTGGGCCTGGATTTTGGCGATCGCGGATACTGGAAGACCGTGGCTCCGCACGAAGTGGCCCACCAGTGGTGGGGGCACACGGTGGGATTCAATTCCTATCGCGATCAATGGATGAGCGAAGGTTTCGCAGACATGTCGGCTTCGCTGTTCCTGCAAGCCGTGGATAAGAATCCCAAGCGATTCATCGATTTCTGGAATGACGAACGCGAGCTGCTGACGATGAGAAACCCGCAAGGTTATCGCGCCATCGACGCCGGACCAGTCACGTTGGGATACCGGCTTAGCAACAGCCGGACAGGCGGGAATCTCACCCGCGACCTGATCTATCCCAAGGGGGCCTACATTCTGCATATGGTGCGCATGATGATGTGGGACAAGCAGACCGGTGATCAGAACTTTAAGGCCACCATGCAGGACTTCGTCAAGACGTACGCGGGGCGCGCCGCCACCACCGAAGATTTCAAGGCCATGGTGGAAAAACACATGACCCCGGAGATGGCGGCGTTTGGCGGGGGAAAGATGGACTGGTTCTTCGATGAGTACGTTTATGGGACACAATTGCCCAGCTATAACATGCAAAGCTCGATCGACAACAACGCCGCCGGCGACATGGAGTTCAGCTTCAAGTTGACGCAGAGCAATGTGGATGCGAATTTCCGCATGCTGGTTCCGCTCTACATCGAACTGGCGGATGGCAGCGTGCGTTTTCTGGGCCGCGCGCGTTTGACGGGAGACACTAGCATGGAGCAAAAGATTCCGTTGAAAGGACTGAAGGACAAACCGCACCGCTTACTGGTGAATTATTACGACGACGTGCTGGCCTCGGCGAACTGAGGCGAGTGGAGAAGGAAATGGAAAAGGGGAGCTTGCGCTCCCCTTTTTCTCTCGGCAGAACCTTACTTCGAGCTGCCGCTCATTTCCGCGCTGGATGATCCTTCGTCGATGGCCAGCGCGTACTTCTTGCCATCAAAACGGATTTCAGACAGCGATTTGCTGCCGTCACCGTTGCTCTTGAGCACGGTGGAGTTTGAACCGCTGGACTGGTCCAGGTCTACGATCCGCGCCGTAGTAGAGGCGACCACGGTGCTGCCTTTGAGAATGTTCAACTGCACGTTGGAACCCGTGCCTTCCCACTTCACGGAGTAATCGCCGGCGGGAACAATCTTTCCGCTCACGGTGACGGAGTTCTCGAGTTGAAGCGATCCCTTGTTGTTGTGGATATTGGCTGCGAATACGCTGGTTGCCAGCAGCAAACTCAAGCCCAGCAGCAAGCCCTTGGAAACATTTGCGAACTTCATGCAATTCTCCTTTTTATTTCCCGAACGTCGGGAACCGGTTCTGGGCGGCTTGGACCTGCCTCGTGCAAAAAAACTTGCGTTTCTCCGCCAAAGGCCTAGAATGCTGCGGCGGGGTTAAGGAGAAAGCAACCGGGCCGCAAGGACCTGCTGCTCTCTGCTACAGGGATTGCGCTCACCTGGGCCGCCAAACCGAGTGTGAGCCAGTCCCTCAACCCCTGAAACTTTTCTTGCGCCGGGCGGGCTGGTTGGTCTGCCCGGCTTTCCTGTACCTAAACTGATACGCTTCTAGATGCTCGAAAGTTCCTTCCCGGTCTAAATTGCAATCACCCAGTTGGACGGCCTGCCCCACGCAGCGTTAGCAATTTTGCGATGGCATACAGCCGCCGCTTGTTTAGTCTATTTCAACAAATTGCAATCGCGACAAATCGTGACAAGATTTCACATTTCTTTAACACGAGAGTGCGAATGCACGCGAGATACCAAGAGTATGGAACGCGCTTTTGTTGATTCCTTGCGAGAAAGCAGGGGAGAGCAGACAACGGGTGTGACCGTTGGCGGGATGCGGCGTTCGTGAGCGGACAACAGCGGGAGCGGGACGCCCCCGCGACAGCCGGCGAGGACCCTTCGACTTCGCTCAGGGCAGGCCGCCGGCGCTACCTTGGGGTGATTTGCAAAACCACTTTGCCGAAGTTCTTTCCCTCGCCGAGTAACCGGTACGCGTCGGCGGCTTGCTCCATGGGAAACACTCGTCCGATCACGGGATGCAAATGTCCTTGCGAGGTCCACGCCGAAAGCTGCTTCCAGGCTTGGTTCATCAACTCGCGATTTGCCGAGAGATAGGTCAGCCACAGTCCGTGCACACTGGCGCCTTTGGCATAGAGCAGGCGGGGATCGAGTGTGGACTTCTCTCCCGTGGCGCTGCCATAGACGATTACGCGGCCGAAATCTCGCAAGCAACGCGCGCTTTTGTTGGTGTGCTCGCCGCCCAGCATTTCAAACACCGCGTCCACGCCTTCCCCATGGGTGAGATCCCGAATGGATTCCTCGTAATCACGCTGTTTGTAGTTGATGCCGTGCTGTAGGCCTAGTTCGGCAGTACGCGCGAGCTTGTCATCAGAAGATGAAGTCCCGTACATTTCCATGCCGAGCAGTTTGCCGATCTGCACGGCGGCGGTGCCCACCCCGCCAGCGACGGCGTGAATCAGCACGCGCGGCGCCTTCTTTGCCGGAGTCAGCAGGCCGGCCTTCCAGTAGGCGAGGTAGGCAGTGAAATAGTTAACCGGAAAAGCGGCGCCTTCTTCCGCACTCCATCCCTCGGGCACCGGCCATAGCAACTGCGCCGGGGCGGCGACACGTTCGGCGAAGGCCGCCCATTGCGTATAGCCCATGACGCGCAGGCCGTCGCTTTGTGTTGCGCCGCAGAATTCACGTCCGGCAATCAACGGTGGTTTCGGAGTCCCTGGGTAGCCGCCGCTGGCGGTCATGACATCGGCAAAATTCAGGCCGCCAGCCTCGACCTGCACCAGCACTTGACCGGCATTGGCCGCAGGCTCAGGCATGTCGCGAATCTCAAGCACTTCCGGGCCGCCCAAGCGGCTGATGATGACCGCCTTCATGGGGAAAAGTCTAACAGCAAGCAGCCCAGGATTGGCAGGCGGCAGTGGATCACATGCAATTGTGACCAGTGTAATCGTGACCGTTTTGTTCCGGGTATATACTTCAGGGGAATAATGTTGGTTTCCCGCCGGATGTATGGGCGGGGCGGAGCGCGGTTTCATAACAGGTTCCCTCATATGCTCCGGAAATAGATCACTGGTTCGCCAATGGCTTTCGGTAGTGGCGGCCGGTGCGGGACCGGGTTCACCTGGCCTTACGGTCCCGGGAGGAAGTGCCAGTGGACTTAATATTGGTTCGTCTTTTATTTGTTATTTTCGTTGCGGTTACATGCTTTCTGATTCAGCCGTTCGGCTTGGATGCCTGGAAGGACGCGGGTGTCGGGACTGCGCTGGGCGTCGCGATAGTGATCTTCGAGTGGCGGCTGCGGCTGGTAAGTTTGAAGCGGCTGATCGGGGCCGCGATTGGCAGCATCCTGGGGATTTTTGGCGCCTATCTCTTCGCCCTGGTGATCCGCAGCAGTATTCCCGCCGGGCACACCCAGAGCTTCCTGCAAATCATGGTGATGTTGCTGATGGCCTACGTCGGCCTGGTGGTGGGAGCCAACAAGGGCGACCTGCTCAACCTGGCTGCGCTGGGCGGAATTTTTGGCGGGGAGAAGCAATCCAAGAAGAGCTACAAGATTCTGGACACCAGCGTCATCATTGACGGGCGCATCTCCGACATCGCCGAGACCGGGTTCCTGGACGGCACGATCGTGATTCCGCAGTTCGTACTGCGCGAGTTGCAACTGGTGGCGGATTCCGCGGATTCTTTGAAGCGCAACCGTGGGCGCCGCGGGCTGGACATCCTGCAACGGCTGCAAAAGGTCGCTTCGGTTCAGATCCAGATTGTGGAAGATGATTTCCCCGCGGTGCGCGAGGTGGATCTCAAGCTGATTGAACTGGCCAAGCTGTATGAAGGCAAGATCATCACCAACGATTTCAACCTCAACAAAGTGGCGCAACTCCAAGGCGTGGACGTGTTGAACATCAACGAACTGGCCAACTCGCTCAAACCGATCGTGCTGCCGGGCGAGATCATGAAGGTGTTCGTGTTGAAGGAAGGCAAAGAATACAACCAGGGCGTGGCTTACCTCGACGACGGAACCATGGTGGTGGTGGACAATGCGCGCAAGATGATTGGCAAGACCATCGATATTTCCGTGACCTCAGTGCTGCAAACCACGGCGGGGAAAATGATCTTCGGGAAGTGGGATGAACGGGCGGCAGCGCGCGGCGAATCGCGGCCAGCGGTGGTGGTGACTACCACGGTAGCTTCCGTCTCCGGAGGCGAACCCAAGAAGCCGGTGATGGTGGACCGGCCGGCGGAGTAGTTAGCCGCGATAGCAGGTGGCTCAACGCAGACTGCGAACCGAGACCACTTTGATGGTGCCTCCAGAACGAGTGCCGGCAATCGTGGCTCTTTGACCGGCCCAGCGGCCGAGTTCATCGGCATTTCCATCCAGTGTGTATTCCTTATCTCCATTGACCAACGAATAGTTTGCGCCGTTTCGGACGCAAGCCAGCGTACACTCGGAGGGGCTCTTTCCCGAACTTCCAGGATGACGGGCGCCGCATTGACTGTCGGTAATCACACCCGAGAAGGTCGGCTGCGGGGCCGCGCTGTTAGATTCCTCTGCCGTGGCAGTTGCGGGAGCAGCGGCCGCTAGAACCGCCGAAGCGCCGGTGAACACCGCTGCGAGAGCAAGCGCCGCGGCCAGCGACGCGCTGGCACAAAAAGCCAGTAACGAAAACCAGGAACGATTCGCTCTCACGCTTCCTCCGAGGGTACGCTCAACCGGAACTGGCAGCGTCGCCTCTCTTGGTTCCGCAAATAAAGTGCCAAGTTGCCACCGCAAAGGAACGTGGCGTAAGTTATGGGCAGTCTTAATCTTGCGAGGGCATGGGTGGTGCGAGGCGACATGAAGATGCTGGCTCACCCGGCAAGAACTGCTCGGTGCGGCGCAAAATGCCTTCCGGTTAGAAGATCTTAACCGCGAAGGGCGCAAAGGTGATCGCAAAGATCGCGAGGGAAGTCAGGCCGATGATTTGAAACCCTGCCTTCGACCCTCGTATACTTGCAGCCCCGATGAAGGTCGTCGTCATTATTCCGGCTGCGGGCCTGGGCACGCGTATGGCCTCGGCTGCGAGCATCAAGGGCAAGAAGCCTGCCGCTTCCAAACAATTTACTGAACTCGCCGGCACCCCGATTCTTATTCACACCCTGCGTAAGTTTGCCGCCAGCGCGGAGGTGACAGAGATCTGCATCGCACTGCGCGCGAACGAAATCGCGGGCTTCCGCACGCGTCTGGAAAAAGAAGCCAAGGACGTTGTGAAGAAGAAAATTCAGTTCGTGGAAGGCGGTGAGCACCGGCAGCAGTCGGTAGCTCATGCCCTGACAGCAATTTCGGCGGCGGCGGATGATATTGTTCTGGTCCATGACGCGGTGCGGCCTTTCGTCACGGCGGAAATTATTCATGAAGTAATTGAGGCCGCCCGGAAATATGGCGCTGCCGTTGCCGGAGTGCCTGCGGTGGACACGATCAAGGAAGTGCAGCGCACGGCGGAAGGCGCAGTGATCACGGCGACCATCCCGCGGGAACGCGTAGTGATGGCGCAAACGCCGCAAGGCTTCCGTTACGAGGTGCTGAAGAAAGCCTTCGATGAAGCGACCGCCGACGGATTTCTGGGGACTGACGAGGCTTCTCTGGTGGAGCGATCAGGACATGAAGTGGCGGTGGTGATGGGATCGGCGCGCAATATAAAGATCACCACGCCGGCAGACTTGGAGTTGGCGGAGTTCTATTTGGGGAAGTGACCCCGTTTTCGCCGCGGATTTACGCGGATGAACGCGGATCAATCTTAGGTCTTTGAGCTTAAACTTGCGGCATGCATTCCGTTATCGGCCTGAAGCATGCTGAATTGAGTGAGAAGATCATCGGCGTGTTCTTTGATGTCTACAATGAGCTGGGGCACGGTTTTCTGGAAAGCGTGTACGAAGAAGCGATGGGCATGGCTTTGATTGAAACCGGTATCAGCGTGCAACAGCAGGTTCCGATTAAGGTTTGGTTTCGAGGTCGTCGCATCGGAGATTTCAAGGCAGACATGCTGGCTGATGGAAAAGTGCTACTGGAACTCAAGGCTGCCCGCGGCGTCGATGTTGCCTACGAAAAGCAGTTGCTGAACTACCTTCGGGCAACGGACGTAGAAGTTGGATTGCTGCTCAACTTCGGTGTAAAACCTGAGTTCAGGCGTTTCGCCTTTGTGAACCAAAGAAAAGAAATCCGCGTTGATCCGCGTAAATCCGCGGCGAACGAGGGGTGGGCTTGAGAATTGGCTATGGGTGGGATTCGCATGAGTTCAAGGCGGGCATTCCGCTGAAGATTGGTGGCGTGACTTTGCCGCACTCCCACGGCCTGGGCGGACATTCGGATGGCGATGTGCTTTTACATGCTTTGACGGATGCTCTGCTGGGCGCGGTAGCCGCTCCCGACATTGGCACTTTGTTTCCGCCTTCGGATGCAAAGTGGAAGGGCGCGGACTCGGCAGTGTTTTTGCGGGAAGCGCTGAAGCGGGTGAGCGCTGCGGGTTACACGATTGAAAACGTCGATTCCACCTTGATTCTTGCGGCGCCTAAGATTGGGCCACACGCGGTGGCGATTCGTGAGAGCGTCGCGAAGCTGCTTGGCATTTCTACGGATTGCGTTGGGCTTAAGGCCAAGACTCCAGAAGGTACGGGTACCGATAATGCCGCCATCGCGCATGCGGTGATCTTGCTGGAGAAAGAGCGTTAACCACGAGGGACGCCAAGGTTCACAAAGGAAGGCTTTGGGGCGTTCAGGGTTAGGCGCTGTCTAGAAAAAAAGCGCTAACCACAAAGGACACCAAGGTTCACAAAGGAAATCCCTTCCGCCGTCATCCTCCGTTACAATTTCGCAGTGTCGATTGCCTTCAAAATTGAAGCCACCAGCGGCGAGGCGCGGGCGGGGCGGTTAATTACGCCTCATGGCGAAGTCGAAACGCCTGTGTTTATGCCGGTGGGGACGCTGGCGTCGGTCAAAGGCGTGTCGCAGGACGTGCTCGAAGAACTGGGCGTCCAAATTCTTCTGGGCAACACTTATCACCTGTACCTGCGGCCGGGGATCGAGCAGATCAGAAAGCTGGGTGGCCTGCATCGCTTTATGGCGTGGCCGCGGGCGATTCTGACTGACTCGGGCGGCTTCCAGGTCTTCAGCCTCAACGAACTGCGCAAGGTCACAGAAGAAGGCGTGACGTTTCGTTCGCATCTGGATGGGTCTTCGCATTTCTTCAGTCCGGAGAGTGCGATGGAGGCACAGATCGGGCTGGGGGCGGACATTATTATGGCGTTCGACGAGTGCACGGAGTATCCGGCGGATGCAGAGCGGGTGCGCCAGTCGATGGAGCTGACGCTGCGCTGGGCGGAGCGGAGTAAGAAATGTTTTGAGGAGCATAAGGAAGAAGTGCCGTGGGGGGCGCACTGCGGCTCGCGGGAGGCGGACAAGAGTGTCCGCCCCACACGAGCGGATCAGACTCAGGCGCTCTTTGGCATTGTCCAAGGTGGAATGGATGCGGCGCTTCGAAAAGAATCTGCCGAGCGGACCATCGAGATTGGATTCCCCGGTTATGCCATTGGCGGGCTGAGCGTGGGTGAGCCTCGAGCCTTGACTAGAGAGATAGTCGAGTCCACGGTCGCCCATCTGCCTGCGGACAGGCCCCGCTATCTGATGGGGGTGGGAACTCCGGAGGAAATTGTGGAATACGCCGGTCTGGGCATCGACATGATGGATTGCGTACTGCCGACGCGGGCGGCGCGGCATGGTTTGCTGTTCACATCGGAGGGGAAAGTCTCAATCAAGCAGGCGCGGTATGCAGGAGATGAAGGTCCGCTCGATGCCAAATGCGGCTGCCGGGTGTGTTCCCGGTATTCTCGGGCCTACCTCCGGCATTTGTATGCGTCGAACGAGGTCTTGGCCCAGGTTTTGAACACCGTCCACAACCTGAGCTTCTACCTTGACACGATGCGCGCGGTGCGTCATTCTATTGCACTTGGGAGAGGGGCCCGCTTTCTCTGAGGTCTGGTCTCGGCCTAAACCATAGACCGGCATCCCCTGTTGGTGTCCGAAGCTTAAGGAATCTCCGCCCAGGTACGCGAGAGCCTCCAGCGGTAAATTGCAAAGCAAGTGTGCCCAGTTGGCTTTAACTCCCAGCCCACGGCAGGGGATGGAACTCTGATCTTGATGAACATACAGCACTTATTGGCGATACAGTTTGGCAGCGGGTCTGCGGGGCTGTTGGGATTTGCGCCGCTGATCTTCATTTTCGCTATCTTCTACTTCTTGCTGATCATGCCTCAGCAGCGGCGCCAGAAGAAGTGGCAGCGGATGCTGAGCGAGTTGAAGACGGGGGACAAAGTGGTGACCAGCGGCGGCTTGCGGGGGACTATCATTGCGCTGAGGGACGATTACGTCCACTTGCGGGTTCCGCCGGACAATTTGAAAATCGAAGTCAGCCGGGCCTCGGTTTCGTCCGTCTCGACCGCCGACGACGCCGGAAAGTCGGGCGATAAGGCGTAGGCAGCAAGGGCTCGGGACGCATCAAAATCTAATAGTGAATTCATCATTATGAACAAGAATTTGGGTTGGAAGATGGGCATCATCGTGGCGACTCTGGTGGTCTTCTTGTTTGGGATCATCGGCATACCGGATAGTTGGTCGGGCAAGGGGCTGCTGGCGGCGGTGGGGCACCGCATTAACCTGGGGCTGGACCTCAAAGGCGGCACGCACCTGATCCTGCAGGTACAGGTGAACGATGCGGTCACGGTGGATTCAGACAATGCCATTGAGCGGCTGAAAACGGATTTGCGGGTCCGCAAGATCACTTACGCGGAGATCACGAAACCCGATCCGGTCAACGCGCCAGAGAAGATCGTGCTCAAGGGGGTGCCACCGGAGTCGCGGTCCGATCTGCTTTCCATCGTGCAGGACCGGCTTCCGGAATACAGCCTGACCTCAGGCGCGGATAACACCTGGACGGTTGCCATGAAGGCGCAAAACCTGGCGGATCTGAAGAACCGTGCAGTCACCCAGGCGATTGAAACCATTCGAAACCGGATCGATCAGTTGGGAGTCAGCGAACCCATCATCGAAGAACACGGACTCGGGCGGTATCAGATTCTGGTGCAACTTCCTGGCATAGACGATCCCGGCCGGGTGAAGGACATCATGCAGTCCACCGCTATGCTGGAGATTCGCCAGTCTATGGGTGGCCCCTATCCCAGCGAACAAGCGGCGTTACAGCAGAACAATGGCATATTGCCACCGGATACGATGTTGATGCCCGGACGTAGTGTGGGCGCAACCCCGGCGGAGGGTGGTCAGGTCTGGTACTTGATTTCGCGAGCCTCGGCGGTCACCGGCCGCGACTTGCGTGCCGCCGAACCTTCCCGAGACGAAAACGGCCAGCCTTCGGTCCAGTTCAATCTGACCGGTGAGGGCGGGAGGCGGTTTGGCGCCTTCACGGGAGCCCACGTCGGGGACAATCTGGCGGTGGTGCTGGACAATAAGGTCCAGGAAGTTGCGGTCATCAAGGAGCAGATCCACGACACCGGCGTCATTAACGGACGATTTACCGAGCAGGAAGCCAAGGATTTGGCCATGGTGCTGCGTTCGGGTGCGCTGCCTGCCGGGATCAAGTATCTGGAAGAGCGTACAGTGGGGCCGTCGCTGGGCACGGATTCCATCCGCGCCGGAGTGACGGCGGCGGTCATCGGCATGCTCGCGGTTCTGATCTTCATGCTGGTTTACTATCATGCGGCGGGCATCAATGCGGACGTCGCCTTGATTCTGAACCTGATCATTCTGCTGGGATTCCTGGGTTTCAGCGGGGCCACGCTGACGCTGCCGGGGATCGCGGGGGTAATTTTGACGGTCGGCATGGGCGTAGACTCGAATGTACTGATCTTCGAGCGTATCCGCGAAGAACTGAGAAGCGGCAAGACGCCGCCGACGGCGGTGGAGCAGGGATTCAGCCATGCCTGGATCACCATTGTGGATACCCACGTAACCACGATTGTGTCGGCCATCATTCTATTTATTTTTGGTACAGGTCCGGTGCGCGGATTTGCGGTGACGCTCAGTTTCGGCTTGTTTGCGAATTTGTTCACGGCGGTGTTTGTGTCACGCGTGATCTTTGACTGGATCCTGAGCCGAAAGCAGCGCGGCGAAGCATTGAGCATCGGATAAGTGCCGGGCAGGGCGGACCCTTCGACTTCGCGCAGGGCAGGCTAAGGGCAAACGCCGGTAAGTGAATCGTAATCGTCAAGAAACGGGGTCCTGTTAGGTGGAATTTTTTCGCAATGCGGACATCGATTTCCTCGGGAAGAAGTGGTACTTCCTCGCGTTTTCTCTGGTCTTCAGCATGGCGGGCCTGTTCTCCATGTTGTTCTGGCACGGCATTCCGTATGGCGTAGACTTTCGCGGCGGAACGCTGGTGTATGTAAAGTTCGCCCAGTCGCCGGATGACAACGCCATTCGCGCCGCCATGGACCGCGCCGGACTGCGCAACGTGCGCATTCAGCGCTATGGGCAGATCAGTAACAACGAAGTCCTGATCGGCGTCTCTGAAGAAGAGACCAACGAGCAGGCGCTTGACCGCAGCAAGCTGCTGATTATCAATGCGCTGGAAACCAATGCTCCGGCGGACAAGCAAGACCTGAACAACGCCAGTGTGCTGGGGCTAAAGAGCTATCTGTTGCAGAAAGACCCGCTGCGGGCGGGAACGGACGCAGAGCAGCGCTATACCGCACAGGCCCAGGCGATTGTGGATTATCGCGACAAGACCAAAGGCGGCGTGCTGACCTCGCTCGACGAGCTGAAAACTGCGGCTGACCCGGCCGTGGTGGCTTCCCTGGCGGATGGCTTTTTTCTTTCCAGTTTCGCGGTGCGCAACGTGGAAATCGTAGGACCCCAGGTGGGCGGACAGTTGCGCCGGCAGGCTCTGCTGGCTACGGTCTACTCTTTGGCGGGAATGCTGATCTATCTGGCGGTGCGCTTTGAGTGGATCTACGGCGTGGCCGCGGTGGTAACGGTTTTCCACGACACGCTGATCACGGTAGGCGCGTTCTCGCTCATGGACAAAGAAATCTCTCTCACCGTGATCGCCGCCATCCTGACCCTGATCGGTTATTCGAACAACGACACCATCGTGGTGTTCGACCGCATCCGCGAGAACCTGAAGCTGATGCGGCGCGAGAAGCTTTCTGACATCGTGAACCGCAGTATCAACCAGACCCTGAGCCGGACCATCCTGACGGCAGGGCTGACCTTCCTCACCGTGCTGGCGTTGTTTCTGTTCGGGGGCGAGGTATTGCACGGGTTCTCGTTTGCTCTGGTAATCGGTATTCTGATCGGCACCTATTCTTCGATTGCGATTGCCGCCCCGATCCTGGTGGCTTACCAGGATTGGCGCAGTAATCGCGGGAAACCGCCGATGGAAGCGGCCATGCGCAAGGAAAGCGCCCGTGGAGAAAAGGTAAAAGCCAAAGTTTGAGGCGGCTGCGGGCGGGTGAGGGGTCCCACAAGTTTGTGATTGACGGGCATTTGAGGTAGTATTCTGCGGCCTTCAATTCAGGCTTTGTAAAGTGGGTCTGGGAGCAAAGAGGAGGCAGTCGGTGTCTAAGGAATAGTTAGGGGCAGGAGGGACATTTATGTTTGAAGACAGCCTCATCGAATCGGGCGGAAGGCTGACAACCAAGCGCGGAATGACCACCACGATTTCGTTTGTTTTTCAGATGGTGCTGGTGGGGATTCTGGTGTTGATTCCGCTGTTGTTTACGGAAGCCCTCCCTAAGACGCAGTTGATGACGTTCCTGGTCGCTCCACCCCCACCCCCGCCGCCACCACCGCCACCGGCCGCGGCGCCGGTAAAAGTGGTGAAACAGATCCAAACCGACATCGTAAACGGACAATTGCGGACCCCGACCAAGATTCCAGAGAAAGTGCAGATGATTAAGGAAGATGAAGCGCCGCCGCCGGTGATGTCGGCCAGCGGTGTAGTGGGCGGCATCCCGGGCGGTGTGCCTGGCGGGCAGATGGGCGGAGTAATCGGGGGGATTATCAACTCAACCCCGGTGGCGGTGCCCAAGGTGGCCACGCCGCAGCGTATCCGCGTCTCCCAAGGCGTGACTCAGGGAATGATTATTCGTCGGGTGCAGCCGTCTTATCCACCCCTGGCCCGGCAAGCGCGCATCCAAGGACCAGTGGTACTGCAAGCCGAGATCGGCAAGGACGGGTCCATCCAGAACTTGCGGCTGATCAGCGGGCATCCCATGCTGGCGCCGGCGGCGATTGAGGCCATTAAACAGTGGAAGTACAAGCCTTACATTTTGAATGGTGAGCCAGTGGAAGTAGAAACCACGATTACGTTTAATTTCACGCTGTCGGGAGGGTAATCCGGCGGCCAGGTTTTGACCAAGTTCCAGGAGGAAAAGCAACTCATGTTCGTAGCCAACTTAGCAACCCATACTCTAAGCAATGTGTCCACCATGGCCACCTGGCTTTTCCAGGATCAGCCCGTGGCTTGGGACCCGATCTCGCTATGGAAACAGATGGGCTTCATCGCGAGGACCGTGGTCGTGATTCTATTCGTCATGTCCGGTTGGTCGATCGGCGTCATGATTGACCGCTGGATGGCGTTCAGCGCGGCCCGCAAGCAATCGCGGGCGTTTGCTCCGGCGGTGGCCGGGGCGCTGCGTGATGGCAAGATCGACGAAGCCATCAAAGTGGCGGAACGCAACAAGAAAAGCCACCTAGCCAAGGTGGTGACGGCCGGCCTGATGGAGTTCCGCGCTCACCAGGACAGTGCGGACATCCCAGGGGAGACCATCGAAGCCTCCAAGCGGGCCCTGGAGCGCACGGAGGCCATTGTCCATGCCGAGCTGAAGCGTGGGTTAGGCGGTCTGGCCACCATTGGCTCAACCGCCCCGTTCGTGGGGCTGTTTGGCACGGTGATGGGCATTCTGAATGCCTTTAAGGGCATCTCGGAACAGAAGGCCACCGGCCTGGGCGCGGTCGCAGGCGGAATCGCGGAAGCGCTGGTGACCACAGCCGTCGGCCTGTTCGTGGCCATCCCGGCCGTCATGATGTTCAACTATCTGACGGGCCGCGTGGAAGCGTTCGACGTGGAGATGGACAACTCCTCGAGCGAACTGATCGACTACTTCCTGAAGCGGCGGGGTATGCGCCGGTCGTAAGTTTTGGCGGCGCAGCGGGAGCGGGCTTTCGACCTTGAGTTGCGGCCTGGCGCTGGAGGATGTCTCCAGCGCCGGGCTCGGCAAGAGCGGGAGCGCGAGCGAAATTGAGCGTGGGTGGCAGAGGAACAGCCTTATGTCAATGAACAAGAGGAATGAAGGCGCCAAGGTCAACTCCGACATCAACGTCACCCCCATGGTGGACGTGATGCTGGTGCTGCTGATCATCTTCATGGTGATCACGCCGATGTTGCAGAAGGGCGTGAGCGTGGATCTGGCCAAGGTAAATAATCCCGAGCAAATGCCGGACGCCGACAAGGAAGATGCCCTGATTGTGGCGATCATGCGAGACGGGAAAGTGTTTTTCGGCAACGACCAGACACCACCCGACCAACTGACACAAAAAGTGAAAGACCGTCTGGCCAACCGGCTTGATAAGCGCGTGTTCGTCCGCGCCGATGCCCGAGCGAAATTCGGATCGGTGGTAGCGGTAGTGGATAACGTCCGTGCCGCAGGAGTCGACGAGTTAGGTTTGTTGACCGACCAGAAGAAGCAGACCGGAGCCCCGGCGCCACCAGCGGCGGGCGGGCAATAGAGGAGATCTTATGAGCATGGGAGTGAGCGCGGGCGGGGGCCAAAGCGCAAATATCAACGTAACCCCCCTGATCGATGTGCTGCTGGTGTTGCTGATCATCTTCATGGTGATCACGCCGCTGACGCCAAAGGGGCTGGAAGCGCTGGTTCCGCAGCCGCCACCGCCGAATGCGCCCAAGAACAACACTCCGGACCGTACCATCGTGGTGCAGTTGATCGATCTGGGCGCGGGGAATCCGCCGGGGGTGAAGATCAACAACGAAGACACGACCTGGGACGGCTTGCAGGCGCGCCTCACTGACATCTTTAAGACCCGCGCGGAAAAGGTGATGTTCGTCAAAGGCGATGACAATGTGCCCTTTGCCGATGTGGCCAATGTGATTGACATCGCCCACGCTGCGGGAGTCGACAAGGTGGGGTTGATTACCGCCAAGATTGAGGCCGGGGGATAGCGTCGAGCCGGGAACAGCGCTCCCAGAGCTTAGTCTGGCTCTGGTTTGGAATGTCGCTCAGACGCAGGCTACCGGCAACAGCCGTTTGTTCGCGCATCGTTTATTCGCGCACCGTGGATTCGTACGTGATGGTGGCGCGCCGTCGTCTGACGCGAATCGGGGCGGCGAAGCAATTCTTCAGGATTCCTGGCAAGGGAGACTTATAACGCAATGAAAAACTGCATACGAGTGCTGGCGCTCGCGGCGGTTGCCTCGGTGTTGTTCTCTGGGACGGGCTGCGACAAACTGAAGGCCCGTGACCAATTGAACAAGGGTGTGAACTCCTACAAGAACGCACGCTATGAAGAGGCCATTGACCACTTTCAGCAAGCGGTAAACCTGGATCCCAAGCTGCTGAATGCGCGTCTTTACCTGGGGACCGCGCTGGCCAATCAATACATTCCCGGTGTGGACACGGACGATAACAACCGTACGGGCCAGCAGGCCGTGGACGTGTTTAAAGCGGTACTGGAGACGAATCCTGGGCATGACCAAAAGATAACCAGCCTCAAAGGGATTGCCTCGCTCTATTTCAACATGAAGAAGTTGGATCTGGCGAAAGAGTACAACCACAAGGTCGCGGAACTTGATCCCAACGACCCGGAAGCGTATTACTCGATCGGCGTGATTGACTGGACGCAGACCTATGTACCGCGTATGGAAGAACGCGCCAAGCTCGGCCTCAAGCCGGAAGAGCCGCTGAAAGACAAGAAGGTCTGCGCGGAACTCAAAGACAAGAATTGGGCGAGCGTGCTGGACGGGATCGACGAATTGAACAAGGCACTACAGTTGCGTCCGGACTACGACGATGCCATGGCGTACATGAACCTGATGTACCGCGAGAAAGCGGACGTGGAATGTGACGATCCAGCGGCCCGTGCCGCCGATCTGAAGTCGGCCGATGAATGGGTGGACAAGACCATGGCCACCAAGAAGGCCAAGGCCGAGAAGCAGCCGGGACAGCAGGGCATCACTATGGACCAACCAAAGTAGTCTGTTCCTGGTGGATGACAGCCCCTTCCAACCCGGGAGGGGTTTTGTTTTGGGCAATCGAGAGTTGCACACACCTTGGAAAGCGCGTCGCCACCTGCACTCATGTTCAAAAAAATCCTGATCGCCAATCGCGGGGAAATTGCGGTGCGGGTGATGCGCGCCTGCCGCGAGATGGGCATCCCGTCCGTGGCGGTGTTCTCTGACGCGGATCGTGCTTCCTTGCACGTGCTGAAGGCGGATGAGGCGTACCCCATCGGGCCGGCGGCCGCGGCGGAATCCTACTTGAACTCCCACAAGATTTTGGAAGTTGCGAAGCGTAGCGGAGCGGACGCCATCCATCCCGGTTACGGCTTTCTCTCCGAGAATGCAAAGTTTGCCCAGGCGTGTGCCGATGCGGGCGTGAAGTTCATTGGCCCCACGGCCGCAGCGATGGAGCTGATGGGGTCAAAAACGCGGGCTCGGCAGCACATGGAAATCGCGGGAGTTCCATTCGTACCGGGAACTTCGCGCGGGTTGGATTCAGTGGAGCAGGCGCGACAAGTGGCGGGAAAAATCGGCTATCCCATCATGCTGAAAGCGGCGGCCGGGGGCGGTGGCAAGGGAATGCGGCTGGTGCACCAGCCGGAGGAGTTGGAGGCTGCGCTTGAATCGGCCAAAAGCGAAGCCCAGCGTGCCTTTGGCGACGGCGAAGTGTACATCGAGAAAGCCATCGTGAACCCCCGCCACATCGAAATGCAGATCCTTGCCGATGAGCATGGCCACACCGTCTATCTGGGGGAGCGTGAGTGCTCAATCCAGCGGCGGCATCAGAAGGTGCTGGAGGAATCTCCTTCCCCCATTGTGAATGCAGAGATGCGGCGCCGCATGGGTGAGGTTGCGGTCCGAGTGGCGGAAGCCGCTGGCTACACCAATGCTGGAACAGTCGAGTTTCTTGTAGATCACGAGAAGAATTTCTATTTTCTCGAGATGAACACCCGGCTGCAAGTGGAGCATCCGGTGACCGAACTGACGACGGGACTGGACCTGGTCCATCTGCAGATTCGCATCGCGGCGGGGGAGAGTCTGCCTTTCCGGCAGGAGGAGATTGCTGTACGCGGCCACGCCATCGAGTGCCGCATTTATGCCGAAGATCCCGACAACAATTATTTTCCCAGCCCGGGGAAAATCACGCTTTTGCTGGCGCCGTCGGGACCGGGAATCCGCAGGGACAGCGGGATGTATGAGGGTTGGACCGTGCCCATCGAATACGATCCCCTGCTGGCCAAGCTGATCGGCTACGGCAGCGACCGAACCCAGGCGATTTCGCGGTTGGTGCGCGCCATGCACGAGTATTTTGTGGGCGGAATCAAGACCAACATTTCACTCTTTCAGCGCATTTTGCGCGACCCTGAATTTGTGGCGGGAAGAATCGATACCGGCTATCTTGACCGGCTGCTGAAGTCGGGTGCTCCTGCGGCCCAGCGCGTCGACGCTGGCATCGCGGCGATTGCGGCAGGCGTGTTCGAGGTGTTGGAGCCAACCGGGAGTTCAACCGCGACCAGCGCCGGGAGTAACGGATCAGGAGTGTCCGGGTGGAAGCGGGCAGCGAGGGCAGAAGCCACGCGCAATACGTGAGTGGGAATCGACGTTTCCATCAGCTTAGCGAGTCCTTATGCTTTACGACGTCATCATCGACGGCAAGAATTACCGCTTGGAGCTGGAACGGGCGGACGCAGGTTGGCGATGCCGGCTGGATGGCCGCGAAATCCAGGTGGACGCGGTGCTGGCGCGGCCCAATGTGCTTTCGGTTCTGATTGAGGGGAAGGCATACGAGATCAAACGCGAACGT
The DNA here is from genome assembly GCA_052147055.1 of Terriglobales bacterium. GTDB lineage: Bacteria > Acidobacteriota > Terriglobia > Terriglobales > Acidobacteriaceae > JABCZH01. The sequence goes on from JBKQLO010000165.1 coordinate 30,183, forward strand.
ACGGCGACCGACTTGCACTTGTGGGTCGGCGGCGTGCGTTACGCGGCGGAGTTGCACGATCCCCGCTCCCTGCGCAGCCGCAAAGGCGGGACCGGGAACGACACAGGTCCGAGGAAACTGATCGCGCCCATGCCCGGTAAGGTGATCCGCATTCTGCTTCAGGAGAAGGCTGAGGTCGAGCCCGGGCAAGGCATCCTGGTGATGGAAGCCATGAAAATGCAGAATGAGATCAAGTCACCCCGGAAAGGGACGATTCAGAAGATTCTGGCCACTGAAGGCGCAAACGTGAATGCCGGTGACGTGCTGGCAATTGTGGAGTAAGACGGCTACTGCGCGCCGTTGCCTTGCAGGATCCTTTCGGCGTAGTAATTCTCCACCTTGGCTTGGTCGCGCAGGACTTCGTAGTACGCCGACTTCAGGAGTTGTTCGCGGCGGTCGCGCAGTTGGGAGCGGACGGCCTCCTGCACCCGGGGATCGGCCAGCTCGCGTTGTCCGGCAGGCTCCTTGGCGATCAACTTCACGATTCGGAATCCGACCAGTTGTTTGGCCATGGGGTTCATCACCGTGATCACCGGGCTGTACTGCCCAGGTTTGAGTTTCATGACCATGTCACGGGTGGTGGGATCGGTGCTCTTCAAGGAAGACTCGGGTGCGAAGCCCAGATCGCCGCCGTTGCCTGAAGTCTCCGGATCCTCGGAAAAATTCATGGCCAGAGTGGCAAAGTCGTCGCCACTGTCGAGCCGGTTAAGAACCATCTGTATCTTTTTGCGGGCGTCGGCCTCATTTTGCGCTTTGTCATTCTTGAGGTTGTGTACCTGAGGATTGGGGGCGATGGTCACAAAAATGTGCGCCAGGTGGTATTGCGGCTCAATCAGATTAAATTCCGCTTTGTGAGCGTTGTAATAGCCGGTGACATCCTGATCGGAAATGTTGATCTTGGAAGTCACTTCTTTGTTGAGGACCTTGTCGACGGTGAGGGAACGGCGGAGATCGCGCTTGAAGTCTTCCAGCGTAATTTTCTTTTCGGCGAGACGGGCGTCGAATTCCTCTTTGGTGTAGGGCGACTTGATTTCGTTAAGTTTGCGGTCCACTTCATCGTCGGTGGCCAGCAGGCCGAGCTTCTCGGCGCGGCGCATGAGGATCTCGTTGTCAATCAGCTCGCGCAGGATGCTGAGACGCAAACTGGTGGCTTGCTCGCCGACGGGCTGCTGTTGCGACCCGGCGGTCTGGTTCTGGTAGTACTTCTCCACATCGGTGCGATAGATCTTGCGGCCGTCGACGGAGGCAGCGACGTCATCGCCTACCTGCTTGGTTCCGCACCCGATGCCGGCGGCGAGCAGCAACGCAAATACGGCTGTGGTCAACCTGTAACTAGATGGCAAGTTCACTCGATTTTCTCCGCGCTCTTTGCTTCTTGCGTGCTTCTCTCTACACCAAGGTTCCGCATTGCATTTCTGCCCGGCTACTTGCTGGAGGTTTGCGACCCGCCGGGAGTTGCCTGAGCGGAATGAACGGGCACCGGGACGCCGGCCTGCTGCAAGGCTGCATCCAGCACCGTACGGAATTCTGAGGCCGAAACCACGCCATCGATTTCCTGCCCGTTGACGAACATCGTGGGAGTAGCGCTTACCCCCAGACTGTCCGCCTCATGCATGGAAGCTTTGATGGCATCATCGTTCTGCGCCTTGATGCAGGATTGCAGCTTGGTTTGGTCCAGGTTGTGGTTCTGACCTTGCAGCGTGGTCAAGCGGTCCACGGCAGCGAATTGAAGGTCGCGCGCTTTCTCTCCGCTGATCTCCCGTTGATTGGCGTGTAAGTAGTCGACCAAATCCCAGTATGCGTCGCCGTTCTGTGCGGCCAAACAGTTGGCATCGACGGCGGCGTGAGTGGCCCAGGGATGGATCTCCGCCAAAGGATAATCCTTGTACACAAACTCCACCCGGTCCCCGTATTCCTTCAGCATCTCCGGAAACAGAGTCTGGTGCATGCGGGAGCAAAACGGACACTGGAAGTCGTCATAATTTACCACCACCACCTTGGCGTCCTTATTGCCGCGAACTGGGCGGTCACCGACGCTGATTTTCTTCGCGTTCTCGGCATAGGGGTCCTTGGTGAGATCCAGTTTGGTCATCCGCAACAAAGTTTTGCCATCTTTGGACAGAAGGAACTCGTAATCAGCCTTCTTTCCCTGGCCGTCCATGTTGACGGTAAGGGCGTCATAGTTGGGGAAGTCGCTGGGGCGAAGCGGCCCCACGGTGATCTTCACTCCGGCAGGCACGGAATAGTAGGTACGCACCTGACGCTCGATGCGCATGACCTGATCGGGAGGCACCGATTGGGCGGAGCAACCCAGACAAACCAGCATGAGGACCAGAATCGATCGCCGCACGAACATCGTTAGAAACCGCCTGTACATTGGGTGTAAACCATGATTATCTCACAGGGAGCGAGCTGCCGCGCGCTACACCACGGGCGTGGCGCCGATCAATGCTGGCGCGCAACCTGGCTGACGGGCAGCAGCAAATTCATTGATCCAGAGCGAAAGCCCTCAAGATCAAGAGTCACGAACTTGAAGCCCAGGGACTTAAAGATGCGCGTGAACTCTGCCGCCATTTCGGCCGCCAGAGCGCGGGGCATCTCTTCGGAGGCAATCTCGATGCGAACGATGTCCCCGTGATGTCGTACACGGAACTGGCGGAATCCGAGGGAGCGGAGGGCATCTTCGCCCTGCTCGACCACGCTGAGGACGGCGCGGGTCACCGGACGGCCATATTCGATGCGCGAGGACAAACAAGCGGAGGCTGGCTTGTCCCAAATACGCAGACCGGCATCACGGGCGAGTTCTCGAATCTGCTGCTTGGTCAAACCAGCGTCGAGCAGCGGCGCGGCCACTTGATGACGTTCGGCAGCGATCTGCCCTGGGCGGAAATCACCCTGATCGTCCTGATTGACACCATAGGCAATGGAGTCGAACCCACGCCGCTGGCAAAGATCCTGCATCACCGTGAACAACTCGTCCTTGCAATGGAAGCAGCGGGCGCCGTCGTTGCGAACGTAGTCGGGACGGTCGAGCTCGGAGGTGGTAATGATCTCAAGGGGAATTTCCTGTTCGCGGGCGAAGGCGATAGCATCGGCGAGTTGGGCACGGGCCAGACTGGGGGAATCGGCGATGGCGGCAAGCATGTCCCCTCCCAGCACTTGATGAGCCGACCATGCGAGGAATGCGGAATCGACGCCGCCGGAATAGGCGACCAGAGTGCGGCCCAGAGCCCGAAGACGCTGCTCGAGCGTGGTGCGTTTGGCGGTGAGATCGGGGGATAGGGGCACAGGGGTATCTTAATACGGGAGAGGCATCAAAATAGTCTCTCCGCCCGCCGCAAATTGCCAAGCGATCCGAGATTGGCCAGGGCGAAGGTGAAGCGATATTGGTTCTCGTTGCGGACCGACCCCAGAGCAAAGCGGCGAAATTCAACATTGAATCCGCAACAGTCCCAATTGTAGGTGGTTTGCACGGCGGCGTACTGTACGAACCCAAGATTCGCGTCGAAGCCGAGGTTGGTGGCAGCGCTAAATCCCTGTTTGCCGGTGTGGCCATAACCCAGCAAAAGCCGGAACTGGTTGAACTGTTGCGGCGTGCTGGCGTTGGCGGTTGACGTGCTGGTATTGGCAATTTCGGGTGGCACTTGCAGGAAGGCATCGCCTCCGCCGAGCGTGAATGGCCCCAGGCGATAGTTAACCAGCACGGTGCTGGCCGTCATATGGCCCAGCGTGAAGTCGTAGTCGAGGTCCCACTCGATATCGGTCTTTGAGCTGGTCTGAATGCGCAGGCGCGAGATCAACGGTGAAAGACGGCGGGCCGAGCTCAGGAAGGCAATGCCGGTCAGGTCAACGGTGCTGGTCAGCACGTTGCTCCGGCCTGGGAACAGCGCACCTCCGAATGTGGGATCGAGAAAGTATTTTTGCGCCAGTTCCCAGGTGACAATCTCGCGCACCTGAGTTCCGTCCTGGCAAGCCGCCTCGACGGTGGTTTGTTGCCGCTCCCAGGGCACGGGGCTGTGGGGAGCTGCGCCCCCGAGGAACAGGGCCGGCATCCCCGGCTCGCCGCAGGAGGAAGGCTGGGTTGAGGTCCGCTTCGCGTAAAGGCGGTGGACAACGCCGTATTCCACTTCATTGGTATTGCTGAGAATGTCGCGCTGATCGAAGCGAAGAATGTTGGCGAAGTTACTGACCCCGGTGACGTAGGTGTAAACCACGCGCGGCTCGATCACGTGCTTCCACTTGCGCCCCAGGAACTCATGGTCAAAAACTCGGCTCAGGGCCGGAGGACGCACTTCCAGCGAAGCATCCAAAGATTTGCGGTTGATGGTATCGGAGACTGCCTGTCTTTCTCCGCCGGGAAGAACCTCAAGGTTCTGCGTGTAGGCAGTGTCCCGGACGGAGAGCTCGGGCCGGAAGGACCACCCACCCAACTGCAACGGCAAGGACAGAGTGGGACTGAGGTCGAACCTCCCGATCAAAGGAGCTGTGCTAAAGGTGGGCTCACTGCGAGAGAGGCCTTCCAGCGCGGCGTCATACGACCCGTAGAAAGGGGAGCGTCCCAGCGGCTGATCGACACTCGACAACTCCACCCCAGGAGCGTGGAGGATGGTGATGACGTCGCCAGGAGTCGAGCTTTCGAAGTCCTGGTAGCGGTGCACGGAGAAGTTGTAGAAAAAACCGCGCGTGGCGTTGGAAAGGAAGGCATCGGACTTGACCTCAGAGTTGACCGCCTGTGTGAAGGTCTCACTGAAGGCGAGGCGAAAGACGAATGAACTGAGATAGTCAATATCGGCGACACCACGGAAGTTGTGGCCAAATTCGCCTTCTCCCGTCAGACGCGCTTCCTCACCCCCCTGATTCACGTGGGGATCACCATAGCCGCGGTCCAATACACTGAAATAGTTCAGATCCACGAACGAGGTGGCGCTGGGGCGAGCACGAAACTCGCCTTGCGGCGCCCACCCTCGCTTGGAGAAGTATTCGGCCCCGATGTGGGCGTCCATGCTGCGATTGATCGCCCAGAACACCGATTCCCCGAAAATGGTGCCCTTGGTAGAGGAAAACCCGAGGTTGGGGATAAGAAAGCCGGATTGCCGGGGCAGAGTCTGGGCCGGCAGGGTGGCAAATGGGAAATAAAAAATCGGGACGCCTTCGATGGAAAAGGTGCTGTGGTAGATCTTGGCGGTGCCACCAACTTCGACCACAACCTTGTGAGCATAAAAGTCCCACTTGGGGCGGGGCAAATCACAAGTGGTCACGATGCCGTCGTAAACCTTGAAATGATCCGGCCCATTTTTTTCGACGGCTGCGCCAGTGAAGACGAAAGGATTCGGGGAAGTGAGCATGAGCCGGCGCCCGCGGAGGCGCACACCGACGCTTCCGGTCACATTTTCAAATCTTCCGATCTGGGAGCGTAGGTTGTAGGTTCCACGGCTGGCTTGAATATGCTCATCATTGGGGCCGCCTTCGAGAACTACGTGACCTTCCGCCTTCGAGTCGCCGGTCTCGGAGTTGTAGGAGACTTCATCGGCGTGCAGGATGTAGGTCCCGTAATGAATTTCGGCGTTTCCGTGCAGTTGGTAGATCGTGCCTTGCTTTTCCTGCTGGAGTGCGGTGATGGTAACGTCCTCTTCGCGGAGCGGGGAGGATGGGTTGGGGAGGTCCTGGGCTGCGGCGGATGGAGCAAGCAACTGGCTGGTAACTAGCGGAAGCGCGAGTATCAGGTGACAGACGAACGTTGCCGTGATAAGAAATCGTGTGCGGGAACTCATCGGAAGCGCACGAACTTCCCCAGTGCCAACTCCACTCGGGGGTACGGTGACGTTAGCACGGAGATGGCCTGACAGGCAAAGTTCGAAGGCAGTCCCATCCCCGCAAACGTGCTGGGCTGCGGTCCCGATACTGCTGATTTCGCTCCTGCCATGAAATCTCGGTTCCAATTCGATGTGGACTCCGCGCCGGCTCCGACGCTGATTGATCCTGAAGCGTTCGATGTCAGCGAGCAGCAATTTGCCGCCAGCCTGGAAGAAAAACCCGTGCAACCGCCGGCGCGATTTGTGCCGGATTGCGCCGCACTGCCAGACTCGCCGGTGGCCGATGAAGGTGCGAAAAAAACGGCGATCGAGCCGGGCTACGAAAATTCACAGCAAAACATGCCAGTAAGTTTTGATGCCAGCTTTTGCCACTCGCCAGAGCCTGATTCGTGGCGGCAGGAGGTGGCTGCCCGGGTCAATTACTACCGGGGCAGGCGTCCACGGGCGCCCCGCTATCCTTCGTTGCAGTTGAAGTTTGAATCCCCGGAGCCGTCGATGGAAACGCAGCCCGCCATCCGCCACCCGACGGGGGTTACGAGTCGTGGACAATTGGCGATTACGATGGATGTCGAGCCGGCTCCGGCGATGGACTCGCAAGCCACGCCGCCGGTACACGATGTCCCAACCGTTGCGCCGCCGGACGGAACCAAGATTCTGGCGTTCCCCCGTTCCCCGTTCACGCCTCCGATGGTTGTGGATGAGCTGGCGGAGCCGGTGTTCGACCGCCCGCGCATCCTGGAAGTGCCGGCATTCATGCCTCCTCCTCCGGCCTTGGGCGGCATTTCGATCGACTCAACGGAAGAGCTGAAGGACGAACGCAGACCAGGTTTTGAGTTGCCCCTGAAGTCGGCGCCGCTGTCGCGACGGATTCTGGCGGGAATGGCGGACGCGCTGGTGGTAGCAGCCGCATTCGCGGCGTTCGCTTACATATTCTTCCGGATCACGTCGATTGTCCCTCCGCTGCGGCAAGGGCTGAGCATGGCGGCGGCTCTGCTGGCAGCGTTTTGGGCAGCGTACCAGTATCTTCTGCTGGTACATACCGGCAGCACGCCGGGACTGAAGTTGGCCAAGCTGGAATTGAGCCGGTTCGACGGCCGACCCGTTCCCCGCGGGCTTCGCCGCTGGCGGGTGCTGGCCTCAATGCTCTCCGGGTTATCGCTGGCCTTGGGATACTTCTGGTGCTTCATGGATGAGGATGAACTGTGTTGGCATGACCGGATCACCCACACTTATATGGCGCCGAAGGCGGAAAAAACCATCCCCTCGGCTACTTCTCACGGATAAGCCCCATCCCAATGTGTTAGATTTTTAGGTTTGCGTTCGTTCCAGCCTTCGGGCATGTCATCTCCCATACAAAACGTAGGCCGTCCGGCGGTTAAGGTCTTCGTCGCCACTACGGTGATGTTGACGTTCATCTCCTTCTGGCGGGCGTCGGCGATCGTGCTGGCCGACCTGGCTTCCTCCGCCTATTACGCCGGTGGTGATGCCGAGAAGGTCATCGGCAAGAGCGCACCCTGGTTCATTCTCGCGGTCATGCTGTTCAGCTATGCGGTGCGGGCGCTGTACATCGAATCCAGCAGCATGTTTGTGCGCGGAGGCGTGTACCGCGTGGTCAAGGAAGCCATGGGCGGCACGCTGGCCAAGATTTCGGTTTCCGCCTTGCTCTTCGATTACGTGTTGACCGGTCCCATCAGCGCGGTTTCGGCGGGACAGTATTTGGCGGGGTTTATTGAAGACATCGCCCGCTATATTGGTCATCCTTTGCAATCTTTTCCCGAAAATAGCTTCGCAGCCGTTTTCGCGTGCATCGTGGTTTGCTACTTCTGGTGGAAGAACATTCAGGGCATCCACGAATCGAGCGAGAAGGCGCTTCAGATCATGATCATCACGACGGTGATGGTGGTGATCCTGATCGTATGGTGCACCATCACCATCTTCCGCTCTCCGATCCATTTACCGCCGAATCCGTTTCAAGCGGGGGTGGTCCCGATTACCCGGGAATCGATGGGCTGGTTGCACGGCACCTGGGTCAGCCATTTGACCTGGATCATTCTATTCGTGGGATTCGGGCATTCCGTTCTCGCCATGAGCGGTGAGGAAACGCTGGCACAAGTTAACCGTGAGATCGAGCATCCCAAGCTGAAGAACCTGGAAAAAACCGGGCTGGTGATTTTTGTTTACAGCCTGCTATTCACGTCGCTGGTTTCTTTTTTCGCGGTGATGATGATTCCGGACAAAGTCAGGCCCGATTACTTCGCCAATCTAATCGGCGGGATTGCGATGTACCTGGCTGGTCCGACCGTGCTGAAACTGTTGTTTCATGGATTTGTGGTGGTGGTGGGAGTTCTGATTCTGGCGGGCGCGCAGAATACCTCGATTGTCGGCGCCAATGGCGTTCTGAATCGAGTGGCGGAAGACGGCGTGCTCACCGACTGGTTTCAGAAACCGCAGCCCAAGTATGGCACCAGCTATCGCATCATCAACCTGATCGTCGGCATGCAACTGCTGACCATCATCCTGAGCAAGGGCAACGTCTATGTGCTGGCGGGTTTGTATGCTTTCGGCGTGATCTGGAGCTTCGCGCTCAAGTCGTTGGCGGTACTGGTGCTGCGTTACACCGAGCCGCTGAATCGCCAGTGGAAGGTGCCGGGGAACTTCCACCTATTCGGGAAGGAAGTGCCGGCCGGATTGATCGTGATCTCTGCCGTGCTGCTCACCACAGCCTGCGTGAACCTGCTTACCAAGACGGAGGCCACCATTGCCGGAGTCACATTCAGCGTGGTGTTTTTTGTTATCTTCGCCTATTCCGAACATCAGGTGACCAAAGCCCGGCATGGCAAGCCGGAGAATCTGGATCAGTTCCGGGTGTACGGAAACCAGGAACTGGGCAGCGGCGCGCTGGGAGTTCGCCCAGGGAACGTTTTGGTGGCGGTCCGCGATCCGCGCAATCTCTACTACTTGAGTGACATTCTCCGGAGCACCGATACGGTCCGACAGGATGTAGTGGTGATGACGGCGCGTCTGTACCATCGCGAACACACTTTCAGCGGGAGCGCTGTGGTGGAGGCAGCCCGAGTCTTCGATCATTACGAGCAGGAGCTGTTTACCGCGGTCGTGGCGGTGGCGGAGAAGGAGGGCAAGCCGGTTTCCCTGTTGGTGGTACCGGCGACCGATGTCTTCGAGGCGACTGTCCTGACCGCGCAACGGCTGGATTCAAGCCGCCTGGTTTGCGGACTCTCCAACAAGTTAAGCAGCGATGAGCAGGCCAAGCTGACCGGGGATGCGTGGGAGCGGCTGCCGGAGCCGCGGCCACGCCTCACGGTGGAGGTTCATGAGCCGAATGGGAAAATCCACGAATACTTGCTGGGGCCTCATGCCCCGCGAATGCGTCCGCAAGACCTGGAGTTGATGCACAGTCTGTGGCGCGAGATCACGACCGATCCCAAGTACGCCGGGGCGCATCACTACCACATTGTGGCGCTGGCGCTGGAAGAACTGAAGCGCGAACTCACCACCGAACAACGAGACGAGCTGCTGGCTAAGCTGCTGGATGAAATGCATCGTGATCTGCCGCCGAGTCAGAATTAGGCTGCGGCCCCGGACGCTTACGGGAAGATCGAAAACAAGAAACCCCGGCCCAAGACCGGGGTTTCTGTTAAGCGCCGGACTACTTGTTCATCCCGCCTTGATTGTGCTGATGGTCCATACCACAATGTCCGCCAGCACCGTTGCAGCAAGCCATTGCAGGTTGCTCGCCGCCCTTGCCGGATTTCCCGCAGCAGTCCTTTTGGTCGCTACCGCAGCACTTTCCGTTGGTGGGAGTGGCATTAGCTGACTCGCCCGGCTTGCTTTTCATGCAGGCCATGGCGGCGTCTTTCCCCTCGCAGCAGGACATCGCTGCTTTTTCACTCGCCCCAGCCTTCGCAGGATGAGCGCAGCACGACATCTCGGGCTTGACGTCCGCGGCCTTCTGGCAGCAGGGACATTGCGCCTTCGCATCCGACGAGGTCGCAGGAGTCGCTGGTGCCGGCCCTGGATTTGTGGATTGGGTTGCAGTTTGAGCCCACGAAACAACTGTCAGGGCCAGGATGAGTAGCATTATTTTCGATTTCATGACTGATCTCCTTATGAATGCCGAATTGGTTTTTCGGGTCAAAACCCGACGATAAATTTGGGTGCTTTGAGATGGTGGCGAGGGTAATCAGATGCGCAGAACCATGCTTAAGGAGGAATACGGTTGTGGGCTTTCCGCTAGAAGAAATGGCTGAAGCGAGCGTAGCGAAACCGCTCGTGGGTGGAGGGTCACGACTGTGCCAGTAACCCCATGCCGGGAGACGGCGGTGTCCACGGGTAGCGCGGAGGGCATCGCGGGAGGCTGAGAGACGCAACAACGGTGATTGGTCCCACAAGGCAGGGCTGATAGCAGTGGCTGCACCGCAGTTTGAGAGTGCAAGTGTGTACAACCAGGTTGGCTTTTGGCCTGATCTTGGGGAACCGATGCCTGACTCGAGACTTCTGCTCTGTGGGGAAACGCATGTGTCGGTTCCGCCCACGGCCAGACCGGAAACAGAGCCCAGCCCAGCGTGATAAGCAGCAGCAATCCGACACCCGACTTGTTCCTCATAGCGAAACCATCCACAAGGGTCAGGTTCTCACGCTGTGGCCGTGCCGTCTGTGATTGGGATCACGCCGGGCAGTGCAGTGCTATTGCTGCAAGATGGCCCGCAGAGATGGGCGCAGATCTGGCCACTGAAAGACATAACCGCTTGCGAGGAGCTTGGTAGGTTGCACTCGTTGGCTGGCCAGGAGGAGCTCGTCCGCCATCTGACCAAAGGCCAGGCGCGCTGCAAACGCCGGCATAGGGAAGATTGCTGGGCGGTGCAATACTGAGGCCAAGGCCTTGGTGAATTCCGCGTTGCGGACGGGGTGGGGCGAAACCATGTTGACCGGGCCGCTAACGGAATCGGCGGTGAGCAGGTGTTGGATCGCGCCTACTACATCGCGGAGATCTACCCATGACATCCATTGACGGCCGTTGCCTACGTTCCCGCCAACACCCATACGGAATGGAGGAAGCATTTTTCGCAGAGCGCCACCTGCGGCGCTCAGGACGATGCCAGTGCGGAGCTGCACCGCGCGGATTCCGGCGGTTGCTCCCGACTGGGCAGCCGCTTCCCATTGGCGGCAGAGTTCGGCGGCGAATCCTTGGCCGGACGCGCTGTCTTCGCTGAGGATTTCGTCGCCGCGATTGCCGTAGTATCCGATGGCTGAGGCGCAGATGAAAACTCGTGGGCGTGGTTGGGCTTTGGCCAAAGCGGTGGCTAGATGGCGTGTGGCGGGGACGCGGCTGTCCGTGATGCGGTGCTTCTTTTCTTCGTTCCAGCGGGCGGCGATGGATTCGCCGGCAAGATGAATGACCGCATCGAAACCGGAGACGCATTCCGGCACTAATGGTTCAGCAGGATTCCAGGAAATCTGGTCGGGTGCGACGACCGTGCCACGAACGAGGCGTTTTACGTCATGGCCGCTCGCGCGCAAGGCCGGAACCAGGGCGCTGCCGACTAGTCCTGACGAACCGCTGACGAGAACTGTGAGAGGCATGGAAATCCTGGATCGACTCACTCCTTTGTAACAGATTAGCGACTAACATACGGTCTATTATGTTCCGGCCGACCGCGTGCGAAGTGCACGGTTGACAAGTGACAAGATGCACTTTACGGTGTATTCTCGTGATTAGAAGCTTCAAGCATCGCGGCCTGAAACGGCTCTATGAGCGCGAGGAGCGGAATCCGGCCCGACTTCGTGGATACGGTCGAGGATATCCTGGCCCGCCTCGATGAGGCCGATGGGCCGCAGGCGCTAAACCTTCCTGGTTATCGGCTGCACCCGTTGAAAGGCGACTTGAGAGGATTCTGGTCCGTCACGGTGCGCGCCAACTGGCGCGTTATTTTCCGCTTTCAAGACGCAGCTGTGTTTGACGTTGAACTGCTCGATTACCACTAGCAGAAGGAGACAACGCTGTGCCGATGAAAAACCCGCCGCATCCCGGACGCAGTATAAGGACCGTGTGCCTTGAGCCCTTGCGACTGTCAGTGACAGAGGGGGCAAAGGTTCTCGGCGTTACACGGCAGACCCTCAATAACGTCATCAACGGCAAGTCCGGCATCAGCCCGCAGATGGCCATTCGGTTAACGAAGGCGTTTGGCAGCACTCCGGAGACCTGGTTGCGGATGCAACTTGCCTACGATCTGGCCGTCGCCCGTAGGGAGGAGAGCAAGATCAAGGTGCGACGCCAGTATATTCCGCAAGAACTACATGTGTGATTGATCTACCATGGCGACTTTGCGCGAACAGATCGCGACCACCACTCTCACGGTGACCAAGTTCCGCGAGTTGATGCGCACCATGCGCGCCAATCGCCCCAACGACGATCTGGACTTGGTGAAGAAAGCCTACGAGTATTCTCAGAAACACCATGCCGGACAGACTCGCGCCTCGGGTGAGCCCTACCTGGTGCATCCGCTCGGGGTAGCGGTGGTGCTGGCGGAAATGAAGATGGACTCGGTGGCCGTCGCGGCTGGCCTGCTGCACGATTCCGTGGAAGACACCTCGGTCACCATTGTTGACATTCGCAAAGAGTTCGGCGAACAGGTGGCCCACATCGTCGAGGGTGTCACCAAGATCAGCCAGATTGACTTCGCTACCCGCGAGGAGCAGCAGGCGGAAAATCTCCGCAAAATGATGCTGGCCATGGTGGACGATATTCGCGTGGTGCTCATCAAGCTGGCCGATCGCCTGCACAACATGCGCACCCTCGAGCATCTGGAGGCAGAGCGGCAGCAGAAGATCGCCAAAGAGACCCTGGAAATCTATGGCCCCATCGCTCACCGGCTGGGCATGGGCAAGATTCGCGGCGAACTTGAAGACCTGGGATTTCGCTACATGGATCCCATCACCTACCAGCAGGTACACGACGCTGTAGAAGCGCGCCGTAAAAAAGGCGAGCAGTTCCTGACGCGAGTGGGACAAGTGCTGCGCGACAAGCTGAAAGAAGCGGGCATCACCGCCCAGGTGGAGAGCCGCATCAAGCGTTTATTCAGCATTCACAAGAAGCTGGTGCGGCAGAAGATCACCGTGGAACAGGTTTATGACCTGTACGCCATGCGGGTGATCACGCAATCGGTGCAGGATTGCTACGCGGTGCTGGGCATCGTGCACAACGTGTGGCGGCCGGTGCCGGGGCGGATTAAGGACTTCATCGCCATGCCCCGGCCGAACTTCTACCAGTCGCTGCACACCTCAGTAATCACCGAAGACGGCACGCCGTTTGAGCTTCAGATTCGCACCGAAGAGATGCATCGCATGGCCGAGGAGGGCATCGCCGCCCATTGGAAATACAAAGACGGCCCGGTATCGGCGCAGGATGAACAGCGCCTGGCATGGCTGCGGCAGGTGGTGGAGTGGCAGCGCGACGTCTCTGATCCGACGGAATTCCTGTCCACGCTGAAGATCGACTTGTATCCCGAAGAGGTGTACACGTTCACGCCCAAGGGCAAGGTCGTGGTGCTGCCGCGGGAATCGACGCCCATCGATTTCGCCTATTCCGTCCATACCGAAGTAGGGCACAGTTGCGTAGGCTCCAAGGTGAATGGGCGCATGGTGCCGCTGCGGCACCGGCTGCACAGCGGGGACATTGTCGAGATCATTACCCAGCCTGGACACAAGCCCAGCCGCGACTGGCTGGGAGTGGTCAAGTCGTCACGAGCGCGGAACAAGATCAAGCACTGGCTGAACATTCATCAGCGGGAGCGCGCGGTTGAGATCGGGCGGAAGCTGATTGAAAAAGAAGCGCGCAAGTATCGCGTGGCGCTGAAGGAAATCAAAGACGAGGAATTGCAGAAGATTGCCTCCGATTACGGGCTGGGGCAACCCGATGATCTGATGGCGGGAATCGGGTACGGAAAGTATTCGGCGCGGCAGGTGCTGGCGCGTCTGGCTCCCGCGGCCGGTGAGCCGATAGAGGCTGGCGATGGCGACAAATCGAGCGGGCTGGCCAGCGTGGTCCGACGAGTCTTCGGGGGCGACAGCAACAACAACGCCATCCGCGTAAAAGGCCAGGGCGACCTGCTGGTGTATCGCGCGCGGTGTTGCAACCCAATTCGGGGCGAGGCCATCGTTGGCTACGTGACCCGTGGCAAGGGCGTGGCCGTGCATGCCCAGAGTTGTCCCAACGTCGTCAATCTGATGTACGAACCGGAGCGCCGTATTGACGTGGAATGGGCGGGGGACGAGACTGCGGCGGGTTCGTATCCGGTGAAGATCACGGTCTTTTGTGATGACCGCTTCGGCATGCTGAAGCAGATCACCGCGGTCATCAGCGACACCAAAACCAATATCCGCAATGTGGAAGCGCGCACTTCAAACGGGCAGGGCAACATCGATGTTATTCTCGACATCGTCGACCTGAAGCACCTGGAGAACATTATTACCGGCGTGCGGAAGATTCCCGGAGTGCATGATGTGCAGAGGTTGCAGAAGATCTAGCTTTCCGCCGTCAGCACTCAGCTTTCAGCCGAAAAATCGGAGGATGGATGAAGGAAGTAATTTCTACGAAAGACGCTCCGCAGGCGATTGGGCCTTACTCGCAGGCGATCCGGGCGAACGGATTTGTGTTTGTCTCGGGGCAGGTGGCGATTGATCCAGCAACCCAGCAGGTGGCCGGGGGAGATGCCGCGGCCCAGACCGACCGGGTGTTCAAGAATCTGACCGCCATTTTGAAGGCGGCGGGAACAAGTTTGGAGAAAGTCGTGCGCTCGACCGTCTTCTTGAAGAACATGGGCGACTTTGCAGCGATGAACGAAGTGTATGGGCGATACATTTCTTCGGCTCCGCCGGCGCGATCGACGGTTGAAGTGGCGCGGCTGCCCAAAGATGTGCTGGTTGAAATTGACGTAATCGCGCTGGCATAGGAATCGGCAATTGGCGATTTCGGGCTGGCAATGTAGAATTCAAGCGAAGTTCCAACCTGCAATTTGAGTGCGATCAAAAAATCGGGAGAACAATTAATGCCGAAACTTACGTTTCTTATGGCAATTCTTACGCTGACCGCCGCTGCCGTCTGGGCGCAAGGCAGTGCCAAGAAGCCGGACACCAGCGCGCCTACCAAAGTTACGGGCGACGGCACCAAGATGCCGGACGGCCTGCAATATTGGGACATCAAGGTCGGAACCGGCGCGACTGCTCAGGCCCACCAGACCGTCAAAGTCCACTACTCGGGATGGCTGACCGATGGCAAGAAGTTCGACAGCTCAGTCGACCGCGGAGAGCCGATTTCCTTCGGGCTGGATCAGGTGATCAAGGGATGGGGTGAAGGGGTTCCGGGAATGAAGGTTGGCGGTAAGCGGCAGCTGCGGATTCCACCGGATCTTGCCTATGGGCCGCAGGGACGTCCGGGCATCCCGCCGAACGCGACGCTGATCTTCGACATTGAGTTGCTGGGCTTGGAGTAAGAGCTTTAACCACAAAGGACACTAAGGATCACAAAGGAAATCTCGCGGATTGCGGGCGTTCCTTAGTGAACCTTCGTGTCCTTTGTGGTTGATCGCTTTAAGCCTTGACCACTTTGCCGCTGCGAATGCAGGACGTGCAGGCGCGGATGCGCTTGGTGGCGCCCTTTACTTTGGCGTGCACGGGGCGCAGGTTGACGTTCCAGCGCCTGCGGGACACGTTGTGGGCGTGGCTGATGGTATTTCCAAATAGCGGCTTCTTGCCGCAAATATCGCAAACTTGTGCCATGACGGCTCCGGGTAGGATCAGAAATTCGAGTGCAAAGTATAGATTTTACCGGAGTTGGGGCGGTTTGGGCAACTGCGGGCAAGGGTTAATGCTCCAGAATCCAGCTTCCCGCTAGCTTCAAAATTTCCGGGGTCTGCGGGTCCCAAAGCGTGGTGTGGGGCACGTCAGGATAGACCTCAAAGCGTTTGTCGGCAGACGCCGAGAGACGTTGAAAAGTTTCGCAGTCTCGATGGCTCACCACGCGGTCTTTTCCACCCTTCATCATCAGGATGGGCACGCGCACCCTCGGAGCGATCTTCCGCCTCCATCCGAAAATGAGCCGCTGAATGTCGAGCAGGTAGCCGAAGTTGGCCTTCTTGTAGGCCAGCGGGTCGGCGCGGCGGGCGGCGATCCATTGCGGATCGCGTGAGCTTTCGTCGAGCCGCTTCCCTACCAAGTCGATGACCGGCTTGCGGTGGCCGAGCAGGAAATAGGGCATCAACAGGGCGCTTTCGAGGTTGAAAAGCTGGCTGCTGTCCACATAGAAGGCCGGAGCCAGCAGAATCAGGCCGGCGAGCTGGGCGCTGTCTTTGGCATAGTCCAGCGCGTAGTTGCAGCCCATGCTGTCGCCCAGCAGAAAAATCTTGGTATGCGGTTGCTGCCGCTTGACGAAATCAACGATGGCAGCAACGTCTTGCGCCACTTCGGCGGCGCTGCCGGTGTAGCCGCGTGGTCCGCAGGAGAGGCCGTGGCCGCGGGCGTCGAGACCGTAAACCGTGATGCCGCGCGGATTGAGCGCGTCGGCAATGACTTTGTAAGGCCCGCTGTGATAGCCGATGCCGTGCAGGACGATCACCACTCGGCCATTCCAGCCCGCCGCCGGCCAGTAGCGGTAGAACAGACTGGTCCCGTCGGCAGAAGTGAGCGTGCCGTGCTGGTCAGCAATGGGATCGCCCAGGCGATAGGCGTCGTCAGTGGAGCGAACCTGGGGCGGCATCTCTGCGATGTCGGCAGAAGTGGACATTAAGCAATTATGACTGAGGTGGGGGGCTTCTGGGTTAATACCATGGCGGAAGGCGTGACCACGGTTACAAGTTGGGTTCGGCGGGGGCGAGTTCGTGGTTCGTAGAGACGTAGCTAGCTACGTCTTCACCCGTCGGAGATGCGATACTTGAATCGATGCCTTCTGCTGATCCCAAGTCCGTCAAAGTGAACCTGAGCACGGGAACTGGTATGGACATCGAATGGAAAGACGGCCATCAATCGCACTATGCGTTCCCTTTTCTACGCGACGCCTGCCCCTGCGCCCTGTGTGACGAGGAGCGAGGCAAAACAGGCCGCCAGCCGGGAGAGCCTCCGAAAACCGCGCCTGGGGCGCTGCCCATGTTCAAAGCAGCTGCCAAGCCGGAATCTGCCGATGCTGTGGGCAAGTACGCCATCAAGTTTCATTGGAATGACGGCCACGAACTGGGGATTTATTCCTGGCAGTTTTTGCGGGACTGGTGTCCGTGCGAGGAGTGCAAGGCGGCGCGGGCGGCGGTAAAGGCCGGGTAGACTTAGCCGTGGAAAATGCAATGGCCCCGATTTCTCGAGGCCAAGAATTCCGGGCAATACAGCACCCTGCGACTCCTTCAGTATAGATCGTCAGTTTTGTCAGTCAAGTTACTTTTGTAGGAAAGCTATCCCTGCTTTCGCTCCCCACAGAACCTGCGCCCAAGCTCTGAGCGTGGACCCGACGGGACTCGAACCCGTATCTGCCACCGTCGCAGGGTGCTGTGTTGCCATTACACCACGGGCCCGCGAGGAGTGTAAGCGTGCTGGTTAGCTCTCGTCATGTTCACCCGTCACAACGAGCTAGTTCGGTATCCAAGATGGGAAATGTCAGGTGAGCTCTGTGCCATACTGTGTAGATCAGTAGTCAGGATTGGAATTAAGGGGTCGTTTCTTTATCTTGTCCTTCCTCTCCCAACTTAATCCGCAGCAGCGCGAAGCGGTGGAAACCACCGAGGGGCCGGTGCTCATTCTGGCGGGCGCGGGAAGCGGCAAGACGCGGGTCATCACCTACCGCATTGCCTATCTGATCGAACACATGAACGCGATGCCGGAATCCATTCTGGCGATGACTTTCACCAATAAAGCCGCCTCCGAGATGGTGGAGCGCGTGGACAAACTGGTCGGTGGGTTGTCGATCGCCAAGCCGGTCATTTCTACTTTTCATTCTTTTTGCGTGCGGTTGTTGCGGCGGGACGTTGAGGCGCTGCGGATTCCCTCCTCGACTCCCGGCGCTCCCCCGATTGGGCTTACCAAGAGCTTTGTGATCTATGACGAGAGCGACCAGCAGCAGCTGGTCAAGTCGATCATGAAGCGTCTGGGCATCGACGACAAGCAAACCACGCCGCGTTCGGCCCTCGGTCACATCTCGTGGGCCAAGAACCATATGCTCGATCCGCAGGAAGCTTACCTGCAATCGGCCGATCCCAAGACTGAGCGCGTGGCGCATATTTATGCGGAGTATAAGAAAGATCTGGCCAAGGCCAATGCGCTTGATTTCGACGACTTGCTTCTTGAAGCGGTGCGCCTGCTGAAAGCGGTGCCGGCGGTGCGCGACCACTACAACCGGCGATTTCAATACATTCTGGTGGATGAGTATCAGGACACCAACCGTCCGCAGTATGAACTGATGCGGCTGCTGGCCGGAGACCGTCACAACGTGTGCGCGGTAGGCGATGAAGATCAGTCGATCTATTCCTGGCGGGGCGCGGACATTCGCAACATCCTGGAGTTTGAAGCTGATTTCCCTGAGGCCAAGATTGTGCGCCTGGAAGAAAATTACCGTTCGACGCAGAACATTTTGCAGGCGGCGTCGGCGGTGGTTGCCAATAACATCAAGCGCAAGGGCAAGAACCTCTGGACTGCGCGCCAGGGCGGCACCAAGATCGGATATTACGAAGCTCCGGATGGCGAGAACGAGGCCTTGTTCGCGGCTGACTACCTGGCGAAGTATTTGCGGGAAACAGTCGAGCGCGGCGAAAACGGGCGGGCGGCGGTGCTGTATCGCACCAACTCGCAGTCGCGGCTGTTTGAAGAGGCCATGCGGCGCTATCAATTGAAGTATCACGTGGTGGGCGGATTTTCGTTCTATGAACGCACCGAAATTAAGGACATGATTTCGTATTTGAAGGTCATCCACAATGTGGACGACTCGATTGCACTGCTGCGGGTGGTTAACACGCCGGTGCGCGGAATCGGCCGGACCACGATGGAAACGGTGGAGCAGATCGCGCTTGAGGGTGGGGTTTCTTTGTGGGGCGCGATTGGGGAAGCGATCCGGCGGCAGCTATTGCCGCAGCGGGCAGTCGCGGCGCTGAAGAGCTTTCGCAGTTTGATTGAAGATGGGCGGGCGATGCTGGCAGGGAGCTACTTGGAAAGGTTGGAGACGACAGCGGAATCTGCGGAGCTTCGCTCCTCAGGACAGCCCCTTCGGCCTCACTCAGGGCAGGCTCAGGGGGCTGTCCCCACGCGAGATGAGGAGACCGACACGGATTTCGATCCGGAGAACTTCAGTTTTGACTTTCACCCAGATGCCGAGCGTAGCGCCGGCGACCCGCCGGCTGTCGAGGGGGCGTCAACCCCCCCTGACGATGCGATCTCCACGCAACCCTTTCGCACTCCTGGCGCTGCCGCCAATACCGCCGAAATCCTGAAATTCTTGATTGATCGCACGGGATACATCAAGCAACTGGAGGAAGAAGACACACCGGAAGCGTATTCGCGCATCGAGAACTTGCGCGAACTGGTGAATGCGGCCATGGATTCGCGCGACCGCGGCGAGACGCTTGACCAGTTTCTCGACCATGCGGCGCTGGTCAGCGATGCCGATGCCTATGATGAACGGGCCCAGATTACGCTCATGACCTTGCATGCGGCCAAGGGGCTGGAGTTTCCGCTGGTATTTCTTTGCGGGCTCGAAGAAGGCTTATTCCCGCACTCACGGACTTTCTTGCAGCCGGACGACATTGAGGAAGAACGGCGGTTGTGTTACGTCGGCATGACGCGGGCGATGGACACGCTGATCTTGAGCCGGGCGGTGTACCGTCGGCGCTATGGGACAGATTTGCCGGAAGCCAGCGTGCCGTCGCGCTTCTTGGAGGAAATCCCGCCGCAGCTGGTGGAAGAGTTGGGGGCTTCGCGCGGAGCGACGGCGGGGCGGACAAGAGTGTCCGCCCCACACGAGCATGGTTCGACCCACTACGCGTATGAAGACGAAGATCAAAGCGCGAACTGGGCTGCGGGCGGCCACGGAAAGGCGGCTCCGGCTGCGTATTCCGGGCGCAGCTACAATTCGATCGAGAACATTGCTGAGTTTTTTGCGTCGCGAGGCAAGAAGTTCAGCGTGGCCAAGCTGCCGGTCGAAGAGCCGAAAGGAAGGAAAGGCTTCCGGCCGGGACAGAGAGTGCGGCATCCGAAGTATGGCGAAGGCACGGTGTATCAGCGAGAAGGAGAAGGTGAGGAAGCCAAAATTACGGTACAATTCCCGAGGTTCGGCTTGAAGAAGCTGGTGGAGAAGTATGCCCAGCTGGAGCGGGCCTAATGCACATTTGTGATTTGCAATTGAGTAATTGGTAATTTGAGATTGCCCATTGCTGAGTTGCACAATTACCAATTGCAAATTACCAAATTACAAATCAAAAGGACTCATGGCCAATACATCGAAGTTAAGCAAAGAAGACCGCAAGAAAGCCAAACGCGCCTCGCGCAAAAAGCACAAAGCGGAAAAGCCGTTGAAGCCGCGGGAGTACGCACGCGGCTCCAAGAAGCGCAAAGTGAAGAAGCTGGTGCGCGGTCAGGCGAAGCGGTAACGGCGGCAATTCGCACATAGCACTTGGCATTTAGCCAGTTGACGGTCTGGGCGATGCCAAGTGCTTGTGCCTCAACCCAACAGCGAGGCCCTTTGGCAGAACCACCAACCAGTATTCGAGTAACCGAGACCATTCGCACCTCAGCGGTGCAGCTCTTTTGCTGCAAATCCATCGACAAGCTGATCTCGGACTCGGAAGAACCGGAGCGCCGGTTAAAGAAAACTCTGGGCCCAGTCTCGCTCACTGCTTTGGGCATCGGAGCGGTGATTGGCTCCGGGATTTTCACCGTTATTGGAACGGCGATCGGCGGGCAGAAGTTCGATACGTCTTCGATTCTGAATGCTCCGCTCCTTGATTTCCTGATCAGACACCATGCCACTCAGGGGAGGCCGGGCGCCGGGCCTGCGCTGGCGCTCTCGCTCGTCCTGGTGGCCATCGTCTGCGCGTTTACCGGCCTGTGCTACGCCGAGCTGGCGTCGATGATTCCGATTGCCGGCAGCGCCTATACCTACACCTACGCGACCATGGGCGAGTTGGTGGCGTGGATCATTGGCTGGGATTTGATTTTGGAATACGCGGTCAGCAACATGGCGGTGAGCGTGGGATTTGCCGCCCACTTGGTGGGCATGTTCGACTGGTTCGGCTGGCACCCCGCCTTGCGTTGGATCTCGCCCGCGTATCTTCCCGGAGGACTCACCAATCTTAAGGGTGAAATGCTGTACGCGCCAGGATTGCACTTCGGTTTCAATATTCCTGCGTTCCTGATCGTGATGCTGCTGACCGTTGTGTTGGTGCGCGGCATCCGCGAATCGGCGGAAGCCAACAACGTGATGGTGATTCTGAAAATTGCCGCGATTCTGGCCTTCGTGATTGTGGGCGCGCACTACGTCAATCCCGGCCTCTGGCATCCCTTCGCGCCCGAGGGGTGGTCCGGCATCCTGACCGGCGGCTCGATTATTTTCTTCACCTACATTGGCTTCGATTCGGTATCCACCGCGGCTGAGGAAGCACGCAATCCGCAACGCGACCTTCCCATTGGAATCATCGCTACTCTGGTGGTCTGCACGGTGTTGTATATCGGCGTGGCCGTCGTGCTCACCGGACTGGTGCCATGGCAAGCGGTGCGGGACGATGCTGCGCCAGTGGTGAACAGCATGAAAATGCTGGCCACTAGAACCGGCTCACACACCCTGAACTGGATTGAGTTGGGCGTTCTTTTCGGCGCCATGATGGGAATGATTTCCTCACTGCTGGTGTTTCAACTAGGGCAGGCTCGGGTATGGTTCTCGATGTCGCGGGATGGCCTGCTGCCCAAGCTGTTCGGGCGCGTGCATCCTCGCTTTCGCACTCCGGCGACTGCAACCTGGATTGCCGGAGTTCTGGTGGGCGTGCCCGCGGGATTTCTGGACATCGGCACACTCTCTGATCTCTCAAACATTGGAACGCTCTTTGCTTTTGTATTGGTGTCAGTGGGTGTGATTATTCTGCGTTACCGCGACCCCGGCCGGCATCGCGGTTTCCGCGCCCCCGGCGGGATTGCGGCTCCAGTGTTGAGCGTGCTCTTTTGCGTTCTGCTGATGTCCGGGCTGCCGATCCTGACTTGGTTGCGATTTTTTGCCTGGCTGGTGATTGGCCTGACCATCTATTACCTCTACAGCCGGCATCACAGCGAGTTTGCTGGGAAGAGTTAGCCGTGCTGCCTCTCGAATCTCCCCGTCCGAGTGCTTTCATTCTTTCGCTTCCCAAAGCTGAGTTGCATCTGCATCTTGAGGGAACGATTGATCCGGCAACTTTGCTCGAGTTGCGAAAACGACACGGCAAAGAGAGCACTCTGGCGGAGGTCGAAAGCTTATATCAATACGAAGACTTCGCCGGTTTTCTGGTGGCGTTCAAGGGGATCACTGAAGATCTGCAAACTGCGGCAGACTACGAGTTGATTACCTATCGTTTGGTGGAGAAACTCAAGGCAGAAAATGTGTTGCACGCTGAGGTCTATGTGTCGGTGGGCGTGAACCTGTGGCGCAAACAGGATTTTGCGGCGATTTTCGAGGGTCTGGAACGCGGGCGCGAACGCGGCGAGCGAGACTTTGGTATTTCCCTGCTATGGATTTTTGATGCAGTACGTCATTTTGGGCCGGAAAAGGCGCAGAGCGTGGCCGAGCTGGCGGTTCGCTACCAAGGGCGGAGCGTGGTGGGATTCGGCATCGGCGGCGACGAAGCTAAGGCAGGGCCAGAGCTGTTTCGTGAAGTCTATGCTTATGCCTCGGAGAACGGTCTGCGGCTGACCGCTCACGCGGGTGAGTCGGCAGGGCCGGAATCGGTGTGGGGCGCGCTCAACCTTCGAGCGGAACGCATCGGCCACGGGTTGACTGCCTGGCACGATCCAGAACTGGTGGAAGAATTATCGAGACGGCAGGTTCCGGTGGAGATCTGCATCACCAGCAATCTGCGCACGGGAGTGTGTTCGACGCTGGCGGAGCACCCGGTGCGGCGCTACTTTGACCAGGGAATTATGGTCACGCTGAACAGCGATGATCCGGCAATGTTTGGGACAACGCTCGCTAGAGAGTATCAGTTGTCGCAAGACGCGTTCGGCTTCACCGATGAGCATTTGCGCGAGCTGGCGCGGAATTCGTTTGAGGCATCGTTTCTTCCGGCGGAAAAGAAGCTTCAATTCTTGAACCTATTCGATTCGGTGGCGGCACGGTCATAGAAGCTATCGCTTTATTTCTTCAGCTCCGCGGGCCAATTGACTGCCACAAACAGCGGCGCGGACTCTTGCTCTTCCGCCAGGTCCACCAACAGGCGTTGACCGTCCGTGGAAACGTCATAGGGCACTCCAACTCCGGGCACGCTGGCATGAAAAAGCCGTTGCGGCGTGGCCACTTCAATTTCTGAGCCTTTAAAGGTCAGGCGACAGGCGAAGAACTCATCGGTCAGGTTCCGGAAAAACAGTTCCTTCATGTTCCCGCTCCAAGCTGGGTTGGATCCCCCGCTGTTTGACACTCGCCATTTTCCCTTGCCTTCAGGGAAGCTGGTGACGTAGACCTCATCCTGCCCGGACTCATCCGATGCGTAGGCTACCCAGCGGCTGTCGGGCGAAACCCGATACGTGTAAAGGTTCGATTGCTGCGACGGCGGCTGTACCACGGTAAATGGCTTGGCCCCTCCGGCGACGGGCATGGCCCAGAGGGAGGTCATCTTCTCGCCTTCACCCCAGAGGTAGGTTAAGTACTTTCCGTCTGGCGACCATTCCGGAGAATGATAGTTATTCTGCTCGGCCACCAAAGTCTTCTCCGTCCCACTACCGTCGGCAGTTTTGGAGCGAATTTCAACCGTCCCTCCGCGATTCGCCAGGTCGGCTGTGAACATGAGCGTCTTGCCGTCCGGGGACCACGAAGGATAACCAACCGTCTGCTGGTCGAAGGTGATGCGAGTCTTGATCTTGCGCTCCAGGTCGAGCGTCCACACGCCGGACGCCGCGCCCAGCTGTATGAATGCCACCCGCTTGCCATCCGGGGAGAGGCGTACGTCAGTCGCCATGTTCTCGGGCTCACTGATGGCACCGAGTTGCTTTCCTGAGCGGTCGAACCATACCAGACGCGTTCCCCCGGAGGCGGCGGTGCTGGCCTGGTAAACGATGAGCCCGTTTTGAGAGACGGCAAAAACGCTGCGCCACACTCCCGCGTCGTAACGGATGTTGTTCACCAGTGGAACCGCCGATCCCGACAACTTGCCCGATTCTGGATCGAAGGGCTGCGCCACCAGCGCGGTGTTGGCTCGATAAAGCAAGTAGCCTGACCCGTACTCTGCCGCCGAATCCGTTGCCACCACCAGGCGGGCTTCGGTGTTGTCTACGGACCCAAAGTAGATTCCGCTGGTTTTGGCATCTCCCCCGTTGTGACTGGTCGCCAGAAAGAGAAAGTGTTTGCCGTCGGGAAGGAACCACGGCCAACGATGGGTGGTGTGCTTCTGTTTGTCCATTACGGTCGCATCGGTCGGCGTTCCGCCCTGCGCACTGACCTTCAACAGCGAGCTTTGAAAGGTTGGACTGAACACGATCCAGTCACTGGCGCCCCAGCTCCCACCCCGCGAGGTTGGGGCATCGGCCAAAACGGAAACCGGGCCTCCGGACGCGGCGATCTTGTTCAACTTGCCGTTGGCAAAGAACCCCACATACCGTCCGTCCGGCGACCAGAAGGGATGCATCGCACCCAGCGTGCCTTCGAGCTGCTGGGCTGCGTCATTCTTCAGCGATCGCACCCAAAGGAACTGAGCGTTGGCGGAATGAGCGACGAAGGCCAGCTGATCGCCCTGGGGCGACAGCACCGGCATGCCAGCGTTGTCGCCTGTGGCATCGAACGGGAACTTGTCCGGGGGCGGTATTTCCGCGTGAATTGCCTCGGCGCTTTCACTTTGCTTCGGCCAATGGTAGCCAGCTATGGCTGCAAGCGCGACACACACCAGGAAGACTGCGGCAGCTAGGAGCACCCAGGGTTTCTCAAACCTCCGAGTTTCTTTCTGGCTTGCGTCTCCCGCGGAATCCGACACCCAGCGGAGGTCCATCGCAACATCGTGTGCGGACTGAAAGCGATCTGCGGGATCTTTTGCGAGACAGGCTCGGATGACCCGATCCAGGGCCGATGGTTGGCTGGCCGTGATCGGCTCCGGTTCTTTCTCGAGGATCGCGGTGAGCACGCCGAGTTGCGATTTCCCTTCGAAAGCGCGCCGCCCGGCCACCATTTCGTAAAGCACGCAGCCGAAGCTGAAAATGTCGCTACGAGCGTCGGCTTCAGAGCCTTGCAGCACTTCCGGCGACAGGTACTGGAAAGTTCCAACAATGGAGCCTTTTTGCGTGAGCGGCGATGCAGCCGATGTGAGTGAAGCCAAGTTCATGGTCGGCGTGGATGGAGTGAGCTGTCCCTTCGCACTGCTTGCGATTGCTAGTTCGGGTTTCGCCAGGCCGAAGTCCATCAGCTTGGCGCCGGATTTCGTGAGCATGATGTTGCCCGGCTTCAGGTCACGATGGACAATCCCCTGGCGGTGGGCTTTTTCGAGCGCTTCGGCGATCTCCGTTCCGATCTTCAAAACCTGATCCAGCGGCAACG
Organism: Terriglobales bacterium; assembly: GCA_052147055.1. Lineage (GTDB taxonomy): Bacteria > Acidobacteriota > Terriglobia > Terriglobales > Acidobacteriaceae > JABCZH01. Next base: position 55,776 of record JBKQLO010000165.1, read on the forward strand.
CGCCTTTCACCAGCCGGTCAGCCAGGGTCTGGCCTTCCAGATACTCCATGACCAGGAAGTCCACGCCATCCTGCGAGCCGACGTCATGCAGGGTGCAGATGTTGGGATGTTGCAGCGCCGAAATGGCCTTGGCTTCCCGCTCGAAGCGCTGCTTCAATTCGGGATCCGCGGAAAGATGGGTTGGCAGAACTTTGATGGCAACGGTGCGGTCGAGGCGAGTGTCACGGGCGCGATAGACCTCGCCCATCCCGCCCGCGCCTAGCGGCGAGTGGATTTCGTAGGGACCGAGCTTGGTGCCAGAGGTAAGGGCCATCCGTGGGCGCAATTATAGCCCGAGTAGCGGAGGCCGTTCGCCTTGCCGCGAGGCCATTCGCATCGGCAAACATGCCAAACGCTGTCAGAATGATGCACTTGCACGTCGTCTATGGTCTAATGAAAGCATCGTTTCATGCCCTCTGCCAGCACAATTCTGCGTCGCCGCGTGAAGGCGCTCTACCGGAATGTCCGGGGGGCGAAGATGATGGCCAAGGCGCTGGCTTCGACCGAGCATCCGCTGCTGGCGCATATCATTCCCATTCGCCGCTGCAATCTTTCCTGCACCTATTGCAATGAGTTCGACGATTTCTCGAAGCCAGTGGCCACCGAAGAAATGTTCCGCCGCGTGGACAAGCTGGGCGAACTGGGCACGGCTGTGATTACTATCAGCGGGGGCGAACCGTTGCTGCATCCGGAGCTCGATGACATCATTCGGCGGATTCGCAAGAACGGCATGATTGCCGGGCTGATCACCAATGGATATTTCCTGGTACCGGAACGCATTCAGCGGCTCAACCGGGCTGGCCTCGAGTGGCTCCAGATTTCGATTGATAACGTCACTCCCGATGATGTGTCCAAGAAGAGTCTGAAAGTTTTGGACAAGAAGCTCGAAAATCTTGCCGAGCATGCCGACTTTCACGTGAACATCAATTCTGTCGTGGGGGGCGGGGTTTGCAATCCGCAGGACGCGCTGACCATCGGCAAGCGCGCGCTGGAACTGGGATTCAGTTCGACGGTGGGAATCATTCACGACGGCACCGGCCAGTTGCAGCCTTTGGGCGAAGAGGAGCGGCGGGTGTATCACGAGATGAAGTCGCTCGAAAAGAGCAGCTTCACCCGCATCAATGCATTTCAGGACAACATTGCGCAGGGGCGGCCGAACCAGTGGCGCTGCCGGGCGGGGTCGCGCTATTTATACATTTGTGAAGACGGGCTGGTGCACTACTGCTCGCAACAGCGCGGCTATCCCGCGATTCCGCTGGAAAAATACAGTGCTGAAGACCTGCGTCGCGAATATCTGACGGAGAAATCCTGTGCGCCGCACTGTACAGTATCGTGCGTGCATCAGGTATCGATCTTCGACTCCTGGCGGGCGCCGCAGCATGCTGGGACGGTGGCCGCCGAGTTCGTGCAGATCGAGTAGCTGCCTATTTCTTCTTCGCAGTCGGCGGCAACAGGCCGTTCAGTCGAAGATACATGGCGGCCGCTCCATAGTGGTCGGCGCAGGAACTGGCAAAAGCGATCAGCGCCCATGCCCGTGGTTGATCTTTCCCGGTGTAATCTTTGATGGGATCGCCCAACTTGGAATCATCCACCTTGTCCAAGGCGGTCCCACAAAAAGCGAACGAATCCTTGACGGCAGGCAACAGCTTGTCTTTGCTGTCTGTGTCCTTCAATTCCACCTTCGGTTCCGGGACGCCGGCAGCGGTCGAACAAAAATAGTTGTTCGACTCAATGATGTGCAGCGTGAGGTGGCCGAAGGTCTCTTGTTCAGGCGTGGGCTTGAACCCGAACTTATCTGCCGGCATTTCTTCAATAGCGGCGGTGATGTTCTTCTGCTGGCGCGCCAGCACGCCCTTGACTACGTCAGTGACAGGGTTCTTGGTCTGGGCAAACATCATTGCAGTCCAAGCGAGAAATACGCAACAGACGAGCGTTCGTTTCATGAAGCCTCCAATGAGTTCCAAGAATACTCCCGGGTATGGTCGTTCCGCCAGCCAGCCCGTAGGCAGGGTCTTCCCTATTGCGGTTGTGCTTTCCTTCTGGCCACTGGATTGATCACCCGTTGGCCGGCGGCCGTGACGTGGTTGCGCCGCATCTCGGCTGCCAGTTCCTTGATCTCCGTCAGGTCACGCTGCATCTCGCTCCAGCCGTACCACAGGGCATAATCGGGGCTGGCGTGGAATGTCCCCTGAAACGCCCGCATTCGATGCTCCAGATACATGACGAATAGTTTCTGTTCGACCACAGTGGGCGCGTCGTGGAAGGTGAGCAGATTCGGAAAAGGATAGGCGTAGTTCTGCGGCTTGGGGAGTACGCCGTCTTTGTAAAGGCCAGCAACCACGCGGATGCCCTCGGCCATCAGATGGTCGGCTTCGCGGATCATGTCATCTCCCTGCTGAAGTTGCTGCCTGGCAAAGCTTTCAGCGTGACACTGGTCGCAGGTCTTGATCATCTTGTCGCGCTCGCGCTGCCAGTCTTCCTGGGTCAGCCGGGCCAGATCCGCCGCTTTCACCGTGTTCACCAGGGCGGTTGGCTTGCCGTCAGGATCGAGTACGCCCAGAGCCTGCAGGATTGCCGCCCGGTCCGCGGCCCATTGCTTGTCCTCGGGCAGCGGCAGACGCACGGCCAGAAAGCCCCAAGCGGTGCGGACTTCATGGTTCCCTTCCTGCATGTGACAAGTCTGACAGGTGGGAGCAGCCGCGTCCTGGGGAAGCACTTTGCGTTGCTTCAGGTCATAGCGCACGCCATGTTTCGACGAAGAATACATTTCCCACTGGGGATGGTCGAAACCCATGTGGCAAGTCTCGCAGGCTTGCGGCTGCTTGGCCTCGTCCACAGAAAAGGTGTGCCGGGTGTGGCAGGCGTCGCATTGCGCGGCGCCAAATTCAGTGCCGTTCAGACGTAATTCAGTCACCTCCGTCGGGGTTTTGTCGCCGATCTTGTGACACCCGCCGCAGCCCTTCAACCCCTCAGTCATCGCCATGGGTTGCCAGTGGATGGTTGGCATTGCCTTCATCGCAGCCCAGGCAATGCTGTGCTTTCCCTTCCTAAACTGTTCCACTTGAGTCTGGTGACAGGTGGCGCAAGTATCGGGCGTGGGAATTCTAGCCTTCACCACGTCGCTGGCAGAAGTGTGCTGGTCGCCGTGACAGGCCACGCAAGTGACCTCCATTTGACTGTGTTTGCTGAGCTTCCAGTCAGAAACAATGTTCGGGGTAACCTTGCTGTGGCAATCAATACATTGAGAAGCTGCGGACGGTTGGGCAAGGGCCGGAACCGCAACGCACAAGAAGAGAAGCATGACGGCAAGTCGGGTGCTCATGAGTATCTCCTGCGATGCGAATTATCCGCCAACCGGCCCAGGGCTGCAAGGACGTCTATCACAAGCCCCGAGTTCATCAGACCGCGGCGTTCTAGGAGAACAACGCGCCGAGTCCGGCGGCTCCGAGGGTAAAGACGATGTACCAGCCGAACACGACTGTCATCGCAGTGGAGCGCTTTACCTTGCTTACGCAGGTGAAACCGATGGCAGTCAGCATCAGCGTCCAAATCAGGAAAATGTCGAGCGCGGTGGCCACGCTATACAGAAAGGGTGAATTGCCCGGAGAAAGAAAGTAGCCGGGATTGGTCGCCGCCGGATTCTGTAAGTTGAAAGAGTCGGGATCAGCGCCAGCCATGACCGAAATGGTGGCAAGAATGGTCTTGAGCAGAAGCGGCAGGCTGGCGTACATCACGATGGCATATGAGGTTTTGAACTTCACTACGGCACTGGCCCCGAACTTGAACGTAGCGAACAGCACAGCGGCAATCAGCAGGTTAAAGAGCAGAATCACGACCGGATATGCATACAAAAAGTAGCGTATGCCGATGACTTGCCGAGCCATGGCTTGGTTGCGTTGGTCAGGCGGGAGCTGTTCCATCTGGCGGGTGGCTTTCGGAGACGCTTGGATCTGGTTCTCGATCACCTTCCGATAGCCGATTTTCTGGCCTACCACATAGAAGAAGCCCACAGAGACGATCGAGAGCAGCAGAAACGGCGCCCACCAGCTAGCGCTACGACGAAGGTCGGTAAAGGTCTTGCTCGGGGCGACGAAAGTGTCGATCAGGCGTGCCGCTTCGGAGAGCGGCGCAACCTCGGGAGCAGAAACGGGAGTGGGCCCAGGTAAGTTGGGGGCAGCGGCCATAAGACACCTCCGAGGAGCGGATTTTAGTCCCGTCGCCCGAAAGACACAAGCGATGCACTCGAGGACCCCGACGACTCCCTAAGCAACCACCTCGGGAGTGGCTTCCAGCAGACTGCGAGTATAGGGATGCTGCGGCTGCATGGCGATCTGCTGGGTCGTCCCCATCTCCACGATCTTGCCGCGATACATCACGGCAATGCGAGTGGCCAGATAGCGAACCACCGGCATGGAGTGCGAAATAAACAGGTAGGTCAAACCGAACTCACGCTGCAATTGCGCCATCAAGTTCACGATTTGAGCGCCGACGCTGACATCGAGAGCGGAGACGGGCTCATCCGCAACGATGAATTTTGGGCGTAAGGCCAGAGCGCGGGCAATGCCGATTCGTTGGCGCTGTCCGCCGCTGAATTCGTGGGGAAAGCGGCGTGCGGCAGATTCGTCGAGGCCAACCACTCGCAGTAGTTCCTGAACCCGTTGGTGGCGAACGGCGGCGCTCATCGACTCATGAATGATCAGCGGCTCGGCAATCACGTCTTCGACTCGCATGCGGGGGTCGAGCGATCCGAACGGATCTTGAAAGATGATCTGCATATCACGGCGCAGACGTCGCATTTCGGAATGATTGGCGGCAAGGAGATCGCGGCCTTCGAACGAAATGCCGCCCGAGGTGGGCTCGATCAGGCGTAGCACCAAGCGTCCAAGCGTGCTTTTGCCAGATCCTGATTCGCCGACCAGGCCCAAAGTCTCGCCCGATTCGATGTCCAAAGAAATGCCGTCAACTGCGCGGACTTCGCCTTTGGCACTTCCGCCAAACATGGATTCGCCGAGCGCGAAGACCTTGGTCAGGTTGCGAATTTCGAGCAGCGGCATTGGTTACGTGTATTCCAAATTCCAGAATTTAGAATACGCCTATCGCCCGGCGATCAGGGGCACCGCCAGCAGCGCCGCAAACATGCCCACCAGCTTCCAGCGTGTGAAGTGCTCTTTCAGGAAAAGCCGGGCGAGCAACACGGTGATCGCGGGATAGAGCGAACTGATAACGACAGCGGCGTCGAGGCGGCCGGTCTGAGAGGCGCGGATGAACATCACGCTGCCGGAGATGTCTAGAACTCCAGCCACGATGCCCCAGCCTATCCCCTCAGGAGTGATTTGGCGGTGGCGCCCCAAAACCACGATGGCTCCAGTCACCGAGAAGGCAGCGATGCGGGACACAGCCGCCAGCCATACGGCGGAGTCGTTGCCAGCCTGCTTGATGAAAAGGTAGAAGCCAGCGAAGGCGATGCCGGCGAAAACCGCGGTGCCGATTCCCTGGGGGCGGCTGCCGTCTTCAGGACGGGAAATCAACCAGATTCCACTCGCGGCAAGCACAAAGCCTGCGACCTGTATGACGCGTGGAACGCCCTCGGTGAACATTCCGAAGACGGTGGGAATGGCCGCGCTGAGCACTGCGGCAACCGGGGCAGTCAAACCCATTCTTCCGGAGGCAAGGGCGCGGTAGAAGATAGCGAGACCAGCGCCGCCTGATGCTCCTGCAGCCAAGGCCCACAACACGGCGGTGCGAGCGGGAAACGGGGAATGACCGGCAACCGCGACCCCGAACATCAAGAGCAGGCCGCTGAGGTGAACGATGGTGGTAAAAACGAATGCATTGGAGCGGCGGGAGGCGTATCCGCCGAGAAAGTCACTCGTTCCCCAGACGAAAACCGCACCCAGGCTGAAGCCAGCGGGCAGAAATTGTGAGGGCGGGGCCATGATCGATGTGCGAAGTATTTGAGATTAACACGCCAAGGTCGCGGGCGATTCGCGGGGCTACGACGCGGTCCCGGGGGCCGAGGCCGTTTCAGGGATTTCAGCAGCCAGTTCGTCGAGAAGCTTGTGCAGCAGAGAGAGTACGTCCGCGGCAGCCGTCGCTTTCAATGCAAACTTCAGCGTGCCATCGGGAGCGAACTGGGCGCCGCGCTGCGAAGAAACGAACTGCGCCAGTTTTGCGGGATCAATCCCCGCGTTCTCGCGGAACTTGATGGTCATGAGCTCGCGCTTCCGATCGATTGCCGTTACCCCGACCCGAACCGCCAGTAATTTGAGTGAAGCGTAATCCAGCAGATTGCGCACCGCCGCAGGTGGCTCTCCGTAACGGTCTTCCAACTCCGCCCCAACGTCAGCTAGTTGCGATTCGGTTTCCACCCCGGCGACACGCTTATACATACGCAGCCGCTGATTTTCTTCCGGTATGTATTCGAACGGGATGCGAATGTTGAGGCCGAGATTGAGCTGCGTGGCCGCTTCCTCCACTGCGGACTCGCCTTTCATCTCACGCACCGCACGATCGAGCATCTGGGTGTAAAGCTCGAATCCGATGGCTTCGATGTGGCCACTCTGCTCGCCACCCAGCAGATTGCCGGCGCCGCGGAGTTCGAGATCAAGCGCGGCGATCTTGAAGCCCGCGCCCAGATCGGAGAACTCTTTCAGCGCCGCTAGGCGTCGCCGGGCGATGGGAGTAAGTTCGATGTCTGCCGGAATCAGCAAGTAGGCATAGGCGCGCCGGTTAGAACGGCCTACGCGGCCGCGCAGTTGGTAGAGATCAGAGAGTCCAAAGCGGTCAGCGCGATTGATGATGATGGTGTTGCAGAGCGGGATGTCTAGGCCGTTCTCAATGATGGTCGTCGCCACCAGAATATCGGCTTCGTGGTGCATGAACTTGAGCATTACTTTTTCCAGCTCGCCTTCCGACATCTGGCCGTGCCCCACGATGATGCGGGCTTTCGGAACGAATACCTGTAGCTTGGCGGCGATTTCCCAGATGCTTTCCACGCGATTATGCACGAAATAAACCTGCCCGCCGCGGGCGAGTTCCTGCTCGAGCGACGACTGAATTAGCTTCTCGTCCCAACTGGCGACTACGGTCTGAATGGCGATGCGGTCTTTGGGCGGAGTCTCAATCACGCTCATATCGCGCAGACCCACCAGGGACATGTGCAGGGTGCGTGGAATGGGCGTGGCGGACATGGTGAGCACGTCGACTTCTTTGCGCATCTGCTTCAGCCGCTCTTTGTGGCGCACTCCGAACCTTTGTTCTTCATCCACCACCAGCAATCCGAGATCGGGGAATTTTATGTCTTTGGACAGCAGGCGGTGTGTGCCGATGAGGATGTCTATTTTGCCGGATTCGACCTTTTGCAGGATTTCTTTCTGCTGTTTGGTGGTGCGGAAGCGGCTGATCATTTCGATGCTGACGGGGAAAGCTGCGAAACGCTGTTTGAAAGTTTCGAAGTGCTGGAATGCAAGGACCGTAGTCGGTGCCAGCACGGCCACCTGCTTGTTGTCGTTGACCGCCTTGAAAGCCGCGCGCATGGCAATTTCCGTCTTGCCGTAGCCGACGTCACCGCAGAGCAACCGATCCATGGGCTGCGACGACTCCATGTCGCGTTTCACGTCAACGATGGCCATGTCTTGATCTTCGGTTTCGCTGAATTCGAAGGAGTCTTCGAACTCGCGCATGAACTGGCTGTCGGCGGAAAACGCATGGCCTTTGGCAGCGCTTCTTTCTGCGTAGAGCTTGAGCAGTTCGTCGGCCATGTCTTTCATGGCCTTTTTCACCCGCGCCTTGGTCTTGGCCCAGGCTGCGGTGCCAAGGTGGTTCAGTGCCGGCTTGGCTCCTTCCGACGACCGATATTTCTGGATCAGGTCGAGCCGTGTGAGCGGAACGTAGAGGCGCGCGCCTTCGGCATATTCGAGCAGCATGAATTCGGCATTGCCGTCGCCTTGATTGATCTCTTTCAGCCCCTGGTATTGACCGATGCCATGCTCGACGTGGACTACGTAGTCGCCAACTTGCAGGTCGCGGAAGTCGGAGAGAAACGCGGAGGTCTTGGATTTTGATCGCTGCGGCCGGAAAGTCACGGCGTCGGATTCGTCAAACAGATCGCGGGCGCCGAAGATTGCAAGATGCGCGGCGGGCAGTACGACGCCGTCCGGGATGTAGGCCTTGGCAAGAGTCGACGTGAAGACCTCGCCCGCGAAATAGGCGGTTTCGTCGGCGTAACTCTCGCCGCCGCGAGTGCGGCTGCCCAGGCGGAAGGAAACGCTGTTTTCGCTGAAAGCGTCGGCCAGGCGCTCCACCTCTCCGATGTTGGGGACGGCGATGAGCACGCGATTCTGCTCCGCGACTTGCTTCTTGGCCTCCTCCACCATCGCATTCACCGAGCCATGGAAACGCTGCGCGGGCTGGGAGTGGAAGCTGACCGATTCAGCCCGGCCGGGCTGCGTGACTTCGAGATGCTCGACGTCGGCACCCGGCAAGCTGGAGAGTTTTTCCCACCAAGTGTCGGGAGGCAGGTAAAGGTCGGGGGGCCGCACCAATTTGCCCACTCCGCTGCGCTCGTGGGCTTCTTCGATGCGGGCCCAGACTTGATCGAATTCGTTGCGCAGGCTGTCCGGTTCATCGGCGAGAACTGCGGCACGCGGCATCAGATCGAATACAGTGCGATCGGCGCCGGCGACGGGCGCATAGAACTCCCAGCCGGGAAATACTGTGACCCCGCCCGCGCGCACCGCTTGTTCCACCACTTCTTCCGCACCGGTGATGCGTCTGCCAGACAGGCGGGCGTGGATTGCGCCCAGCAGATCTTCGCTGACCGGAGTCTCGGTCAACGGAAGCAGCAAAGCTTCGTCGACGGGCGTGGAAGAACGCTGGGTTGCGGGATCGAACTTGCGGATGGACTCGACTTCATCGCCAAAGAATTCGATGCGTAGCGGTCGGTCGGCCTCGGGAGAATATACGTCGAGAATGCCACCGCGGGAGGCGTACTCGCCGGGCATTTCGACCACGTCGGTCGAACTGTAGCCGACGGTATTGAGATGAGCCAGCAGCGGATCGATGTCCAGGGTCTCGCTGCGGCGGATTACCCGCGCCAGGTTGGCATAGTACTCGGCGGAGCGCAGACGAAGCGCGGCCGCAGCAATCGGGGCGACCAAGATCGAAACCGCTCCGGAGGCAATCTTCCACAGCGCAACCGCGCGCTCTTCCTGAATTTCCGGGTGCGGGGAAAGATTCTGGAAGGGCAGAACGTCGCGCGTGGGCAGGGAGACGATGGAATCGGGATCGTTGCCTCCGGTCAGTTCGTGGAAGGCTTGCAGAACGGGAACCAGGTCTTCGGCGATGCGATTGTCGGGGACCACCACGATGACCGGTCGCCCCGCAGCACGCTGCCATAAAACCAGAAACAGCGCTTTGGCGGTGGGTGTGAGTCCAGAGACACCAAGCCGCCCCGTGCCCTCCCGGAGGTGGGAGGCAACACGCTGGAAGGCTGGCAATTTTTCTACGTCCGCGAACAGATCGCGGACGAAGGGGAGAACCATCGTGCTTTGATTTTAGCAGGAGGGAGGCTGCGAGGGCGGCTGTCCCATACGCCGAGGTGAGGGTCATAGCGCCGCCTTCCGCTGTTCAGAGGAGGATCCGCCCCCAGCTTTCTTGATCCGTCGTTTCTGCAGCGAGACCTCCGCCCATGCCGACAAAACCAGAAACACGGTCACGCACCCCGCTATGGCAGAAGCAAAACGGAAGCAGGGGCCTATTCCGAAGTTTTCCAACGAAGCCGAAGAGGCGTTGTGGTGGGACGGTCATCGCGCGGAAATCGAAGCTGAAATCCGGCAGCGAATCCAGCGGAAGCGGCCACCGACTAAGACCTAACCTCTTAGCAGCGGCCTGGTCAAACACGTCGGCCCGCCGCTGCCGTTGATGCACAGCTCAGAGCCGGGAAAGGTGCGCACGTCGAATCCGGCGGCGTGCAGCTTGGCGTTTGTCTTGGAGTTTTCCTCCAGCGCGAGCAAGCGATTGTTCCCCAGCGACAGCACGTTGCAGGCCAGCGTGTCGCGCTCGGAG
>JBKQLO010000166.1:0-4950 GCA_052147055.1 Terriglobales bacterium
TGCGATGGCCAAGGGTAGCTGCGCACCCCTTGCGTAGTGGCAGTCTGGAGGCAGTCATGCAGGACGCTAAGAATGGCAGTAACGGAACCAGCAGCGCAAGTCTTCTAAACAACGATCCTCACGTCCAGGAAGTAGTCAAGACTGCGCATGAGGAATTGCGGCAGCTCATGAAACAACGCGCCGGCATCATGAAACGTATCGGTACTCTGAAGCAGACCCTTGCCGGCCTGGCGAACTTGTTCGGAGACGAAATTCTAGGCGAAGACCTGCTCGAACTGGTGGACCGCAAAACCGGAGGGCGTCAGCCCGGGTTCACCAAAGCCTGCCGCATGGTGTTAATGGATGCGGGCCGAGCGCTCAGTGTGCGCGAGGTGTGCCAGCAAATTCAAGACCGCATGCCCGCCGTGCTGCTGCGCCACAAAGATCCGCTGGCTTCCGTGACCACGGTCCTCAATCGCCTGGTGGACTACGGAGAGGCGCAGAGTGAAGTCCGGGAAAACGGACGCCGCGCTTGGCAGTGGGTGTCAGAACCGCCACAGGACGGTCTTGGATCCCCGCCCGCGCCGGAACCGTCCATTTCTGAACTGTGACCGCGCACCAGTGAACGTCCCCACCGACGCAAGATGGGTCTCAGAGATTGTGCAGCAGTTCGTCGAAGTTGCGTTTCCCCATCTCCATAAAAAGAAAACTGGCGGCGGTTTTCAGCCGGTCGTAGCTCTCCAATCCCAGAATGCCGCCGACCTCGCGTACCTCATAAAGACTGGGAGCCGGAAGCACTTGCCAGGAATCCAGCCGGATCAATAACCACAAGCGCAACTTCATCATGGTGAGCAAAGAGTAGAGCCGCACTTCCACCGCGATCTGTTGCAGTTCGTGCGCCAGCATTGCCGCCTGCTCATCGCCTCCCTCGGCCTCGCGGTTGGCCCAGTCAATCAGCACGGCTGCGTTATGCGCCATTCTGTGAACAAAGGCAACATAAAGATGAATGCGCTTGCGCTGCATTTTGCGGAAGTCTCTGCGGCTAAGGTCGCAGCGCAGGTGATTCTCGGTGGTGGCATCCAGCAGGGTCTCGACTTTTTCCAAGTCCACCGGGAGCAGGAAATCGACCACATCGTCGGCGGTGCGATCGGGGAAATGAAACCAAATCCAGGCTGCGATCACCACGCAGCTTATAAAGCCTGCGGTAATCGTCAAGTTCCACAGAATCGTTACGATCATGGTCGCCTTGCCCTCCGTACCATCTCTTTATAGCGGCCCATTTCTTGCGCCGACAGTGGAGGCTGCTCGGCGCGAGCGGGTTCTGTCTTGACTGGAACGCTGAAATACCACAGCCAAATCAAGACTGCAATACTGTACGTGATGATGGAGACCAACCCCCACAAGAATTTGAATTTTGTTCCGAATTCGTAAAATTTCGTGGTGGTCAACAACGCTACCGTCGCGTGCAGCCCGTAACCTGCACAAATGCCGAAGGCTTGCTGCCTCCAGCGTAGTCCGAAAAGCAGGACCATGGTCACCAAAAGAGCAAACATGGCCACTTGCAGCAGCCGCAGTCCCAGTTCGGTTCCGACGATCCAGGCGATTGCCCCCCCTTGCAGGCCGGTGGGTACGGAGAGATTTCGCGAGATGGTCAGCGCCAGGCACAGCACCGCGGTAAGTGGAAATATCGGAGGGAACCACCACAAGCGGCTGAAGTTGCGGAACACACTGCGGAAGACCTCATACATCACCGCGATTCCCAGCAGAGAAGAAACGGCCTGCGTGCTCCAGTACACCCCGAAATACGCGGAATGGTGGTTGCGCACCAGGAAGCGGCTGACGCCGCCGGCGACGGCAAAAAGCGTGTACGCAAAGAACCACGGAAAAGTCCGAAAGCTTCGCTTTCGGACCAGCACGTACAATAGCGCTGCCTGCAGCGGGAGCTCTCCCCACCACAAGATGAAGTTCAGCGAACTCATGGCTTGTGAGCAGCTTAACCTAGCCGCTCACAAGCCACCAAGACCTGTTTCTCTGGGGTAACCAGCAACTCACTACAGCAAGTGAATCAGTGACAGGTACATCGACCACCCGATCACTCCCGAAACGTGGGTCGGCGGCGGTCCAGGTCCATCAGGCGGTGGGCCAGGGCCATCGGCCATTGCGGGGGTTGCGCATGTGGCCAGCATCAGTGCCGCTGCCAGCATAATTCCCTGTATCGTACGTTTCATGGTGCTCTCCTTATTGTTTGGTTTGGTCTTCCCCAGGAGTGCAATTGAGACTGGGGGAGTCCTTATGGGCACAGAAGGATAGCGCGCCGGAGGGCTTTACGGCAGGGAATCACAAATTTGTTTTGAGAGGACGATCCTGAGCTGTCCCCCAGGGTCATTTTCGCGCACACAAGCTCGCTTCTGGATCCGCCAGAAGCGAACGGAAACTCACCAATGGTTGTCTAAGCCATTATTTATAAATGATTTAACGCAATACACCCAGCGGCCAACGCAGCCCTACTCGGGGGGCAAAAGCATGCCTTTTTCCAGGTGCCGGGTCACGTGGGCATAGGACGCCGCATGAGGATCGTGGGTCACCATAATCACCGTCTTGTGGAAATCTTCGTTCAATCTCTTCAAAATCTCCAGAATCTCCGTCGCCGAGTGACTGTCCAGATCGCCGGTAGGTTCGTCCGCCAGCAACAAAGTTGGGTCGCTCACAATGGCCCGCGCAATCGCCACGCGCTGTTCTTGTCCACCAGAGAGTTGTTTGGGAAGGTGATGGATCCGCTCCTCCAAGCCAACCAGCTTCAGTGCCGTCATCACGTGCTCGCGGCGCTGCTGGCTGTTTAATTTGGTGAGCAGAAGCGGCAACTCTACGTTCTCAAACGCAGTGAGCACAGGAATCAGATTGAAGGTTTGGAACACATAGCCAATATGCTCATTGCGCCAGCGCGCCGCCTGGCCGTCGTTGAAGCGGAACACGTTTTCACCCAAAACCAGCAACTCGCCGGAGGTGGGCCGGTCAATGGCCGCAATCATGTTCAGCAGCGTTGTCTTGCCCGAGCCCGATGGGCCCATAAGCGCCATGAATTCTCCCCCGGCGATTTCGATGGAAACATCGTCGAGCGCCCGCACCTCAAAAGCGTCGCGCTTGAAAATCTTGCTGACGTTGCGGACCTGAACCACTTTGGTTTGCGTAGCCGTATTGGTCATTGTCGCTGTACTCATAACTGTCCCTTGATCTTGATTTTGTCGCCGTCTTTCAAATTCGCCGGTGCCGTGGTGATGACGCTTTCGCCGCCCACCAGCCCTTGCACCATAAAACCGCCGCTGCGCTGCGAGATGACTTGAACGTCGCGCCCCAGAGCCTTTCCGTTGAACGCCAGAAAAACCATCTTCTTGCCGCTGTGATCGCGGATCGCTGCCGCCGGCACCAGTACGCCCGATGCCTGCGTCCCGACCGCTTTCTTGGTGTCGTCCGCCAGGAACTTCACCGTCGCATTCATCTCCGGACGCAAATACTGGTCCGGATTCAGAATCTGCACTTTGACCTGCACCGTGGCTTTCTGACGATTGGCCTCGGGAGAAATCTCGTGGATCTCGCCGTCGTACTTGCGGTCGGGATACGCATCCACCGAAAGCACCGCTTTTTGCTTGGAACCCAACTGCGCGAAATCGTCCTGCGCAATGTCGAGCTCCACCTGAAGATCGTTGAGATCGGCCAGCGCGACCACCTGTCCCTGCGGACCGCCTTCTGCGCCGCTGGCGAACTGCGCCGTTACCAGCTCGCCCTTCTCTGCCGTGCGTTCAAGAATCGTTCCGGTTACCGGGGCGCGGATCACCGTAGCATCCAGCCAAGACTTCGCATACGCGGCCTGGCCTTCGGCCTGGAGCAATGCGCCCTTGGCTCGCGTGATTTCTTCCTGCCGCGGCCCAATTTTCGCCAGCTCGAATCCCTTCTGTAGGGAATTGACCCGTTGTTGATCGGCATCGAACTTGGCTTGAGCATCGTCGAAGGCTTGCCTCGAGACCACACCTTGATTCCACATTTCGCGATTGCGATCCAGCGTAATCTTGTCGTTCACCAGCGTGGCGCGCGCCTCCTCCAGGTTGTGCTGCGCCTGCGAAATCTCCTCCGGACGCGAGCCATTTTGCAGTTCTTCCACATAAGCCCGTGCGTTGTCGGCCGCACCCCTGGCCTGCTCGTACTGCGCGCGGAATTCATCGTCTTCCAGGCGCACCAGCACCTGGCCCTCTCTCACGTGATCGCCTTTTTCCACGCCGATCCAGGCCACGCGCCCCGTGACCTTGGAGTTCACGTTGATCTTGTGATGCGCCACAATGTAACCGCTGGCCGTCAGCACCGAACCACCAGCATCGCCGCTGTTCTCCGCCGTTGCACGAACCACTTCCACCTCCGGCGGGTCTGACGACAGCAACCGATACGCCAACGTTCCCAGGCTCAACACCGCCACCACTGCGATTCCGATGATGATGTAGCGGCGCGCCCACCCCGCCGGCTCTCCCGTCGGCGGCGCCGAGCGGTCGATGCGCAAGCCCTGCAAGTCCGCGTGTTTGGTATCCAAAGGCATAAGTCAGCTATTTGCCAAAACCTTGTGTACCTCTGTGCCCCCTGTGGTTAAGCCGTAGGTTTCCTTTGTGAACCTTCGTGTCCTTCGTGGTGATTGCCTTTTCTCAACCACCAAATCCGCGTGTTTGGGTATCCAAAGGCTAAAACCCTGTGTACCTCTGTTCCCCCTGTGGTTAAGCCTCAGGTTTCCTTCGTGAACCTTCGTGTCCTTCGTGGTGATTGCCTTTTCTGAACCGCCAACCACACCAGTCCCACGAAGGAAATACTAATCCCTCAACGCCACCAGAATCTCTCGCCGCGCCGCGTGCCACGCCGGCGCAATCCCGCCAAACAATCCCATAACAATGGCGAACACCACCGCCGAAATCACCACGTTCGGCGTCATTCGCA
>JBKQLO010000167.1:0-17898 GCA_052147055.1 Terriglobales bacterium
CTGTGGTTAAATCTCTCCGTGAAGGTCGCCATCGACATCCGGCGCGTTACCGAGTTCGGTGTCGGTACCTATACCCGCAATGTGGTTCGTGCTCTCAGCCGTTTGGATCACACCAATCAATATTTTCTGATCGGATCGCCGCAAAAAGCCACGGAAATCGGCCCTCTGCCCCCGAGCTTCCAGACCATTGCTTTGCTCGACGACGGAACCACCGCCCGCGGCTACATCGAGTTCCGTGCCATCCTCAAACGCTTGCAATGCGACCTGGTCCACATCCCGCATCTTTTCTGGATGCCCCGAACCCTGCCCTGCCCCTACGTCATGACGGTGCACGATCTTCTGGAGCACATGTACCGTACGCGCACCCGCTCCAGCCTGCGGCGTTCCTTGCATCTGCATCTCACGCGCAGGGTGCTGAAAGGCGCTGGCAGAATACTGGCGGTTTCCAAGTTCACCAAGAGCGAAATCGAGAACGTTTTCGGCATTCCGGGTTCCCGTATTGAGGTGGTTTACAACGCCATCGACGAGCGTTTCCTGCACGGACATGCCACCGACGCCGACCGCCAGGTCCTGGCAGAACGCTACCTCATCAAGTATCCGTTCCTGCTTTATGCGGGCAGCATCAGTCCACCGAAAAACCTGGTAAGGATCATCGAAGCTTTTTCCGCCTTGAAGGCGGAACTGGAGAAGGAAGGAAAATTTCCGGACCTGAAGCTGATCATCATCGGCGATGAGCTTTCCAAGCATCCCGACTTGCGCCGCACCGTGATCCGCAGCGGAGTGCAGAACGATGTGCGCTTTCTCGGCTTCATTCCCATCGAAATGCTGCGGGTCTTCTACGACGCGGCTAAAATCTTCGTTTTCCCGTCGCTATACGAAGGCTTCGGCTTGCCGCCTTTGGAAGCCATGGCCCACGGCACTCCGGTCGTTACTTCCACGACTTCGTCGCTGCCCGAAGTGGTGGGCAACGCTGCCGTGCTGGTGAATCCGGAGAATGTTTTCGAGATTATGCGAGCCCTGCTGCACTTGCTGCTCGACCAGCCGGTCCGCGACCAGATGAAAAAGCGCTGCTATGAGCAGGCCAAGAAGTTTTCCTGGGATGTCTCGGCCCGCCGTATTCTCGAGGTCTATGCCGAAGTGGCAGCGGCACCGCGCACCCCTGCCAGACTGCAGGCTGGCGAAACGACACGTCGGGTAGAGACGTAGCTAGCTACGTCTCTAGGCACTCTTGATCAACGGGATTCCGGGCGAGACCAGACCTTGGCGATGCAGCTTTTGCTCGATGCGCTTGCGGTCGGTTTCCGCAGTAGCGGCGGCGAGGCGTTTGCGCAGTTTGACGATCTTTTCTTTGCGAGTACGGCGTCGGCGAATTTCCGGCCGTCGGCTGGGTGCGGACATTGGGATGACTCCTGGTGAACGGCTTGAAAAGCCGAGGTTTGTTGCTACTCACTCATCATAGCCGCCGGCCGGGGATCGCGCAAAGGCGGGGGTGGGGCGTCTTCGATAGCGGGCAAAATCCCTCTATCGTGCGTCCTCGACCGTGAGCTTCAGTCCCACGGCCTTAGTCACGGCCACCAGCGTAGAAAGTCGAGGGTTTCCGCGACGCGATAACGCCCGATATAAACTCTCGCGTTGAACTCCCGCAGCTTTGGCCACCTTGGCAATGCCGCCGCGGGCCTCCGCAATGTGACGCAGGGCGATCAGGAGCACGCCGGGCTCGTCATCATCCTCCAACGCGGCCCGCAGATACTCAGCCGCAAACTCCGGGTCATCGCGTAGTTCACGAATTACGGCCTCATCGTGGGAGATGCTCGGCTTGCGTTTCATAGGCTCCGTTTCTTGTAGTCGCTCAAATATTCCAACGCGCGCTTGATATCGGGTGACTGTTTGCGCTTGTCTCCTCCGCAAAGCAACAAAACGCAACCCTCGGCTACCGAAGCGTAATAAACTCGATAGCCCGGTCCCCAGTCGATCCGCAACTCATACAAGCCCCCGCGCAACGATTTGCAATCACCGAAATTTCCAGCGGCGATCCGGTCAATGCGAGTAATGATCTTGGCCCTGGCTCGAGCGTCCTTCAGTCCCGCCAGCCACTCGCCGACGATATCCACGCCGTTGTTCGTGAGATAGCGGCGGATTTCTACTGGCGAAGTCATTGTAACTTATAAGCAACACGCTGCCAAGCGGCCCGCAGTGCGCAGGATATAGCGCGACTTTAAGTGGGTAGGAAGGAGGCTATATCTTGGTTCTTCGAAAAGATGTGACGGTTGACCATCAAGAAAGCCTAGGACTCGGCGTTCTTCTGGAACTTGCTGGCTACGGCCTCAGGCAGGACTTCTTCCAATCGGCGGGAAAGCCACCCTTGCAACTCCGTTTTTTGCGGCAGAGGCAGATTCAAAAACTGCAAGCCGGTACGGCCGGTGGGGTCACTCCAGCAAATCTTTGACTGGATTACGAATCGGGTTTGGTTCTCCGGAAGGTTGAATCGCACCGCCACTTCCATTCCAGCCTTCATCGGAGTGGGAATGCGAATGGCGATCCCGCTCTCGCTGATATTGATGGTCTCGCACTGAGTTTCTTGGCCTTCCTGATTGCGCACCGCCACTGGAATGGTCACCGGGCAGCGGAAGTAGCGGCGGCGCTCCCGCATGATGATCCCGTAGGCTGCCCTTAAACTGCGGTTCAGCGACTCCTCCGAAAGCGGCCTCTCCAGCACAAAGTTCGCGCCCGTACTGAACCCTGACACCGACGCGGGTCCATCTGTAATAGCAAAGGTGGTGGCCGTCTGGTTGGAAGGAGAGAACCGCACCCGCTCCATAATCTCTTTCGCCTGGTACATTTTCAGGTCAACCACCACGGCCTCAAAATGCCGTCGATTTAACGACTGCAAGGCGAACCCTGCGTCTTGGCACACTTCAGCCGAAATGGCGAATTGCTGCATACTCTCCGTCAGTTGGCGGACGATCGCCTCATCGTCGGAAATCACCAGCGCGGTTGCCACTGGGGCGGGCTGTGCGGATGCGCCTGCTTTTGTCATGTTATGAAACTCTCCGCTGTTTTGGCCCGTGCATCTGGCCGGTCGAAGATAAAGTCACTTACACAGAGTTATCGTGATTCTTTCTTTCCGTTACCCACCCTGTCAAGCGCATAGAAGGGTTCCCGGAATCTTTAGTTTCATGACACCCTTCCCGCCAAGCCCATCAAAATACAAAACGTTACAGTGAATGGATCGGAATCACCTTGGGATTTTGCCGGGGGTATGGGGCCACCACTTCAGCCGCAGGAGGCGGGGTTAACGATGCCAGCTCCAGACCGGATTGCCCTTTTCGTCGCGCAGGACAAGGGTATCGTTGCCCTTCACCACTTCGCGGGCGAGAATGAGGTCGGCTTCGCCCTGCTTGACCTTCGAGCCGGTCAGCGCGACTTCATCCCCCTTGTCCAAGGTCACACCCAATTCGTCGAGAAACGACTTCGGGCAGAGATACACGTCAACGCTATCCGCCCCACTTTTCACCAGCAGGTGGGCAGCCTCCCTCTCGCTGCCCTTAGGAGGCAGCTTCAATTCTTCCACGGTCCCCTTCACCTTGGTTTCTGTAGTGAGATCGTACTTGGGCGGGCTCGTGCCGGGAGACTTCTGCGCTGTCAGCGGCGCAACCCATAGCAGGACGGAAGACACCGTTAACAGCAAAATTCCGCAAGGACGACTCGAGAATTCGCTGCCCTGACGCATACCCAGCCCCTTTCCCCAGAGCCGGCAGAACACCGCCCCCTGGGTCTGCTTGCTCACTTCTTAGGATGACGCCAGCTATCTTGACTCCATAATACTCCAGTCTTGGACATGGCCTTGGCGAGCCTACAGCTTCCACGGGCGCCGCAGACGGGAGGGCATGACTTCAGTCGCGCCGCTGAGGCTCAATAAGAATGCAGGCTTCAGCCGCTGAGCGCTGATTCAGCGATGTTTTATGAAGCTGCCGTTCTGTAGTTCGGCGACCGCTTGTCGCAGCTGCTCCTGCGTGTTCATCACGATCGGGCCGTACCAGGCCACGGGCTCCTCAATCGGCTTGCCCGACACTAACAAGAAACGTATGCCCTGGTCGCCAGCCTGCACCACGATCTCATCGCCGCGGTCGAACAACACCAGCGAGTGATTACTGACGTCGTACTTGGCCGACTCGTTGGGGTCTGCGGCTTGTTCCGTCAACACAGCGCGGGGATCCGACGCGTCACGGAACGTACCGGAACCCGCGAACACATAGGCGAAAGCATTGCCGGTGGTTTCCACCTTGAGCCGCTTTCGCTGGCCCGGCGGAACCGAGACGTCGAGGTAGTTCGGATCAGCGGCAACCCCCTCCACTGGACCTTTCTTGCCCCAGAATTCCCCACACACAATTCGCACCCGCGTGCCGTCATCATCCGTGACCTCAGGAATCGCGCTCGACGGAATGTCCTGGTAGCGCGGATCGGTCATCTTCAGCGCCGCCGGCAGGTTCGCCCACAGCTGGAAACCATGCATACGCCCGCTCTTATCCCCCTTGGGCATCTCCTGGTGCATAATGCCGCTGCCGGCGGTCATCCATTGCACGTCGCCCGCGGTCATTTTGCCCTTGTTGCCCAGGCTGTCGCCGTGTTCGACGGAGCCCGCTAAAACGTAGGTGATGGTCTCGATCCCGCGATGCGGATGCCAGGGAAATCCCGCCAGGTAATCTGCCGGATTGTCGTTGCGGAAATCATCCAGCAGCAGGAACGGATCGAAATCCTTGGTCTTGCCGAAACCGAAAGCACGTTGCAGCTTCACGCCGGCGCCTTCGAGCGTCGGCTTCGGTTGAATAATCTGTTTTACTGGTCGGAGTGACATAAGTGTTTCCTCTCTCGCCGTGCAGAGCACCTTCCATGCACCGCCGACGAAGTGCGTTAGGCTTTTACACACTCGACTTCGAGCGTGATCGTGACCTCTTCGCCGATGAGAATGCCACCGGTCTCGAGCGCCGCGTTGTAGATCAGACCGAAGTCTTTCCGGTTGATTTTTGTGGTTGCCGAGAGCCCCATACGGGTATTTCCCCAGGGATCTTTAGATGGCGGTGTCGGGCCCTCCACCGTGAACACCACCTTGCGGGTGACGCCATGAATGGTCAAATCGCCGGCCACCGCCAGCTCTCTATCGCTAATGCGATCGATCTGGGTTGACTTGAACGATAAAGTCGGAAATTTCTCCACGTCAAAGAAATCAGCGCTCTGGAGATGTGTGTCACGCTGAGGGTCGCGAGTGTTGATGGAAGCTGCATCAATCGAAGCCTCCACATGGGAGTTCGTCAAAGCATTCGTATCCAGCGTCAGGACGCCTTTGACGGCTGTGAAGTGCCCCTTCACGTTCGAGACCATCATGTGCTTCACCTTGAACTCGGCGGCCGTGTGGACGGGGTCGATGTTCCAGGTGGTGGTTGTGGTTTTTGGACTAGCGAGTGTGCTCATGGTAAAACTCCTTCCCAGAGATTTGATGCGTTACACCAATAATCGTTACAACAACTGTTAAAGCCAATAAATCAGGCCACTTGCGCGCGCGAAGCGCGCAGTAGCTCGCTCAAGGCCCGCAGGCGCTCGCGCCCCAGGTGGCCCAATTGTTTGCGATGGGCGCCCTGCACCGGTTCATCCAGCCGGGCCAGAAGCTTGAGACCCTCCGGTGTGATCCGGGTCATCACCGTTCGCCGGTCCTTGGTTTCGCGGCAGCGCGAAATCAGCTCGCGCTTTTCCAGCCGGTCGAGCAGGCGAGTGACGTCGGGATCCCGGGTAATCATTCGGCTGGCGATCTCTCCGCAGGGGAGTCCTTCTGGCGCGCCGCGCAGGATACGGAGCACGTTGTACTGGGTCGCCGAGACGTCCTCGCCCTTGAGAACCCCGACTAGACCCCGGGACAGCATGTCGGTGGTGCGCAGCAGCTCCAAAAATGCCGCCTCTTCGGGACCGCCGACGCGTCGCCCGCTCTTACGTGACCCAACCGTCTCCTTCATTTGTAAGCAATAATATTCGTGTAAACGACTATTATCAAGACGATAGTTGCCCGCACGGAGGCTCTTTACCGCGCCTCCAATTATTCCTTGACATGTATATCAGTCAGTGATATATCAAGCCAAGATATAGCGAGAGGCTTGCGATGCCGGTAACGACCAGTAATATTCCGGACGACTTGCAGCACCTGTTTCCCCTTACCCCGGCGGTGTTCTTCATCCTGTTCGCGCTGGCCGAGGGCGAAAAGCATGGTTACGCCATCATGCAGCAGGTTTCCATCCTTTCCGACGGCAAGTTTCGAATGGGACCCGGCACGCTGTACACCACCATCCAGCGTCTGCTTGAACTATCCCTGATTGAGGAGATCGACGCGGACTCAGGCAGCCGGCGGCGCTACTACCGGCTGACTCGGACCGGGAAGCTCGTTTTCAAAGCCGAGGTTGGCCGGATGGACGCGGTGGTCAAGCTTGCGCTTCAGCACAGACGAGTGCTGCACGAGGGAGCATGAATCGCATGACGCCATCGATGCGCTGGAGTTGCCGCGTTTATGCAACCCTCCTGCTTCTCTACCCGTCCACGCTTCGCCGTCAGTTCGGACAAGAGATGATCGAAGTGTTCGCAGACCAAATGCGCGACGCCTGCCAGACAGACGGGTGGGTAGGCGGCATGGGCGTTTGGAGCTGTGTCGGTCGAGAGGTGCTTCGTACAGCCCTGGCGTTGGCCCTCTCATCGTTCGCCTCTATCGCCCGAAGTACGCCTACCTCCAGGGTCTCGATAGCGGAGATCTCTATCTCGCCGCGGTTCGTGCCGACCGGCTTTTCTTTATTTCTCTTTCCATGATCGTGGCGGGGCTGGTGACTGTTATTCAATGGCAGGGCTTGTTCCCCAGCCGGCAGGATTATCTTGCGTTGAAACCGTTGCCAGTTCGTCTGTATCAAGTTTTTGTCGCGCGGTTCCTTTCTTCTTTTGCCATTGTCGTGATTGTGATCGCGGTTCTGAACATCGCCACCAGCCTTTTGTTCCCACTCCTGACTTCCGGCAGATGGCAATTGCCTTCCTTTGGTGTTCGATACATTTTGGCTCACGCGATGGCCACTCTGTGCGCCGGACTGTTCGCGTTCTTCGCCATCGGCACTCTGCAAGGCGTGCTGATGAACATTCTGCCGACACGCATGTTCGAGCGCCTCTCGGTGTTGATCCAGGCTCTGCTCGCCATGGCATTTCTAGCTTCCGTGCCCTACGTGCTGGACATACCAAACTGGCACGCGACCATTGCCGCGCGGCCACGCTGGATGTCGTTATTCCCGCCCGCCTGGTTTTTGGGTCTGTATGAGACCTTGCAGGGAGCGCAGGACAGCTACTTTCTGCACTTACGTGAAATTGCCGTCATGGGAATGTCAGCAGCCCTGCTGCTGACGCTGGCGACATATTTCGCTTGCTACGACCGGCATGCCAGCCGGGTGCTGGAACAGGCGCTGCCGAGGTCAAGCGGGTCCTCCCTCGTTGAAAGGTCGGCATCCACGCTCTTGAGAAGGTTCGTGAACCAGCCCCCTGAGCAGGCCGCATTTGTTTTCGCAATTCAAACCTTGCGGAGAAGCAGGCAACACAGATTCGCGATTAGTTTCTGCGTAGCCCTCGCGCTGGTGTTGGCGTTGCCAGCAGTTGTTCCCAGCATGGTTGCCCATTTTCGCTCAGGAGGAAGTTGGAGCGTCTGGGAGTTGGAATCCATACTGGCCGTCCCGCTGGTGATCGGAGCGGTCGTGATCTCCGCACTTTGCTATGTCTTTCAGCTTCCGTCGGAAGCACAGGCCGGTTGGGTGTTTCGCATGGCTGAGAGTAAGGCACGGCGAGATCTGCTCGCGAGCGTCGAATCTTTGCTGATCGTATGTGGCCTGGTGCCCGTGCTGCTGCTCACGGTCCCACTCGAAGTGTTTGCCCTGGGCTGGATCTTGGCCTTCGCCCATTTAGAACTGGTGGCCGTTCTGATGCTCTTGCTGATTGAAACGCGCTTGGCCGAGTGGCACAAGATTCCTTTCACCTGCTCTTACGTACCCGGACGCCGCAATTTCTGGCAGACCATGGGAATCTATCTGCTGCTCTTCGCCATCCTGATACCGGCCATCACCTTCTTCGAAGCTCGGCTGCTGCGACCACTTGTCCTGTTGGCAAGCACCGCTGCTCTCAGCGGTCTCTATTTCTCGCTTCGCGCCACGCGGCAGACCCACTGGGCAATCGTCCCGCTGCTATTCGACGAATCCGACGAGCCGCTGGTTGGAGGGGTTCGATTGACGCCAGAGTAAGGGAAGATCAGCGAAGAGGAGTCAATGGCAGCCAAATTCTGTGCGGGGATTGCGGGAGGCCGCCATTCCGATCAACGCCGCAGGAAGTAGATTCGATTGCTCCAGTCCCTACGCCCGGTTTTTTTGAACAGCCGCTTCAGCGCCCTTCTCGGGGTCTGGGTTCAGAAGTTCTCCAGCAGCCAGGCATTGTCCTCGAAGGTCAGTTGGCTAAAGGCCAGGTAACGACCATCTGGTGCCGGGCACGCGTCACTAAGCCACTGATTTCGCCCACGATGGAAGTGATTGGAAGTAAAACTTTGTGGCAGCCGGACCTGTAAGCCGAATTCTGTCTGCGGGATTGCTCCCGCAGGACGGTCATTCCTCTGGGCCGCGCATTACTGCGCGGCTCAAGCGACCTACCCGGAGGTTTGGACGCGCCGAGCCGGCACGTGTCTCGGGCGAGGCTTTTCAGCCCGCCCCAGACTCCCTCCCTATTTGGTCTTGCTCCGTGTGGGGTTTGCCCTGCCCGCCGCATTACTGCGGCGGCGGTGCGCTCTTACCGCACCTTTTCACCCTTACCCCGCGCATCCGAAGATGCACCAGGCGGTATGTTTTCTGTGGCACTAGCCGTAAACCGGGTTTGAACCCGGCCTCCCGGACGTTATCCGGCACACTGCTCTGCGGAGTTCGGACTTTCCTCTCCCAGCGCCCGAAAGCGCCGAAAGCGACCGTCCGGTCCAGCTGCCAACAACCTCATTATATGCGAGGGTACTGTCGTTGGTCGCTGGTCGCTGGCCGTTGGCCCTTGAAACCCGCCAGCCGGCTGCTGCGTATCTTCTTTGTTAGACTCTAGGGGTCGCAAAGGCCAACGACCAAAGACGAACGACCAACGACGGTTTTATGACCATCCTCGAAGCCCTTCGTATCGCGCTACAGTCGCTGTGGGCAAACAAGCTCCGCTCCGTGCTCACCCTGCTCGGGGTGGTCATCGGTGTAGCCGCGGTCATTGCGGTAGTGACCTTCGTCAATGGCATCAACGGCTACGTAGCCGAAAAGATATTCAACCTCGGAGCCGACGTTTTTGTCATCAGCAAAGCCAGTGCGGTCATCACCAATGTCGACCAGTTGCTTGAGGGCCAGAAACGCAAAGACCTCACCGTGGAAGATTTCGAGGCCGTACGCGATGCTTGCCGGCAGTGTGCCCTGGTCGGCGCTTCCACCATCAAGAGCGACGGCCATGTGAAGCGCGGCGAGCAGTCGATCAGCGACTGCTGGATTCGCGGGTTCACACCTTCGATGGCGGCGATTCTCGATGTCGATCTCACCGCCGGCCGCATGGTGAACGATAACGACGACACCAACCGCTCCAACGTTGCCGTCATCGGCACCGACGTTGTCGACAATCTTTTCCCCGGGTCCGACCCCATCAACCAGGAAATCCGGGTCGAAGGCGAGATATACACGGTGGTTGGGGTCGGCAAGAAACAGGGGAAAACGCTGGGTCAGAGCCGCGATAACTACGTCGCCATTCCAATCACCACCTACTTGAAGCAATTCGGCGCGCACAGTAATATCCGCATCTTTGGAAAGGCCAACGGAGTCGGCTCCCAACTTGAATCGGCGATGGACGAGGCCCGCGTCATCGTGCGCGCCCGCCGCCACGACCTTCCCGGCAAACCCGATAGTTTCGCAGCGGAGACGAACCAGGGGTTCCTGAGCATCTGGTCGAGTCTGAGCAGCACGTTTTTTATCGCGATGGTCGCGATCGCCGCCATCTCGCTGGTAGTTGGCGGCATTGTCATCATGAATATCATGCTGGTTTCGGTGACCGAGCGTACGCGGGAGATCGGCATTCGCAAAGCCATGGGCGCGCGCAGTCAGGACGTGCTCCTGCAATTCCTGATCGAGTCCGGGACCATGGCGCTGGTCGGAGGGCTGCTGGGCGTGCTATTTGGGATCGCGTTCGCCAAAGGCATTACCGCGCTGATTGGTATGCCCTCCTCGATCGAACTCTGGGCGGTAGCTGCGGGACTGCTGGTTTCGACCAGCGTCGGTGTGTTCTTCGGCGTCTATCCCGCCAAGCGGGCAGCTCGCCTGGATCCGATTGCGGCCCTAAGATTTGAGTTGTGAAGTCTTGATTTATCCGCGTTGATCCGCGAAAATCCGCGGCGGGTTTTGAACCGACATGATGCGCAAGGGCGATTACGGCGAAGTGGTCCGAATGGCGCTGGAAACCATTCGCAGCAACAAACTGCGCTCTGCCCTTACCGTGCTGGGCATCGTGATCGGAGTGGCCGTCGTCATCGGGATTTCTTCCATCGTCCGCGGCATGAACAATCAGTTCCAACAGGCCATCACCAGCTTCGGCTCGAATATGATTTTCGCTTTTCATCAGCCCCTTGCCTTCGGACGGCCCACCGAAGAGATACGCAAGCGCCGCGAACTTACCTTCGACGATGCCATGGCCATGAAAGACCTGCCTCATGTCAAAGATGTGACGGCCACTCTGCAATACATTCAACTGGAATTTGGCCAGGGCACTTACGTGGTGAAATACGGCGACCGCCGCGCCAAGAATACCATCCTCGAAGGGGACTCCGGCTCACTGAAAAACGTTTACGATCTCGCCCTGACCTCAGGCCGCTGGTTCAACGAAACCGATGACGAGCACCACTCTCCGGTCATTCTTCTGGGATCTGAAACGGCGGCGGCGCTGTTTCCGAAAAGCGAAGCGCTAGGCAAGGAAATCAACATCGAAGGCCAGATATTTACCGTGATCGGCGTGGTGGAACCCCAGAAGAATGTGTTCAACAGCGGCAGCAATCCGAATGACAATATCGTGTATTTCCCGCTGCAGACCTTCCGCAAGCTGCATCCGGAGATCAAGCAGTACTGGATCACGGTAAAAGCCACAACACACGACGACATGCCGAAGGCCATCGATGAGATGCGCGAACTCCTGCGCCGTCGCCGCAAAGTGGCGCCCACCGCGCCCGACAACTTCGATATCTTCACCCAAGATTCGCTTTCCGACGTCTGGAACCAGATCACCGGAGCGGTATTTATTTTCATGTTTGCCGTTTCCAGCGTGGGGCTCATTGTCGGCGGCGTCGGCGTGATGAATATCATGCTGGTTTCGGTGACCGAGCGCACCCGCGAGATCGGAGTGCGGAAAGCCATCGGCGCGCGCAAGCGGGATATCCTTTTACAGTTCACGCTGGAAGCCATCACCTTAACCGCGATGGGCGGAATTCTCGGCGTGCTGCTGGGCGCAATCATTACCTGGACGATCCCGGCGATCTGGAGCTCGCTGCCAGCCCAGATGTCGCTCTTCTGGACCATCTTTGGCATCGCCTCAGCGGCGGTGGAGGGTCTGGTTTTCGGAATTTATCCGGCGTGGAAAGCCGCGAACCTGGATCCCATCGAGTCGCTGCGCTACGAATAGACTCTTAGGCAGCAGTGCTTTGAAGGGGCGCGGTTTCAGCCGCGCCGTAAGTCCGCCTCAATGATCTATCAAACCGTCCGAGCTCTGGAAATCATTGCGGCCCTGGCCACGACAGGAAGCCTCGTCTACTACGCTCTCGGTCTCTGGAGTGCGGCCAATTTCCTGCGTACACCCAAGAGAGCCGCGCCCGCAAGCATGGCGCCCGTCTCCATCCTCAAGCCCCTCAAGGGCACCGATCCCGAAATGTACGAGAATTTCCGCAGCCATTGTGTGCAAGACTATCCGGAATACGAAATCATCTTCGGGGTTAGCGAGCCCGACGATCCCGCCGTCAAACTGGTGGAGCAACTGAAAACCGAATTTCCGCAGCGTGCCATCCAGTTGATCGTCTGTCCCAAGCAACTCGGCACCAACACCAAAGTCAGCAACCTGGCTCAGATGCTGCCGCAGGCGCGCTACGACCACCTGATTGTGAATGACAGCGACATTCGAGTCGAGCCGGACTACCTCCGCCGCGTGCTGGCTCCCTTGGCTGATTCCCGAACCGGCCTGGTCACCTGCCTGTATCGCGGTGCAGCGAATTCAACCCTGGGTTCTCGTCTGGAATCACTCGGAATCAGCACCGATTTCTGCCCCGGAGTGCTGGTGGCCCGCCAACTGGAAGGCATCAAGTTCGCTCTTGGATCCACCATGGCCTTCCGCCGCCGTGATCTCGCCGCCATCGGCGGCTTCGAGGCGCTCGCGGATTACCTGTCTGACGACTATCGTCTCGGCAATCGCATCGCCGCGCTCGGCCTGAAGGTTGAACTATCCAACGTTGTGGTCGAGACTTTTCTTCCTCGCTATACCATGCGTGAATTTCTCGCTCACCAGTTACGCTGGGCACGCGCTGTGCGCGATTCGCGCCCCTGGGGCTACTTGGGCCTCGGGATCACTTTCGGCTTGGTATGGGCGTTGCTCACGCTGATTCTTGCCGGTGGTGCGGGTTGGGCTTGGGAATTGTTATTCGGCACCGCTGCCATGCGTCTCGCGGTCGCTATTTTCATCGGCGGGCGAACGCTGCGTGACCGGCACGCAATGCGCTGGCTCCCGCTGATTCCTCTCCGCGATGCCATCGCCACGCTGGTTTGGCTGATCAGTTTCGCAGGTCACACGGTGTCGTGGCGGGGGGATGTCTTTAAACTGCGGGATGGCAAACTAAGAAAAGCTAGTCCTTAGTTGGTCGCGAACTCGGTGGTCGCCGGCTCCGTTGGCGTGAGCGGTTCGCAACGCCCGTCGGCCTGCAGGCGATAGCGGTGTTCCCGCCAGACCACGGTATTGCCGAAAAATCCCGCCACCCAGAAGCACAGCGCCGCTAGATCCTCGAGCGGCAACAGGACCCAGTCCAGCCGCGCTCTGAGTACCTTGCCTGCAACTACACTGGCCGCCAGGATGCGCACCACCAGAGTCAAAAGCAGCACCGGCCACCACGCCCGATGCGCCAAACACACCAGCAGCGCCAAGGGCAGCGGCATGGTGAGCAACTGGCCAAGGTAACCCAGCGGCCGCGAGCGGCGGGTGCTCCGCGCCCAGCGCAAGCGCTGCTCGGCATTGTGGGTCAAATCGCTGCCGCCAATGTGATGCTCGATCACATAGGAGGACAACATCACTCCATATCCGGCCCGCGCCGCGAACTTCCCCATCACAAAGTCTTCCGCCAGGTAATCCTTGAGCCGGCTGAACCCGCCAATCGACTGCAGCACCGACCTGCGAGCCACAATGGTTGGCCCCACCGCAAAGCGCATCCCCTCGATCATTCGGGCCACAAGAATTCCGGCCATGAAATTGGCATTCAGCCCGGTGGCTTCCAACCGTGACCAGAAACTTGGCCCGGGAACCGCGCGGTAGGGGCAGGTGGAGACGCCGAGTCGAGAATCCTGGAATTCCGCTCCTACCGTCCGCAGCATATCCGGACCCACACGCGTGTCGCTGTCGCTCATCACCACCAAATCATTGGCGGCCGTTTCGAGCATCAACTCCAGGCTGTAAACCTTGGCATTGGAATAACGGGGCTGTCCCGTCACCAGCAGGTGCGACGGGATGTCTGCATACTCCAGGCGCAGCCTTTGCACCACCGCCGCCGCGGGATCATCGGCAGAGCGCACCGCAAAAAGAATCTCAAAGTTAGGGTAGTCCTGCTCAAAGAACGTGCGCAGGTTGGATTCCAGTTCCAGGTCCAAACCGGAGAGTGGCTTCAAAATGCTGATCGGCGGTGGCACGCGGGGAACCGGCGGACTTACCGAGAGGTAGCGCAACGCCGCCACAATCGATAGCACCGAGTACCCGAGTGCACAGGCGAGCAACGCGAGCAGAACGATCGTCACGCTAATCCTCCTAGCCGCTAGGCAAGAAATGAACTTACTCGGGAAACTAATTATACGGAACGTCTCAGGCGGCAGGGCACCATCTACAAGGAACTCGTAGCGTAAGCCAGTGATTCCGAGGTCTCCAAGACTTCCCGGATTTTGTTCGCCAGCGTGCTCAGACTGAAGGGCTTCGACAGAAACTGCGCCGCGACATCAATTTTCCCATGCTGCAATACCGTGTTCTCTGCGTATCCAGAAACGTATAGCACCTTCATGCCGGGTCGCTCCGCCATGAGTTGCTCCGCCACTTTCGGCCCTCCCATTTTCGGCATCACCACGTCGCTGATCATCAAATGGATCGGCCCGCTGTAGTCCCGTGAGACGCGTAACGCTTCTTCTCCATTTTCTGCCGTGACCACCGTGTACCCGCAGCGGACAAGAAATTCGCAAGTCGAAGCCCGCACCGCGGCCTCGTCTTCCACCAAAAGCACCGTCTCCTTTCCGTGGGGAGAACTCTGCGCCACCTGAGGAGGGCCTTCCACTTTTCCCGCGCGCACCACCCGGGGCAGGTAGATCTTAAACGTGGTGCCCTGTCCGGGCTCGCTGTAGACCCAAATGAATCCGCCACTTTGCTTCACGATTCCATACGCCGTCGCCAGCCCCAGACCGGTGCCTTTGCCCGCTTCTTTGGTGGTGTAGAACGGTTCGAAGATATGGTTCAGATGCTCCGCTGCAATTCCCTCACCGGAATCTGAGACCGCCAGCAGGGCATACTCTCCCGCCGGAACGATCACGTGTCGTTGCACGTAAGCTTGGTCGAGATTGACGTTCGACGTCTCGATGGTGAGCTTGCCGCCGCCTGGCATGGCATCCCGCGCATTGGTCGCAAGGTTCATCACTACCTGCTCGATCTGCGCCGGGTCTGCCTTCACTTTCACCAGGTCTTGTCCCGGAACGAAGACAACCTGGATGTCTTCCCCGATCAAGCGCGGCAGCATGCGGCTGATCTCGCCCACCACCGTGTTCAAGTCGAGTACCCGCAACGATTGCATCTGTTTGCGCCCAAAGGCCAGCAGTTGGCGGGTGAGGTCTGCCGCCCGCCGCGTGGCGGTGATGATCTCGTCCATCTTCCTTCGGGATGGATCCTCCGCTCCCAGCGAATCCAGCACTAATTCGGCGTAGGCGCTAATCACCAGCAGCAGATTATTGAAGTCGTGCGCCACCCCGCCCGCCAGCAGCCCGATGGCATCCATCTTCTGCGATTGATGCAACTGCGATTCCAGCTTCCTCTGATCGGTAATGTCCCGTCCCGTGGATATGAAGTGCGTGGTTCGTCCCTCCCGGTTACGCAGCGGCGTGATCGCCTTTTCAATCACGAAAGTCTCGCCATTCTTCTTCCGGTTCATGACCGTCCCGTTAAACACTTTTCCCGAGAGCACTGTGTTCCACATTTCTTCGTAGAGCTCGCCCGACTGTTGGTCGGACTTCAGGATTCCCAGGGTCTGCCCCAGCACCTCCGCACTCGCATATCCGGTCAGCTTTTCAAACGCCGGGTTCACGTATTCCAGGACGCCTGCGCTGTTGGTGATCATCACCAGGTCGGGCGATTGTTCCACACTGTGCCTTAGTTTTTGCAGCATCTCTTCCGAGTTCCGGTTTTGCCGCTGCTTCAGGTAGGTCTCAATCCCGCTCAAAACATAAAGACCGAGGCACGGCACCGTCCGGCTGCATCCCCCGGGCTGGCAAGCCGCAGCCTGAATCGCAGCCTCCATTCCCCCGTTATTGAAGTACTCTCCCAGAAAGACCGCGGGAACTTGAATCTCGCTCCCGTCAGGTTCGCCCAACCAGTGGCGCGCGCCTCCATCCCCCTCCGGATAATCCACCAGCAACAGGTCATACTTCGACTTTTTCAGCTGCGACCGGGTTTCTTCCCGGGTGTAGACACAATCAATCGTGAGCCGGTCGGCCCCGGCGCGCAGCAGCAGTTCACGCAGATCGGCTAAGTCTGCTTGTCCCTCTCCCGCCAGCAAAATTCGCAGCCGCCCGCTGCCATTCCCGCCCGTTGTCGCTCCGCTCATTCGCGCCCGCTCCAGCTACCTGCTACATCGGACTCCAGCCGCCACAGCATCGCGTCGAGAGGTCAGTTTCAGAGCGGAAAGTGATTTAGGGTGCCATTTCAGGAAGGCGACATTTTGCGGAAGCAGGCCAAACTGCCGTAACCGGAGATTTCTTTGGAACCAGCACGCTCCAACTGATCCAATCCTTGCGGAGAATCGCGCGTACCATCGCCCTGGGAAGAGCCGGGTTTCTCATCACACTGAACGGTGATGCCGGTCATAGGAGGCCGCATCCAGAGCGGCCTAGTCTGGATCTGAAGTGTCGAGTTCTGCCTCGCGCGCAAGTGCGTTCAAATTGAGGCCACTCGGAAATATCGAGTTTCCCCCCGACTCGAATTCTGCATCCGTCCTCGCTCCCCGGGACGCCGCGAAACCCCAGCAGTCAAATTCTGACGAGCCACTTCATGTGGCGGGAGGAACAAGATGAAATCATTTCGAACGATTGCGGCACTCATACTCACAACGCTCATGCTGGCGGTGGCAGCGACAACGATGGCGAACGCGCAGGTATTTACCAATCTTGTAACTTTCGACGTCACCAACGGCGCGGAGCCAAATCCTTTGATTCAGGGTGCCGATGGGAACTTCTACGGAACCACCTACGAAGGGGGAGACACCACGTGTTTTGCCCCAGTCGGCTGCGGAACGGTGTTCACCGTGACGCCGGCAGGCGCTTTGACAACATTGCACATATTCGAATTCGCGGACGGCCTCCGGCCCAGCGCGGGGCTCGTTCTAGCCACGGACGGAAACTTCTACGGCACCACAGCCAACGGCGGCAGCTCTGCGTGTGGCTCTTGGTCCTGCTCCGGCACCGTCTTCAAAATCACTTCGGACGGGACGCTGACGACGCTGTACAATTTTTGTTCCCAATACCCGAATCACCCCCAGTGGCACGCTGACCACGTTGCACAGATTTTGCACTGGAGCCTGCACTGACGGCACTTATCCGGACGCAGGACTGATTCAAGCCGCCGACGGGAATCTGTACGGTACCGCTGCATATGGCGGCGGAGGAATCTGCACGCAGCGGCCTATACACCATTCAGGCTGCGGAACAATCTTCAAGATCACTCTAGGCGGAAAGCTGACGACCCTGCACCACTTTGATTCGACCGGCTTTTGGCCGGGAGGGGCCCTGGTTCAAGCCACCGACGCGAACTTCTACGGGACGACCGAATACGGCGGGGCGAGCGACTACGGCACAATCTTCATGTTCACTCCAGAGGGCACGCTGACAACGCTGCACAGCTTTGACTACTACACCGACGGCGCTTGGCCCCCGGGGGGTCTGCTTCAGGCCACCGACGGAACGTTCTACGGCGTGACGGAAGGTGGCTCCGGAACGCTCTTCAGCCTGGACATGGGCCTTGGCCCGTTCGTAAGCTTTGTGCACAACCCAGCGAAGGTGGGGGGATCCTTTGGCATCCTCGGACAAGGGCTCACCGGAACGACCGGCGTCTCTCTCAACGGAACTCTCGCAACGTTCACTGTGAAATCCGACACTCTGATTCTGGCCACGGTCCCTGCCGGAGCGACCACGGGCTATGTGACGGTGACCACTCCCAGCGGCACGCTGACCAGCAACGTGCCTTTCCACGTTATGCCGTGATACAGGCCTCTGAAAGCGCACGAAGCCGCCTCTCGAGGCGGCTTTTTCACTGCAGCGAGGTGTTGTTGGACCGACTGAATAAAGGAGGCAGCGCCCG
>JBKQLO010000168.1:0-35881 GCA_052147055.1 Terriglobales bacterium
TGCTGTCCGGTGAGGAAGCGCAACTGGAGCCAGCGGAAGATGTAGTCCATGATCGACTTGGCAAAGCCGATCTCGCCGTTGCCGCTCCAGCCGCTGGGCTCGAAACGGGTGTGGGCGAATTTCTCGCACAACAGTTTCAGCGGCACCCCATGTTGCAGCGCGATGGAAACCGCGCAGGCGAAGCTGTCCATCAGGCCACTGACCGTCGAACCTTCCTTGGCCATGGTGATGAAAATCTCGCCGGGCTCGCCGTCGGGATAGAGCCCAACGGTGATGTAGCCCTCGTGGTCGCCGACTTTGAATTTGTGAGTGATCGATGCCCGTTCTTCCGGCAACCGGTTGCGGTGCGCTCGTGGAGGAGCGTTCAAGTCGTCGGCTTCGATGACGGCCGGCGCCGCCAGCTTGCCCGAGGCCTCGGCAGTCTTGGTTCCAGCAGCGCTCAGCGGCTGCGACTTCTTGCAGCCATCACGATAGATAGCGACGGCTTTAACGCCCAGCTTCCACGACTGGATGTAAGCCTCCATGATGTCTTCCACAGAAGCATTCTCCGGCAGATTGACGGTCTTCGATATAGCGCCAGAGATAAACGGCTGCGCAGCAGCCATCATCTTGATGTGGCCCAGGTAGCTGATCGAGCGCGTGCCCTTAGCCGGCTTGAAGGAGCAATCGAAGACGGCCAGATGTTCGTCTTTAATATGCGGCGCCCCTTCGATGGTGCCGGTGGCGTCGATGTAGCTGACAATTTTGTCGGCTTCATCATGCGAGTAGCCGAGCTTGAACAGGGCCGTAGGCACGGTGTTGTTGACGATCTTGATCATGCCGCCGCCGACCAGCTTTTTGTACTTCACAAGAGCCAGGTCCGGCTCCACTCCGGTTGTGTCGCAGTCCATCATGAAGCCTATTGTTCCGGTGGGGGCCAGGACGGTTACTTGGGAGTTGCGGAAGCCGTGTTTTTCGCCGTTGGCCAGGGCTTCGTCCCAGCAGGACTTGGAGGCTTCGAATAACTGGGTGGGGACGTTGGTTTTGTTGATGTTGTTTACGGAGGCGCGGTGCATTCTTATTACGTCCAAGAAGGGTTCGCGGTTGATGTACCAGCCGGGGCAGGCGCCTCCGGGCATGGCGTTGGAGCCGAGGTTGGTTTCGGCCAGGCCTTTTTGGGTGGGCTCGGTGGCGGGGATTAGCGGCGGGCAGAGTTCGGCTATTCTTGACGACTGCAAGTAGGCTTGGCCACACATGATGGCGGTGACGCAGGCGGCGTAGTCACGGCCGGCGTCGGAGTCGTAGGGTAGGCCGGCGGCCATGAGTAATGCGCCGAGATTTGCGTAGCCCAGACCTAGCGGGCGGTAGTCGTGGGAGTTCTTGCCGATCATTTCGGTGGGGTAGCCGGCGTTGTCGACGATGATTTCCTGGGCGGTGATGAGGACATCGACGGCGTGGCGATAGGCTTCGACGTCAAACGTCCCGTTGGGCGCGAACTTCAGAAGATTTAAGCTGGCCAGGTTGCAGGCGGAATCGTCTAAGAACATGTATTCGGAGCACGGGTTGCTGGCGTTGATGCGGGCGGTGTTCTTCGAGGTGTGCCAGCGGTTTACCGTGGTATCGAATTGCATGCCAGGATCGCCGCAGCGCCAGGTGGCGTCGGAGAGGCGGAACATCAATTCTTTGGCTTTGAAGGTGTGCATGGGGCGGCCGTCTTTTACGGCGCGGGTGGAGAAGTCGGCATCGCGCAGGACGGCGTACATGAAGTCGTCGGTCACGCGCACGGAATTGTTGGCATTCTGAAAGAAGATGGAGGAATAGGCGTCGGAGTCGGGATGGGAGCCGTCGTATCCCATGGCGACGAGAGCGTGGGCCTTGGCTTCTTCTTTCGACTTGCACTCGATGAAGTCGATGATGTCAGGATGGTCGACGTTGAGGATGACCATCTTGGCAGCGCGTCGGGTCTTGCCGCCGGACTTGATGACGCCGGCAAAGGCGTCGAAACCTTTCATGAAGCTGAGCGGACCGCTGGCCGTGCCACCTCCGCTGAGACCTTCGGTGGAAGAGCGCAACGTGGAGAGATTGGTGCCGGTGCCGGATCCCCACTTGAAGAGCATGCCTTCGGTCTTGGCCAGGGTGAGGATGCTGTCGAGCGAATCCTTTACGGAGTTGATGAAGCAGGCGGAGCATTGCGGCGTCTTGTAGCCGGTGACGCCGAATTCGATGCGGCCGAGAGCGGGGTTCCAGTGCCAGTTCGTGGCGTCGGAGTTAGGTTCGATGCGGTCGCAGCCGACGTTGAACCAGACGGGCGAGTTGAAGGCCGCATATTGGCGGAGAAGGATGTGCGCGAGTTCGTCGTGGAAGGTGGCGCCGTCCTCGGGAGTCCTGAAGTAGCCCTGCGATAGACCCCAGTCACGAATGGTTTCGGCGACACGGGAGACGAGTTGACGCACGCCGGTTTCACGCTCGGCGGTGCCGACGGTGCCGTGGAGATATTTCGAGGCCACGATGTTGGTGGCGGTCATGGACCAGTCTTTGGGAATTTCGACATCTTTCTGTTCGAAAAGAATGCCGCCCTGGGAGTCGGTGATGGCGGCGGTGCGGAGTTCCCATTCGATTTCGTCGTAGGGCGAGACGCCGGGCTTGGTGAAAAGACGGCGGAAGGTCAGGCCGGGAGATTTCCGGGCAGCAGGAGCGATTGCCGGGATCGCGGTAGTTTCGACGGCGTTGGGGGCTCGCTTCTCAGTGATTTCGGCCATTTCTTTTGTTCTCCCGCGGAGTCTTTGCTCCGCTATTGTGGTTACCTCAGCGGCTAAAGCCGGTCATTTTCTGTTTGGGATCGCAGCGGTAAACCGCTGCGCCACCCAAAATCTAAGAATCTCTTTCGCCCCTCCGGGGCTGGGTCGCTTTGCTTACTCTACCCACGGCTTACGCCGTGGGCTCTATTCTTTCGCCGCTTTGCGGCTGAAAACCTTCAACTTCTTTCCCGATTGCGAAAGGACTGCGAGCCCTCGAAGCGGGGTGTTTTCCACAGCCACTTTGTCAAAAGTTGTCGTTCCCCGAGGGGGAGAATTCGGGGAACGGCCACCGCCGATTCATTGTTTTGGCGGGGCGGCACGGGTCACCTCGGCCACGTTCTCCGCCCCTGTTTCTTACCCATCAATACAGCCTATGGGATCGAAACAGTACTCCCGCCAGTAGTGGCTGTCAAGAGTTAATCACTATATATTGTATCTTAAGGCAATTAACGGCGTAGATGCCCATTGGCATCCCGGTTATCCACAAAGGGTGGTTTTGCACCCAAAGTGGGGCTGATTGGAGGCCACCTTTCGATCGCCGCCGGACCCATCAGGACATAGATATCCTCGAAGATCTGACGCGGAGCGATACGGCGACTGCCGTCGGAAGACTCGACCAGGTAGTCACCCGCCTGGCCACAATGTTCGCGACCGAGCGCGTCGACAAACGCGAAGGGTTGGGTGAGTTGTTTTGCCTTGATCAAGAAACGGGTGCGATAGATGTTCCATTCTGCGGACGATTTCCTCACGTTGCCTTCACCCTTTGGGGGAAAGAAAGTAAATTTTGTGGATGTATGCTGGCTGAAATCTTCGTTGAGGGTGAACAGAATCTACTCGCGGGAGAAGACGCGGTCAATTCCATAATTTTGGTGCAACGCAAGGCGCAGATTTTCGCAGAAGACGCAGATGAATATTCAAGGAAAGCCTTTATCCGACAGGCTTCTCGGAGCGGAGCGAGCTAGCGAACAGAAAATCGTTTTGGATCGCGAGACGCAATTTCCACATGGACGCACAGGAAACGCAAAAGCCGGGCCGCAGATTTTCGCTGAGGACACAGATAAACCAGTAAAGCAAAATCAGCCACGGATTTTCACGGACAAGAAAAGGGCAGGTTGGGACACCTGCCCAAGGTGACCAGCGTTTGCTATCGAGTTGCCAATGCAGGCTCGAGGTGGGACTGGAAGGCCTCAAGGCAACTATTGAGGATGCTTGAAAACACTCGCCGCGGATTTTGGCGGATCACGCGGATAGACGCAAGCTCTAACCACCGAGGGCACGGAGAACACAGAGGTAAAGGGCAGGTCTGGGGGCTTTGTTGTAATCTGGTGCGCATGAAATCCTGGGCGATTTTTCTGTCACTCATTGCGGCGCTTCCTGCGGGGGCGCAACATCTGGTTCCTCAACCTGTGTTTGATGCGATTGCTGGGGAGTATTCCGGGGAAGCGGCGCAGGAAAACGACCGCGCGATTGTGCAGTATCACCGCATCCAGGGCAGTCCGATGATGACGGAGGTGGCAGAGAAAGTTGTGCTGGCCAAACTGCGTAATTGGGGGATCGAAGCTCGGCTGGAGCAATTTCCTTCGGATGGCAAGACCCGGTACCAAACCTATGTGTCGCCGATGGGTTGGGACATGCACGGCGGGGAGTTGTGGGTGGAAAGCGCGGGGGGAGCGGCCAATTTTGTTCCCTTCCGCGTGTGCCGCTACAGCGATGTGCCGATGTGCGTTTCCACGTATTCCAAAGGTGGAGATTGGGCGGGAGAACTGGTGGAGGTGGGAGCAGGGGTCAGCGACCGCGACTACGAAGGCAAAGATGTTCGCGGGAAAGTCGCGCTGGCGTATGGTTACGCAGCTGCTGTGGTACGCGCGGCGGCCATCCATCGTGGGGCGATTGGGGTGGTGATTTATCCGCCGCCGGGTGACCGTGCGGACCATCCTGACATGGTGCGTTACAACGGAATTTGGCCGCGGGCGGACGAATTGGACACTACGGTTGGGGGATTCCAGATTTCGGCCAACCAGTACACGCGACTCCAGCAGTTGATGGGCAATGGCCCAGTGCGAGTGCGGGGGAAGATTGACGCGACACTCGGTCCGGGGGAGCTTACGCTGGTTCACGCCTGGATTCGCGGCAGCCAGCATGCAGAAACCGAAGTGGTGATCTCGGGGCACCTGGACCATCCCAAGTGGAGCGCCAACGACAATGCCAGCGGGTCGGCGGCGATGCTGGAGATGGCACGCACGCTGCACGGGCTGATCGCGTCCGGAAGACTGGCTGCGCCGGCATTTACTCTCCACTTTATATGGGTGCCAGAGTATTTCGGGACGTTTGCCTACATTACGAACCATCCGGAGGCGCGGAGTTGCAGCGCGGGATGGGATGATCCGCGGCGGAATTCTGAGAGCAAG
Organism: Terriglobales bacterium; assembly: GCA_052147055.1. Classification (GTDB taxonomy): domain Bacteria; phylum Acidobacteriota; class Terriglobia; order Terriglobales; family Acidobacteriaceae; genus JABCZH01. The sequence goes on from JBKQLO010000168.1 coordinate 5,186, forward strand.
TTGAAAGCGGGGGCTTGTATTGCCATGAACCTGAATCTGGACATGGTAGGCGAGGACACGGTGAAGACCAATTCGCGGTTTTACATTACGCGCACACCGGATTCGGTAGGTGGAACGCTGAACGCGAGGATGGCGGATGTTCTAGCGCAAACACGTGAGGCCAATGTTTATGCTGCTGCGGGCAGCAGGAATTATTGGCCGGCGGAAATGACGGCCTACGCGCAGGGCAGCGATCACGACATATTTCTGGGGCTGGGCATCCCGGCGACGATGTTGGGGCATGATCCCGATTGGACGCACCACACCAGTGAAGATACGCCGGACAAGACGGATGCAACGGAGTTGCGCCGGGTGGGAGTGCTGGCGAGCGTGGCGGCGTATTGGGCTGCGGTGAATGACGCCGACTCAAATCGGCGGCTGGATAGGGTGGCGCAGAGCGCAATGATTGCCGACTATGCGGGGCGGATTGCGGGGATTGCGGTGAGTCCAGAATCGGCGGGGGCGCGCACACGGTTGCGGGCGTATCAGGAGATGCTGGAAGCGATGACGGCGGAGGCGGAGACTGGGGGAAAAGTCTTCGACCGGGAGGGCTGGGCAAGAACGAGCAAAGCGGGGAGGGTGCCGCATCGGCTGGTGCTGACGCCGTTGGATGCTTCGGTGGCGCAGTCTTTGTCCGGCAAGGATAAGCAATGGTGGGGAGAACAAGAAGACCGGTTTGCCACGGAGGCCCCTGGAGGCGGGTTGCCTCTGGCACCTCCGTTTGAGTTGATTGCGTTCGAGGCGATCAACTTCATGGATGGAAAGCGGACGGCAGGGGAGATTGCAGCGTTGATGTCGCTGGAGTTCAATCGAGATTTCGATGCGGCGTGGATGGAACGGTTGGTGGGGATCTTGGAGGGAGTTAAGGTAGTGAAGGCGGAATAAGCGAAAGACTGGCCACGGATTTTCACGGATCAGACGAATAAATCAAAACAAAATCGGCCGCGGATTTTCGCGCATCGAACGGACAAACCAACCCTAACCACAGAGGACACAGAGGACAGCCCACGGGAAGCTGAGTACGTTCCCTGCCCCTACGCTGTTGGCTCCACTGGTACATCATCCTTCTGGTCATTGAGCCTGGGAGCTGCTTAGAAGAGAATCAGGGACAGCAGACTGGGATTGGGAGGAAGGTTGCGGCAAGCACGAGTTCTCATTTTTGGGTTGATCTTTCTGGGCTGGGCGGCGTTGGCTGCGGCCAAGGATTTCGCGGTGATCTCCAACCCGACCAACCACGTGGAAGCGCTGTCGACGGCGGAGTTGGCAAAGATCTGTAAAGGCCAGATGGAGCGTTGGCCGGATGGGAAGCCGGTGAGCCTGGTGATGCGCGATCCGGCGTCGCCGGAGATGCGGCTGGTGCTGGAGAAAGTCTACGCGGTTCCCAAGGAAGAAGTGCTGGTGCTGATCACCGGGGCGAACCACTCTCGGGTGAATCACCCGGCGATTGTGGTGGTGGATTCCGATGACGCGGTGGTGAAGAAGGTGGCGTCGAGCCCGGGAGCGGTGGGGTTGGTGGATGTTTATGCCATCACCGGGAGCGTGAAGGTAGTGCGCGTAGGCGGTAAGCTGCCCCTGGAGCCGGGCTACGCGCTGCACGGAAACTAGCGGCATGGACGATTGCGTTCCCAACTCGAATGCGACTTTGCCGAGTCCCCGGCGTTTTCGGCGTCACCCAGCGGATATTCGAGTCTCGGTGGAGGTGTTCCGGCCGGAAGGGTCGGCGTCGCTGTGGGGGCGATCGACGGAACTGGGAGAAGATGGGGTGGGCGCGACGTTGACCGGAGAGGTGGAGCCGGGCGAGGTGGTATCCATGGAACTGTCGTTGCCGGTGGCATCATTTCCGCTGCGGGTGCGGGCGCTGGCGCGGTACCGGACGGGGTTGCGGCATGGTTTTGAGTTTCTGGCCATGAATGAGGAACAGCGTGAGCTACTGCATCGGGTGTGCGCCATGCTGGGTAGTGAAGAGTAGATTGCTGCGGTCGAATTACCTCGGTAACTTTTAGCTCTCGGTTTTGCCATCTAACATTCTGACTTGGCTCTGGTTTCGAGTCGGGAGGAGTTCCATGGGTGACAAAATCACCCGGCCGGCAGTGTCGGTTGACCATGTGCGCGCACGATTTTTGCGGGAGGCACTGCACAACGGAGCGCCGGTACTCTCTGCGCCCGAGGCGGCGGCGAGCGTAGTGGCGGAAGATGTTATTTCCCACCTCGATCCCGAGAGTCCTGAACTACAGAAGGCTTATCTCGAACAACTGGTAGAGTGCGCGCCGGAAGCGATCAGCATTCTGGATACGGAGATGCGCATCACTCGTCTGAATGGGGAGTTCAGCCGGGTTTTTGGATTTGGTCCGGAAGAAGCGCTGGGGCGGAGGATGGAGGAGTTGATCGTTCCCCCGGACCGCAGCACGGAAACGCGTTGGATTCAGGAAAAGCTGGCCCAGGGCGAGAAAGTGGTGCTGGAGACGAAGCGGCAGCACAAGGATGGCAGCCTGGTGGATGTTCTGATCTCGAGCGCGCCGGTGGTGGTAGGTGGGGAGTGCGTTGGAGTGTGCGTGTTGTATCGCGACATCAGCGAGCAGAAGCGGGCGGAGGCACTGAGTTCGGCGCTGCTGCGGATCGCGGAAAAGGCCAGTTCTCCGGACGACTTGGGGCAGTTCTACGGCGCGATGCACAATATTGTGGCGGAGTTGATGTATGCCCGCAACTTCTACGTTGCGCTCTACGATGCGGGAACACAACTGTTGAGCTTTCCTTACTTTGTGGATGACGAGGACCCGCGACCGGCGCCCAAGAAACTGGGGAAAGGCCTGACGGAATACGTATTGCGGTCGGGGGAACCGCTGCTGTGTACGCCGGATGTTTTCGAGGAACTGGTGCAGCGCGAGGAAGTGGAACTGATTGGAGCAGCGTCACTCGACTGGCTGGGAGTTCCTTTGAAAGTGGGTGGTAACACATTCGGAGCGCTGGTGGTGCAGAGCTACAGCGGGAATGTGCGTTTTGGCGAAAAGGAAAAGGAAGTTTTGACGTTCGTGTCGCAGCAGGTGGCCAGCGCGGTGGAGCACCGGCGCAATGAAGAGGCGCTGCGGCGTTCGGAGGCAAGATACCGGTCGGTGGTGCAGAGCGCGGTGTATGGCATCTATCGCTCGAGCCTGGAAGGGAAATTTCTGGATGTGAATCCGGCGTTGATCGCGATGTTAGGGTATGGTTCGGGGGCTGAGGTCCTGGCGCTGGAGCCGAAGCGCGACGTTTTTGTGGATGCGGGTGAGTTATCACGGCTGCTGCGGGAGTTCCGCGGCGAGGCCAGGCCGGAGCACATCGAAGTGCGCTGGAAGCGCAAGGACGGAAAGGTGATCACGGTGCGGCTGAGCGGCCGGATCGTACATCGTCCGGAGGAAAGCGCGGAAGTTCTGGAAATGATTGCCGAGGACGTGACCGAGCAACGCTTGTTGGAGAACCAGTTCCGGCAGGCGCAGAAGATGGAGGCGGTGGGGCGGCTGGCGGGCGGAGTGGCACACGACTTCAACAATCTGCTGATGGTGATTGGCGGATATACCGAAGTGCTGCTGGAGCGCACCGGCAAGAACAATGCCCTGTATCCCAAGATTGAAGCGATTCACCATGCCACGGAGCGGGCTGCCGGTCTGACGCGGCAACTGCTGGCCTTCAGCCGCAAACAACTGCTGGAACTGAAAGTGGTGGACTTGAACGTGATCGTAGCGGACATGGAACGGCTGCTACGGCCGCTGATCGGGGAAAGTATTGAGCTTCAGACCGTGCCGGCTCCGGACCTGGGCCGCACTCGAGCCGATGCCGGGCAGATCGAGCAAGTCATCATGAACCTGGTGGTGAACTCGAAGGATGCCATGGCTGAGGGCGGCAAGCTCACCATCCAGACTGCGAATGCGACCCTCGGCGGAGATGATTTTCGGCGAGAGTACAGTTACATTCAGCCGGGCGCGTACGTGATGCTTTCGGTCAGCGATAACGGGCAGGGAATGGACAAGGAAACGCAGGCGCGAATCTTCGAGCCGTTCTTTACCACCAAAGAAAAAGGCAAAGGCACGGGATTGGGGCTGTCGACGGTTTACGGAATCATCAAGCAAAGCGGCGGCTACGTGCTGGTGCAGAGCGAACCGGGGCAGGGGACGACGTTCCGCATTTATCTGCCGCGAGTGGAAGAATCGGCGGAACCGGTGGGCACGGTGCGCATCAGCCAGCCGCAACATGGCGGGTCGGAGACGGTGCTGCTGGTGGAAGATGAAGAATCGGTGCGGCAACTGGTGCGCGAGACCCTGGAGGCCAAGGGCTACACCGTTCTTGAGGCGGAAAATGGCGAACGCGCGCTGCAGATTGTGACCGAGCACACCGAGCCGATCGACATGCTGATTACTGATGTAGTGATGCCGGGCATGAGCGGGCGCGAACTCTCGGCGCGGCTGTGCGCGACGCATCCGCAGACGAAGGTACTGTATCTCTCCGGATATACCGAAGACGCCATCGTGCATGAAGGCGTGCTGGAGGCGGGGACGGCGTTTCTGCAAAAACCGTTCACGCTGCAAATGCTTTCGCGGAAAGTGAGGGAAGTACTGGGGAGTGAACGGAGAGTGTGAGGGAGGTGCACGCGGATCTGAAGAGGTTCAGACGAGTTCTAGCCGGACCTGACGACCCACAACAGCCGCAGCTTTTTGAAGAGTGCCCAAGGTCACGGCACCATTGTCGGGATCAAGGAGCCGGTCGAGCGCGGCGCGGCTGGTGTGCATCCGGCGTGCCATCTGGACCTTGGTGAGACCTTTTTGCTGCATGGCAGCCGCAACTTGGCGGGCAACGACCCGTTTGATCGCGGTGGCGCTAACTTTCTCGTAGAGGCCTTCCTCGCGAAGCCAGCTGTCGAAGGTCGATCCGATATTCTTCTTTTTCATGATTCCGCGTCCTTCTTCCGTTTCAACGCCAGATCGATTTCCTGTCCAGGTGTTTTCTGCGTCTTCTTCATGAAGCCATGCAGGAGCACCATACAATCTTTCTCAGCGCAGAAGATCACTCGGGCGATACGACCGTGCGGCAAGCTGCTTCGGACTTCCCACAGCTCGCGGCCGAGCGAGCGCACCAGCGGCATACCAATCGGCTAAGAAAACTCCACATCCTTGATGTCCTCGCCGATGATCCTTCGATCCTCTGCGTCCAGGCTCTTAAGCCATTCCCGTACAGGCTCGCGTCCGCTATCGGAGCGGTAAAACCGTGCCGGCGGCCGCTTTGGAGCCGGTCTATTCACGAGGTAGTGTACCAATTTTGATACATCGCGTCAAGGACGCGAGAAAACGTGGGCCAGCCTGCCTGCCTCCCCCTGCTTGCGCACCGAACGCGCAAGGGTTGGGTACGCCCACCCCGCTTATTTATTTATAAGATCCAACCATCCTGAAAGCCTGAATTGCCATCCTAGATGCGGCATTCGGACACCTGACCGAAATGGGTGTGACGCAGTCCTCCGCGCATGGACGATGGCGCGAGACATCTTAAGGAGGCACGACTCATGCAAGCAAACGCTAAGGTGGGGCACCTCCCGCCTCCAGAGCGGCAATGAGTCTGGTGGCCCGGCGTCACCCGAATTTCCTGATACCCTCAAGCAGGATATTTGGGAGACTGCAAGCCTTTGCCACCGATTATCAATGCTCAGCGAATCACGAAGGCTTTCGGAGCGAATCCGCTATTTCAAGATATTTGTTTCACGGTTTCTGAAGGCGACCGGATTGGGCTGATCGGACCGAACGGCTCGGGGAAGTCCACACTGCTGCGGATTCTGGCGGGAAGCGTAGATCCCGACGAGGGAGAATTAGCCGTCCGAAAACGGCTCCGGTTCGGCTTTGTGGAGCAGGACTCGCAATTCGAGGCGGGTGACAGGGTGCGGACGGTGATCGAAAACTCTCTGAACCGCGCCTCGGTACCGGAGTCGGAGCGGGGCACTCGCATGGCGGAGACGATGGGCCGAGCAGGTTTTGAGGACCTGGAAGAGGAAGCGACGCATTTGTCGGGAGGGTGGCAGAAACGCCTGGCGATTGTCCAGGCCCTGGTGCAGGGACCCGATGTTTTACTGCTGGATGAACCCACAAATCATTTAGACCTGGCGGGAATCGAGTGGCTGGAAGGATTGCTGGCGGAGGCTGCATTTGCCTGCGTGGTGGTAAGTCACGATCGTTACTTCCTGGAAAATATCGCGACTGAAATGGTTGAACTCAGCCGGGTGTATCCGGATGGTTTGCTGCGGGTGCGGGGAAATTACAGCAGGTTTCTGGAGAAGAAGGAGGAATTTCTGCACGCGCAATCGAAGCGGCAGGAAGCTCTGGAAAACCTGGTGCATAACGAGATTGAGTGGCTGCGGCGGGGAGCCAAAGCGCGGACGAGGAAATCCAAGGCGCGTATTGGCAAAGCAAACGAGTTGATGGGGGAGCTGGCCGACCTGAATAGCAGGACGCGGAGCGCGACCGCGCAGTTGGATTTTTCGGCCAGCGATCGAAAGACCAAGCGGTTAATTGAACTGGAAGATGTGGCTTACCAGGTGGGAGGCCGCGAGCTTTTTGCGGGGCTGAACTTTGTGGTCACCGCCGGGTTGAGAGTCGGGCTGGTGGGGCCCAATGGCAGCGGCAAAACGACACTGCTGCGACTGTTGCGTGGGGAGTTGACCGCAAGCAGGGGAGAGATTCGCCGGGCCGATTGGCTGCGCATCGTGTATTTCGACCAGACTCGGGAGCTGGATTCGAATGTGACCCTGCGCCGGGCGCTGGCTCCGGACGGGGATTCGGTGGTTTATCAAGATCGGGTCATTCACGTAGCGTCATGGGCAGCAAGATTCCTGTTCACGAGTGAGCAGCTCAATCAACCGGTGGAGCGGCTTTCGGGAGGCGAGCGGGCGCGAGTGCTGATCGCGCAGCTGATGCTGCAACCCGCCGATGTTCTCTTACTGGACGAGCCGACGAATGATCTGGACATTCCCACGCTTGAAATTCTGGAGGAGAGCCTGCTGGAGTTTCGGGGATCGCTGGTGTTGGTGACGCACGATCGCTACATGCTCGATCGGGTATCGAGCATGGTGCTGGGGCTGGATGGAGAGGGCGGCGCGGAAAGCTTTGCGGATTACTCGCAATGGGAAGCCTGGCAGGCAGAGCGCAAGCAATTGGCGAAGACCAGCTTGCGTTCTTCTCCACCGGCCGCGGCCTCTGCGGGGCCAACTGCGCGGACGAAAAAGAAGCTGTCTTATATGGAAGAGCGCGACTACGCCACCATCGCGCAACGCATTACGGATGCGGAACAGGTGCTACAGGCCAAGCGGGCTCAACTGGAAGACCCGGCGATTGCGAGCGACGGTCCGCGACTTTTGGCTGCACATGCCGAGATGGAGGCAGCGCAGGGAGATCTGGAGGCGCTTTACTCGCGCTGGAGTGCACTGGAAGAGAAAAATGGGTGATGGCGATTTGTACGGCTGAAGGTGTGCCCTTACGCGTGGGGCCGGTGAAATCCCCACCTTAGCGCACAGAACGCGCCAGGGGTGGGGCAAGCCCCCGGCGGTGGTAGTCCAAACATTGGCGGACGGGAGTATCCGCCCCGCACGGTTTGAGAAGGAACAGTTCTCGGATCTCAGTTCTCAGTTCCCAGTTTCGCGGACCAGAGCGAAGGCGATGATGGTTTCGCCGGCGGCGCCGGTGGTCTTTTCCAGCTCTTCGAGCAGCGCGGCTTCAAGGTGGTCGGGGTCGGGTTTCAATTCGCAGGCCACGATTTCTGCTTCGGTGGCGCCGTTGAAGCAGAGGTCGCAAACTCCCAGGTCGCCTTCGGCCATGAGCGGAGGACCAAAGGTGCGGCATATTACGGGACGAAATTCGTAGAGTTCGCAGGTTCCGGTCGCGGGATCGAGCACGGGACAGGGTTCGTCGTTGGCAAAGTCATCCCATTGTTTGCAAGCCGCTTCGTCATCCGCTTCGGAAAGCAGGCCGGTGACGGGATCGCCGGGGAACTCTGGGGAAAGGCGGGCGACGGTGTCCAGGGCGCGTTTGCGGATGCGTGCGGCGCGCTCAGGATCGGTCTTTTCGGTTTCCGCAAGTCCGTTGCGCAGGCGGAGCGCATCGAGTTGATTGATAGCGAAGACTCCGACGCAACAGTGCGAACAACCGGGACGGCAAGCCAGCCATTTGCCGCTGCGTTGCGCGGAGTCGGCCAGGGCGGCGTCGACGATCTGGATGAGCTTTTGATCGCCGGTGGGCGGGGACATAGATAGAGGATAACCTGCCAATGCCCTTGGCGGTTAAAGCTTTTAACCGCTAAGGACGCAAAGTGCTCGCAAAGCTCGCGAAGAAAACCTTTCGCACTCCCATGGTTGTTACTCTGGCGCCGCGGATTCGCAGAGTGAGTCGGCGGTCGTGGTATTCTTAAAGAGGTAGCTGCGTCCCCGCGTTAGGGCAATTCTCCGCAGTTTCGTTGGAAAATCATGATCTCAGTCAGTAACGTGTCGATGCGCTTCGGCGCCAAGATTTTGTTTGACGAAGTATCCACCGGCTTTACGCCGGGAAAACGCTATGGTCTGACCGGGCCGAACGGCGCCGGCAAGTCTACGTTTATGGCGCTGCTGAGCGGAGAACTCGAGCCGCAGAAGGGTACGGTCGTCCATCCCAAGAAACTTGGAGTGTTGAGTCAGGACCAGTTTGCCTTCGACCGCTATCGCGTGCTCGATACCGTGATCATGGGGAACAAGCGGCTATGGGCGGCGATGGAAGAACGCGATGTGATCTATGCCAAGCCGGAGATGACCGATGCGGACGGCATGAAGCTGGGTGAGTTGGAAGGAATTGTCGGCGAGGAAGACGGTTATACGGCCGAGAGTGACGCGGCAGTGCTGCTGCAAGGGCTCGATATCCCCGACGAATTGCACGGGAAGAAAATGAGCGAGTTGCAAGGTGGGCAGAAAGTGCGGGTGTTGCTGGCGCAGGCTCTGTTTGGGCATCCACAGGCGCTGTTGCTGGACGAGCCTACGAACAACCTGGACTTGGATTCGATCCACTGGCTGAAGGGATTCTTGAATCAGTATGACGGCGTGCTGATTGTGATTTCGCACGACCGGCATTTCCTGAACAGCATTTGCACGCACATTGCCGACATCGATTACGAGACCATCATCACTTATACCGGCACTTACGACGATATGGTGGTGGCGAAGACGCAGGTGCGGTCGCAGATTGAAAGTCAGAATGCGCAACGCAGCAAGAAGATCGCGCAGTTGAATGAGTTCATTGCCAGATTCTCGGCGGGTACGCGGTCGAGCCAGGTGCAATCACGACGTAAAGAGGTTGAGCGCCTGCAAGTGACGGAACTGGCGAGATCGAACATTCAGCGGCCATTTTTGAAATTCGAGCAGAAGCGGCCGTCGGGGAAACATATTCTGGAACTGGAAGGCGTGAGCAAGTCGTACGGCAAGAAGAAGGTGGTCAACGAATTTACGGCGAGCGTGTTGCGTGGAGAAAAGATTGCACTGATGGGGCGGAACGGCGCGGGAAAGACGACGTTGGTTAATGCATTGCTGGCGAATTCTCCGACTACGCCTGAGGCGGAACTGCGCAAGACGAGCGGCTACGACGGGGCGTTTCTTTCCAAGGGCAAAGTGATTTGGGGACACGAGGCGGCGGTGGGATATTTTGCGCAGGACCACCGCGCGCTGATCCAGCCGGGGATGACGGCTTTTGAATGGCTGCATCAATGGAACCCTGCGGCGGCGCATGAAGAGATTCGCGGATTGCTGGGGCAGATGCTGTTTCCCCGCGATGATGCCGACAAGAAGACGGAAGTTCTCTCTGGAGGCGAAGCGGCGCGGCTGCTTTTCTGCAAGCTGATGCTGCAAAAGCCGAACGTTCTGGTGTTCGATGAGCCTACGAACCACCTGGATCTCGAGTCGATCAATGCTTTGAATATTGCGCTCCAGCGTTATCAGGGGACGGTGTTTCTGGTTTCGCATGACGAGGATTTGGTCGACGAAGTGGCTACGCGGGTTTGGCACTTTGCGGGAGATCATAAGATTACTGATTTCAAAGGTGCTTACGAGGAGTATCAGGCGGTGTTGGTGTAGTTTTCAGCACTCAGCGCTCAGCACTTCGCATTCGGCACTTAGCATTTTGCTGCTAGCTTCTGGCTTCACCACTCAGTTCTCAATTTCTCAATTCTTCGTTCTTCCGATTGCTCGCCGCTGGCTTACAGGCATACGATGGCGAGATCATGAAAACTCTTCTTTCCCTGATTGTTCTGGTTCTAGCGGCGGTTGGAGCGGCGGCGCAGAGCGATCACGTCTATCCTGTGCAGGACGGCTTCGTCGACGCGAACGGAGTCATGATTTATTACACGATGATGGGGCGCGGGGAGCCGCTTTTGATTCTGCATGGCGGCCCAGGATCTTCACACGACTATTTCCTGCCTTATCTGCTGCCGCTGGCGCGTCATCATAAAGTCATTTTCATTGACGAGCGCGGTTCGGGAAAATCGCAAAAGCTGGAAGATCGTTCGGCGTACACCATCGAGAATATGGTGGAGGATGTGGAAGGGGTGCGGCAGGGGCTGGGATTGGGCAAGATCAGCCTGCTTGGCCATTCTTATGGAGGGGCGCTGGCGCAGGCTTATGCGCTCAAATATCAGCGCAATCTTAATCACTTGATTCTGGCGAGCACGTGGTCGAGTTCGGCGGCGTTGAACCAGGTTTTCGTGCGCATGAAGCAGAACATGGCGCCGGAGTTGCGGGAGCGGATTGACCGGCTGGAAGCGCAGGGAGTATTCGGACACGGCAAGGACTACGAGAAGAACCGTTACACCAATGAGTACATGATTGCGGCGTGGGGTGAGGGATATTTTCCGTATGTCTACCACAATCGGCCGGACCCGAATTACGATCCGACGGCGCTGGGAGAAGCGTGGGATTTATATCGCGAAATGTGGGGCGAGCATGGGGAGTTCATCATTGACGGGAATTTGAAGTCGGTGGAGTACACGGAGCGGCTGGCGGGCATCAAAGTGCCGACGCTGATGGTGGTGGGCGAGCATGATGAGTGCGAGCCGGCGTTGTCGCAGGCGATGCATGAGAAGATTGCGGGATCGAAGATGGTGGTGCTGCCGAACTCGGGGCATATGACGTTTGTGGACCAGACGGGAATGTTTATTAAGGCGGTGGATGAGTTTTTGGGGGGTGGGGTAAGGTGAGGATGGCCGGTACGAAAAGGAGGTTCCTCGACGCGCCCTCGACGCGCGAGCGCGGCTACGGGCGGCTCGGAATGACAAAATTATTAAAGGTCGGACTGCTGGGACTGGCGCTTTGCGCGGTGTGCGGGGCGCAGCAGGGTGGCGCCACGGGAGAAGCGCTGATGGTTCAAACCACGAGCGTTCCCAAGGCCTTTGTCGGGCAGCAGTATGAGACCAACCTGACGGCGAAAGGTGGAATTACGCCGCTGAAGTGGGAGGTTAAGGAGGGATCGTTGCCCTCTGGTGTGAGTTTGCACTCGGAAGGTGTGCTCATTGGAGTTCCGAGCGAGGCAGGGGAGTTCAGTTTCACGGTGACGGTCACGGATAGTGGAAGGCCGGCATACCAAAGAGACCAGAAGCTGGTACTGGCGGTGGTCAAGCCGATGTTTTTGCAGTGGGGGAAATATCCTAGGGTGAATGGGCGCCGGGCCGAGGGATCGGTGGTGGTTTCGAATCAGACGGAACGGGATTTTGATCTGACAATGGTGATTGTGGCAGTGAATGAAGATGGACGCGCGACGGCACTCGGGTATCAGCATTTTTCGTTGAAGAAGAACACGACGGCAATGGAGATTCCGTTTGGAGAAAACCTGGCCCACGGGAGTTATCAGATCAATGTGGACGCAGTGGGGGAATCGGGCCCGGCGACGATATATCGGGCGCGGCTGGCGCCGAAAGAGCCATTGGTGGTAGCAGAGGGACCGTAAGTAGCCCGTGGCGGGTAGCTAGCAGCGCGGAAGCTAGCGACTCGTGGCGCAGGGCGTCAGAGCCAGTCTCGTTGGGGGAGAGCCAACTCCGGGCTTCCAGCTACCGGCCCCGGGCTACTGCAAAAATTAAGAGTCCCGAGGTGGTGTTGGGAACATTCCTCTCAGCCAGTAGTTCGCTTTAGACCCTTACCGACCTGCTCTCACGGCAGCCCTTGCGGGTTGCGATGCGCGATCTTGGTTCGGGCTCCGGGCTTACCGCCAACTGGACAAATCAACCCAACGCCTCGGGACTCTATCTTGCCTTCGACAGATCTTCCTGTTCTCCTCGACCAGCGCTTTGCTATAGACCCTTGCCCGCCTTCTCTCCGTCATCTTGCGATGCAGAGAGTGACTGGGCTCGAGCCCCGGACGCCGCACCAACCGGAAAAACTCTAGAAGTTGTCAAAGAACGAGTCTGTTTTACTCCTTCTATTTATGCAGTCAATAGAAAATGCGGGGCTGGATGTGCTTGCAAATCAATGGAGTGCGGGCGGTTCACAGGGGGGTGCAGCGAGGTTAGTGCAGACCGAGGCGGGAATGCCTACGAAAGTGGACTTGACGGGGAAAGATGGGAGGAGAAGCGGGTTGCAAGCTGCGAATAAGTGAAGTGGCGGGTTGTTGAAATTCGGGAGAAATGGCTCTGGACAATGGTTTCAAGAGAGAGATGAGCCGTGAGGAGTCCCGGGAATGGATGAAAGAGTTACAATTCCGAGTTCCACGAATCGAGGAGGACTGGTGCAGCGGATTGGTCGATGGATATTAGTTCTCAGCCTGGGGCTGTCGCCGGCGGTAGGGCGGTCGCAGTCCAAAGCAACTGCCGAGGAGGGGACGGCGGCGTATTTGCAATCGGTGCGGAGCCAGCCGTTGCTGGCGCTGGCGTTCCTGCGGGAGATGCCGAAGGGCGGCGATCTGCACAACCACTTGAGCGGCAGCATATATGCCGAAAGCTGGATTGATCTTGCGGCCGACGACGGGCTGTGCGTGGACCGCATTACGGCGGTGCTGATGGCGCCGCCTTGCGATGCGTCGTGCGAGAAGTTCACGAGCAAGCCGGCGGTGAGTTGCGCGTATGGCGATCATATTCTTTACCACACCATGATCGATGGTTGGTCGATGCGGAACTGGATTCAGGGCGAAGAGTCGGGGCATGACCACTTTTTTGCGACGTTCGATAAGTTCAGCCTGGCCTCACATAACCACACAGCGGAGATGATTGCGGAAGCAGTGACACAGGCGGCGGCGGACCACTTGCAGTTTCTGGAATTGATGCATACGGCGGATGGAGCGCAGGCGGCGCAATTGGGAGCGAAGATCGGTTGGGATGAGCAACTGCCGAAATTGCGGGAGAAATTGCTGGCCGGCGGATTGAAGGATGTGGCCGCGGCAACCAGCAAGAAGCTTACCGAGGACGAGGAAAAAATGCACGCCGGGCTCAAGTGCGGCACGCCGGAGGCAGCGCCGGGATGCGAGGTCAAGGTGCGGTATCTTTATCAGGTGCTGCGGGGGTTACCGCGGGAGCAGGTGTTTGCGCAGATCCTGCTAGGATTTGAACTGGCTTCTGTTGATCCGCGATTTGTGGGATTGAACCTGGTGATGGCGGAAGACTGGTACGTGCCCATGCACGATTTTGAGTTGCACATGAAGATGCTCGATACCCTGCATGAGATTTATCCCAAGGTGCACATCAGCTTGCACGCCGGCGAACTGGCCATGGGGTTGGTGCCGCCGGATGGGCTGACTTTTCATGTGCGCGAATCGGTGGAGCGCGGACATGCGGAGCGGATTGGGCATGGCGTGGATGTGATGAATGAGCGTGATCCGGTGGGGTTGCTGCTGGAGATGGCGGAGCGCAACGTGCTGGTGGAGATTTGTTTGACGTCGAATGACGTGATTCTGGGGGTGGCAGGCGCTGGGCATCCTTTGCCGGTATACATGAAATATGGAGTGCCGGTGGCGCTGGCGACGGATGATGAAGGGGTTTCGCGGTCGGATATGACGCATGAGTATCTGCGGGCGGTGGAAGAGTACGCGATTTCCTATAAGGATTTGAAGCGCATGGCGCGGAATTCGCTGGAGCACAGCTTCTTGCCGGGAGCGAGTTTGTGGAGCGATGCGAAGAATTTTCGCTTGGTGAGCGCGTGCGCGGGTTCGCTTGGCGGAAAGACTTCGGCTGGGTGTCAGAAGTTTCTTGACGGCAGCGAACGGGCCAGGGTGCAGTGGAAATTGGAGGGGGAGTTGGAGGGGTTTGAGAAAGCAATCAGCAATCAGCAGTCAGCATTCAGCCATTAGCACTTGGCACTTGGCATCTGGCCATTACGGCTGGTGGTAAGCTTTGCAGGGCCATGATTCCCGAATGCTAAGCGCTAAATGCTAAGTGCTTCATGACTGACACTTATCCTCGTGCTGATTACGCTGCTGGGTTTCTGCTGGAGCAGAGCTTGCTGCGTCCGAAGATTGGCGTGGTGCTGGGCTCGGGCCTGGGTGCGTTTGCCGATGAACTTTCGGATGCGGCGCGAGTTCCCTACTCGCAGATTCCGTCGTTCCCGCGTTCGACCGCGGTTGGACACGCAGGACAGATGGTGATTGGGAAGGCGGGAGACGTTGCAGTGGCGGCGATGCAGGGGCGAGTGCATCTCTACGAAGGGCTTTCGGCGGAGCAGGTGGCGTTTCCGGTGCGGGTGCTGGGACGGATGGGAATTCGGGCGCTGATCATCACCAATGCGGCGGGTGGGATCAATACCAACTACAAGCAGGGCGCGCTGGTGGTGATTTCCGATCACATCAATTTGCAGGGACAGAATCCGCTGGTGGGGGCGAATGAGGAGCTCTTTGGACCGCGCTTTCCAGACATGACGCAGGCGTACTGCAAGCCGTATCGGGAGATGGCGCTCGAAGCGGCGCGAAAGCTGGGGAAGACGGTGCATGAAGGCGTGTATGCCGGGTTGCTGGGGCCGAGCTATGAGACTCCGGCGGAGATTCGGTATTTGCGGACGATTGGGGCGGACCTGGTGGGGATGTCGACGATTGCGGAAGTGATTGCGGCACGGCACCTGGGGATCAAGGTGCTGGCAATTTCGTGCGTGACCAACATGGCGGCGGGGATTCTGGAGCAGCCGTTGAATCATCAGGAAGTGTTGGATACGGCTGAGCGGGTGAAGGGGGATTTCGTGGGGCTGCTAAGGGCAGTGCTTCCGGAAATCGCAGAGGATATTGAGAAGTAAATCAGCCACGGATTGGCGCGGATGAACAACGGATCGAGTCACTTTGATCCGTGAGAATTCGTGAAGATCCGTGGCTGGCTCTTCAGAACGTGAACTTGGCGGCTAATTGAACTACGCGCGGGCCGCCGCCGCCGAGGCCGGGGTTGCCCTGGGCCACGTCCGGGGTCTGGGAGATCAGGCCGGCGGGGCCGACTCCGGGGTTGACGCCTCCAGCGGGCAAAGCGAAGTTAGGGTGATTGAAAATGTTGAAGAATTCCGCGCGCAGTTGCAGGTTCAGGCGCTCGTAGAGCTTCGTATTCTTGGTCACTGAGAAATCCAGGTTGGAGTAGCCGGGGCCGAAGATGGCATCGCGGCCGAGATCGCCGAAGGTTCCTTGCGCGGGTTGGGCGAAAGCGTTGGCGTTGAGATATCCGGTGAACGGATTCCAGTTGGGCAGAATGGGATTCATCCCGGCCACGACGTTGGGGCGCTGGTTGAAATAGAAACGCCCGGTAGTGTCGTTCACGGTGATGATGGGGATGGGACGGCCGCTCTGGAAACTGGCGATCCAGTTCAAAGCCCAGCCCGTACCCAGCGCCTTGGGCAGGACATGCCAGTAGGGCAGGTCGTAGTTTGCAGCGCCGGTGAAACGGTGGCGGGTGTCGAACGTCGAAGGGCCGCGCTCAGCAGGTAGGTCGTAGGAATTTTGGGGAAAAGCGGCGCCGGCGGTGAAATCGATGCCGTCGGAAGCGTCGTCGATGGACTTCGAATAGTTATAGGTGGCAAAACCTGACCAGCCATGCACAGCCTGGATGCGGAAGGTGGTCTGCAAGGAGTGAAAGACGGACGAACTGATGGGAGCGAGCATATCCATGTTGCCGAAGTTAGGATTGGGGAAGTTGAAATTTGCGTCGGGCTGATTGGCGTCAAGCAGGCGCACCAAGTGGGTTCCCTTACTGCCGACATAACCGACTTCGAGCGAGGTGTTCTCCGCGAGTCGTTCCTGGATGTTGAAATTCCAGTTCTGGCTGTAGGGAGTGGGGAAATTGCGCGGAGTGGCGAAAATGGTGAACGGGCCGGTGGTAACAGGAGTCAAAATCGGGACGCCGGGAGTGGCGCCATTGAAGGCGCTCTGATTGAAGGCCATCGCGAACACGGGCAAGGGACCGATGGGATTGGTGTCGACCCCTGCCGAAGTGGTGAAGTTGGCAATGAGCAAGTCCTGCGGGACGTAGTCGTAGTAAATGCCGTAGCCCATGCGCACCACGGTGTTGGGGAGCGGGGTCCAGGCAAGACCGAGACGCGGACCGAAGTTTTTGAGGTCGCGATTGTAAACCCCGTTGAGACCGTGGGTGCCGACCATGGCGAGCGTGCCGTCGGGCGCGAGGTTGGAGAGCAAATTGTTGGCCTCGCTGAGCGGGCCGAAATATTCCCAGCGCAGGCCTAGGTTGAGGGTGAGCGTGGAAGATGCGCGGAAGTCGTCCTGGGCAAAGAAACTGAGGCCATTGTTGTAGTTGGTGCGCTGGGTGTTGCCGGTGTCGGCGGAGACGGAGCCGTTGCCGAGGTAGAAGTTGGCAAGCACATCGACGACGGGATCGGCAGCAAGGCCGGTGGGACTGAAGTCGAAAATTCCCCGCTCCAGGTTGTCGTTGAAATTACTTACGGCGGCGCGGTGGAACTCGCCGCCGAATTTGAAGGTGTGTTTGCCATGCAGCCAGGTGAAGTTGTCGAGGATCTGATAGGTCTGGCTGGTGCGGCCGCGAGGAACACTGAAACCGATCGCGCCAAGATTTTCCAGTTGCGGAGTGGAGAAATCGAATTCGGGCAGGCCCAGCTTGCCGGTGCCGAAGTCCAAGCCGATGCTGGCAGGGTCGAAGTTGGCATCGAGCGAACTGAACGAGGTGCGGTAGCGGCTGTAGCCAAAGCGGACCTCATTGATACGAGTTGAACTCAGGGTCGAAAGGAAGCTGACAGAAGCAACCTGGGTGCGGGTGGGCGAAGTCTGCGAGAACTGGGGCAGGCGCGAGCCTTTGCCAAAGCCACCGTTGTTGCCGAGGGGAAAGATCTGGTAGCTCTGTCCGAAGGCGTAGCGCCCTGTAAGTTGTTCGGTGTTGCTGAGGTTCTCGTCGATTTTGACGATGAAGTTGTCGAGATCGTTCTTGTCGTTGACGACGGACGCGATTTGGCCGGTGGCGCTCTGGGGGTAAAAATCCAGGATCTTGGTGAGCGCGGGATTGATGGCGGTAATTTGTCCCTGGGCGAGGGCCACGGTTTGCGCCTCGGCGATCTGAGCCTGGGTGGGCACATTGAGCAGGAAGTCGGAGCCGACGTTCTCCCGCTGGCCTTCATAAGCCATGAAGAAGAAGGTTTTGTCTTTTACGATGGGGCCGCCGAGCGATCCGCCGAACTGGTTGTTCTGGAACAGGGTCTTCCGGGATTCGGTGTTGAAGTAGTTGCGGGCATCGAGCGCGCTGTTGCGCAGGAATTCGAATGCCGAACCGTGGAACTTGTTGGTTCCGGAGCGGGTGATGATGTTAACGACGGAGCCGCTGTTGCGTCCATATTCGGCGGCGAACTGGGATTGCAAATTGAATTCCTGGATGGCATCGATGGGCAGCAGAGTTGCGGGCGCTCCGGTGATTCCGACCTGGTTGAGCGCGGAGTTGTTGAAGTAGGGGTCGTTGTTGTCGGTGCCGTCGAGAGTGTAGTTGTTGGAACGGTCACGGTTGCCGTTGATGTTGAACTGGCCGAAGCCGAATTCGGTGCCGGCCACGCCGGCGGGTTCGACAGTCACGCCGGGGACGAGGGCGACGAGCTTGCCGAAGTCGCGGCCGTTGAGGGGAAGCTCGTCCACCAGTTTGCGGTCAACCGCCTCGCCGAGAACGTCACGGGTTTGTTCGATGACAGGGGCGGCGGCGAACACGGTGACCTGCTCGGTGCGCTGGGCGAGGGTGGTGAGGTCGAAGTTAGCGGTGGTGTCGAGGCCGACATTGACCACCACATTCTCGGCAACCGGGGAAAGCCCCGAGGATTCGGCAGTCACGGTGTACAGACCCACGGGGAGTTCGGCCAGGACATAGGCGCCGTCAGAGCCGGTGATGGTGTCGCGAACCAGGCCGGTGGTGGCGCTTTTGGCGGTGACCTTGGCTCCGGCGAGCACATCGCCGTGAGGATCGACCACCTGGCCGCGGATGGAACCGCGGAAACTTTGTGCGAGGAGAAGACTGGACATGAGCAGGACGGTCAGGATGACAGGAAAAATCGGGGTGCGATTGCCGGAGACGGTGGGTTGGGCGCTCATGAAAATCCTCCTGGTGTCAGGCGCTATTTCCCCGCGCGGGGAATGAAAATTGGTTGTGGCGGTTTGATTGCGTATATCGATGCAAAACTTCCCTGATTGATTGCGAATCCTACATGCCCGCGAGAGTCGATGTACAGGAGAGGCTTCTGCAAGGGCACGTCGCTGAAGGTACGAACGAAAGGAAGCTTCAGTTTTGTTGTGCCGATGGTCACGGGCACGGTTTGACCGCGCTCATAACCGAGCTTGAGAAAGTCTTCGCCGCTGATGTTTGTGACCAAGTTGCCGAAGGGACCGTCGGTGGCGATGACCTGGGCGCTTAGGCCGCGGTCATCGAGTTTTGCGGGAGCCATGTCCAGGCGGACGAGTTTGGCAACGTCGAGCTCGGGGCCGACCTGGGTCCAATCATCGCCGCGAGCGAGGTGTGCTCCGGCAGGAGAGAAAATGTCGCGGCCGTGGAAGGTGGAGGACAAGGCAGCGCCAACCATCCAGGCAGGATTAGTGATTTCACGCGCGGATTCGAGGCCATCGCGGTCCTGGACCAGGGTCATGAGGCCGTTGTCGGGAAGCACGAAATATTGGCCGCGTTTGGATTTGACGACGACGGCTTTTCGTGAGCTGCCCACGCCGGGGTCGATGACGACTACAAACACTGTACCGGCGGGGTAGTAGGCAGTGGCTCCGTAGAGGAAGCGGGCGCCGTCGAGAATGGAAAACGGGGTGACCTGGTGGGTGAGATCGACGATGCGGAGGTCGGGAGCGATGGAATACATAACGCCCTTGCAGATGGCGACGGAATCGTCGACGACGCCGAAATCGGTCATGAAAACAATGGTGGGACGGGGAGCGCGGTTGGCGGCGAAAAGGGACGCCGCGAGTACGAGAACAAGGGCGAGGGTTTGAGATAATCGGGTGCGCATAGGGTTCCCGTCTGCTTGCCTTGTAATGAGCCAAGTATTGTAAAGCATTTCGTCGCAGAGTTCGCAGAGTTCGCAGAGAAAAGCGTAAACCACAAAGGACACTAAGGTTCACGAAGGAAACCCGAAAAGCGTTTCATCGCAGAGAGGAGCGGTTTTGGTAAGGAAGCGAGCCAAACGCGCGGCTATCGGGTCGCACAGAGCAGTAGGGGACATCCGCACGCAGTCGGTGGCGGACGGATATAATCTCTTTGGATCGCCGATCAGCGTGCGACCGCAACACAAGGAGGCTTGGAATGGCTGGAGCTATCCCGGAAAAATATCGTGATCTGTTCAACAAGCGCGCGTTTGCCAGCTTGGGCACGCTCATGCCGGACGGACGTCCGCAGGTAACGCCGGTGTGGTGCGATGTGGAAGGCGATCTGGTGATTTTCAATTCCGCCAAGGGGCGGCAAAAGGACAAGAACGTCCGCCGCGATCCGCGGGTGGCACTGGCGATTGTCGATCCTGAAAATCCCTACCGGTATCTGGAGATTCGTGGCAAGGTGGTGGAAATCACCGAGCGCGGCGCCGACGAGCATATTGACAAGATGGCGAAGAAGTATTTGGACGTGGACAAGTATCCCTACCGGCAGGCGGGCGAAGTGAGGGTCATCTATAAGATCCGGCCTGAACACACGACCACGATGGGCTGATCTCGCCGTCGCGCCGGCGTCAGGCCGGTTGTCCTGAGGGCATTTTGTCCTCGGAGCCAGTGGAGACTAACATTCACACCTATAACCTGTGTCTGCTCGGGTTCGGCAACGTCAATCGCACGCTGCTTGGCTTGCTGCGGAAGAAAGAAGCGGAACTGCGGCAGCGAGGGATCGGCTGGCGGGTTACGGGCGTGGCTTCGCGGCGGATGGGATGGTTAGCGGATGCGGGTGGGGTGGAGGTTGGGGCGTTGCTGGGGGCTCCGGTCGCGAGCGGGATTCAAAATCAACGGCCGCGGGCGGGGGCGCCCGCGCCACACGGGGTCAGGGATTGGTTGCAGGCAGCGCGGGCGGATGTGCTGTTTGAAGCCACGTCACTAAGTGTTGCCGATGGACAACCTGCGATTGATCACATTCGCGCGGCGCTGGAATGCGGCGCTCACGCCATCACGGCGAACAAAGGACCGGTGGTTCATGCCTACCGTGAACTGAGCGCGCTTGCGGCCACGAAGGGGAAGAAATTTTTCTTTGAGTCAACGGTGATGGATGGCGTACCGATTTTTTCTTTGTTTCGCGACAGTCTGCCGGCGGTCGAGTTGCGCGGCTTTCGCGGCATTCTGAACTCGACCACAAATGTGATTCTCGGCGGCATGGAACAAGGGTTGAGCTTTGAGGAGTCGCTGAAGAAAGCCCAGCAGATGGGAGTGGCGGAGACCGAGCCGAGCCACGATGTTGAGGGTTGGGATGCGGCGGTGAAAGTAGCAGCGCTGGTGACGGTGCTGATGGGCGTTTCGATCCGCCTGGAAGAAGTCGAGCGCGAAGGGATTGGGAAGTTGAGCGGGGATGGAGTTCGGGCAGCGCGGGCTGCGGGCGAGCCTTACAAACTGGTGTGCCGGGCGCGGCGGGAAGGTACGCGGGTGAGGGCAAGCGTCCGGCCGGAGCAGGTGCCGCTGAGCGATCCGATGGCATCGGTCGCGGGGACTTCGTCGATCATATATTTTGAGACTGACATTTTTCCTGGGCTGGCGATTACGGAAAGCAATCCTGGGCTCGAAGCTACGGCGTATGGGATGCTGGCGGATTTCGTGAAGGCGGTGGAGTAAAAGGTCGTTGGTCGTTGGTCGTTGGCCAAGGAATCCAATATCTAGAGGAGCATTATTTTGTCTACGCTGCAAACTGAAGTAAAAACCTCTTTCGACATTGCATGGGTTCGATCGCAGTTCCCTTCTCTTTCGCAACCAGTGAATGGGCAACCGGCGGTATTTCTGGATGGGCCGGGCGGGACGCAAGTACCGCAGCGGGTGATTGATGCCATCTCGGATTATCTGAAGCGTAACAACGCGAATACCGGCGGGGCATACCTCACCAGCCGCAATACCGACGCCATGATTGCGAATGCGCGGGCGGCGATGGCGGACTTTCTGGGATGCGACGCCGACGAGGTGGTGTTCGGCGCGAACATGACATCGCTGACGTACGCGCTGAGCCGCGCGGTTGGCAAGGGACTTCGCGCCGGAGATGAGATTGTGCTCACGCATCTCGATCATGATGCCAATGTTTCGACCTGGCAGGCGTTAGAAGAACGCGGGGTCACCATTCGGATGGCGGATATCCATGAAGAAGATTGCACGCTCGACATGGAGGACCTGGCGGCCAAGATTGGCAGCCGGACCAAGCTGGTGGCGGTGGGCTATGCGTCGAACGCGGTAGGAACAATCAATGATGTGAAGGAGATTGTGCGGCTGGCGCATGGGCAGGGGGCGCTGGCCTTCATCGATGCGGTGCATTATGCGCCGCACGGAGCGATTGATGTGCGGGCGCTGGATTGTGATTTCCTGGTGTGCTCGACTTACAAGTTCTTCGGTCCGCACATGGGCGTGCTCTACGGGAAGCGTGAGCACCTGCAAAAGCTGCATCCTTATAAGGTGCGGGCGAACACGAATGCGATTCCCAACCGCTGGGAGTGGGGCACGCTGAATCACGAATGCATTGCCGGGATCGCGGCGTGCGTGGAATATTTGGCGGGTTTAGGCTGGAGCGTGAACCGGGCAGCGGGGTCGCGGCGCGCGGCTTTGCTGGCGGCGTTCGAGGCGATTCAGAAGCACGAACGCGGGCTGATGGAGAGGCTGATTCGCGGACTGATGGAGATTCCAGGGCTGAAGTTATATGGCATTAGCGATTCGAAACAGTTCGACCGGCGGTGTCCGACGATGGCCGTGCGGATCAAGGGGCACACGCCGCTCGAGCTTGCAACCAAGTTGGGAGAACGCGGATTCTTTACTTGGGACGGGAATTACTACGCGCTGAATCTTACGGAACGGCTGGATGTGGAGAAAGACGGCGGATTTTTGCGGATTGGGTTGGCGCATTACAACACGCTGGAGGAAGTGGAACGGGGGGTGGTGGCGATGAGGGAGATTGTGGGGTAGGATTCTTCGTAGCCCTCGGCGGCTAAAGCCGTCAGTTTCCCCGGATCGCATCGGCACCCTTCGACTTCGCTCAGGGCAGGCTCTTGAAGCTGTGCCCTTCCACGGTGCTATCGAGGGTTGCCTCCCGCTTGAAAATCGGATTTCTATTTCCGGCGAAATTCCTGGACTTCATCGCCCTTGGCAATCATTACTACGGTGGCCATCCCGATGAAGAGGCCGTGCTCGACCACTCCGGGCATGGCTTCGAGGGTGCGCGCTAGCGAGGGCGGGTCCGGAATTTGGCCGAAGTGGCAGTCTAAGATGTGATGACCTTCATCGGTGATGAAAGGTTTGCCGTCGGCAGACTGGCGGCGCTGGACTTTTGCTCCCAGCGCCGTAATCTTTTTCGCGATCAGCGATTCTGCGAAAGGAATTACCTCCACCGGTAGCGGAAACCTTCCCAGAGTTGCGACCTGCTTGCTGGAATCGGCAATAATCACCAATTGTTTTGATGCAGAAGCGATGATTTTTTCGCGCAGCAGCGCGCCCCCGCCGCCCTTGATGAGGTTCAGTTGGGGATCGAATTCGTCAGTGCCGTCGATGGTGACATCGAGTTGCTGGAAGTCGTCGAGGGTGGTGAGTGGGATGCCGGCGGTGAGAGCAAGGTCTCTGGTGGCAGTAGACGTGGGAATGCCGCGAATCTTCATTCCAGCGCGGACGCGCTCGCCGAGGAGGCGGACGGCGTGGGCTGCGGTGGAGCCGGTACCGAGGCCGACGATGTTGCCGTCCTGCACAAAGCGCAGGCTGGCGCGGGCAGCGGCTTCTTTTTCGTGATCGTTCGCCATTAAGGAAAAGACTGTAGCCAGTTTTGCTCAGCTTGTGGTTCCGCTTCGATAGTAGGCAAGGGCGAGGGCGTAGTCAACGCGCCCGTTCCGCACAGTCGTTCATCAAACTGTAGCGAATTTTTCAACGAAGATTCAACTTCGCATCATCCGACTGTCACGGGCGGCGGGCAAGCTGACCGTGGGGTCTCTAGAAAACCAAATCCCCCTGGAGGATCGTGATGCAATTAGGAAACCTGTACCGCGCAGGCTGGCGGCACCTTGGGCTGGGTGCTGGGTTGTTGTCTACTGTCATGAATTTGGTACAACCGCCGAGCCTGGTGGCGGAAACCAAACCGAACACCACCACTCCCATTCAGCACGTGATTGTGATCATCGGCGAAAACCGCAGTTTCGATCACGTTTTCGCAACCTATCAGCCGCCCGCGGGCCAAACTGTGGATAACCTGCTCTCGAAGGGCATTATCAATATCGACGGCAGCGCGGGTCCCAATTTCAATCTGGGAGCGCAGTATGCGGCATTCGTCACCAAAACCTACCAGGTCAGTCCGAGCAACAAGCTGCCCTGGACAAAATTGCCGCCGACGAATACCCAAGGGGCTCCGCAGTTCCCCAGCGACCAATATCCGGCCCCGTTCCAGACCTGGGATGCCGCTGCCCAACATGAGAATGGGTTGCTCACCAGCGACATTTGGCAACTCACCACGGGTGCAACCGGATTGAAGCAGGGGAAGATCGACCGGCGCATCCTGAATGTCAACAATCTGCCCAACGGCCCCTACCAACTCACGCCGGGAGTGGCCTACGATGCCTACGCCGGCAGTCCAGTTCATCGCTTCTACCAGATGTGGCAGCAACTGGACTGCAACGCCACCTATGCGACACCGCAGAACCCCAGCGGATGTCTGGCCGATTTGTTTCCCTACGTAGAAGTCTCGATCGGCGCCGGCTCGAATGGCAATCCCCGGCCTCAACCTTTCACTCTGGAAACCACTGGGGAGGGTTCGATCTCCATGGGCTTCTATAACGTCTATGAAGGCGATGCTCCTTACCTGAATTGGCTGGCGCAGAATTACACCTTGTCGGACAACATGCACCAGGCGGTAAACGGCGGAACCGGCGCCAACCACGTGATGCTGGGCTCAGGCCAAGGCATCTGGTACACCGACGGCAACGGGAACGTGGCCACACCACCCAGCAACGAGATTGAGAACCCGAACCCGCAACCCGGAACCAACAACTGGTACACCCAGGATGGATACGGCGGCGGAACTTACAGCAATTGCTCCGACCCCACCCAGCCGGGCGTGAAACAAGTGTTGAGTTATTTAAGTTCGTTGCCGACGAAACCGAACCCGAATTGTGCTTCGGGGTACTACTACCTGCTGAACAATTACGCTCCGGGCTACTACGGAGACGGTACGGTGAACAGCGGAGAATTCGCGATTCCGCCGTCGCCGATTCATACCATCGCGGACACCCTGAACACCGCGAACATTAACTGGAAGTATTACGGGGACCAGTGGAATATCTATCTGCAGGACCCGACGTTTTCCAATCCGTACGACTGGTATTGCGATATCTGTAATTTCGCGCAATACACCTCTTCCATCATGACCAATCCCGCACAGCGGGCGGCCCACCTGGCGGACACCACCGACCTGTACAACGATATCCAGGAGGGCACGCTGCCCCCGGTCTCGTTTGTGAAGCCGTCGGGCTTTCTGGATGGGCATCCAGCGTCCTCGAAGCTGGACCTGTTTGAAGCCTTTGTGCGCAAGATTGTGACCGAGGTGCAGGCGAACCAGACGCTGTGGGCCAGCACCGCGATCGTGGTCACGTTCGACGAAGGCGGAGGGTACTGGGATTCCGGTTACGTGCAGCCGCTCGATTTCTTCGGCGACGGAACCCGGATTCCGTTTCTGGTGATCTCACCCTTTTCCACCGGAGGACGCGTGGTGCACACGTACTACGATCACGTGTCGATCCTGAAGTTCATCGAACACAACTGGAGCCTGCCCGCGGTCAGCGCCACCGGCCGCGACAATCTACCTAACCCGATCAGCGGATTGAACCCCTATGTGCCGGCCAACAGCCCGGCCATTGGCGATCTGACCGACATGTTTGACTTCAACCAGTAGGTTTTTTGAGCACCGGCGCCGGTCATTTGATGCTCGGCTGGCGCCGGTTTTTTTGTCTTCAGGCTTTGTGATCCAGACGAACCATTAACCACAAAGGTCACTAAGGTACACGAAGGTCTAGTGCAAAGGTTTCCTTCGTGTGCTTGGCGTCCTACGTGGGTAGGATGGGGTGCTGTGAATCTGACAGCCATGCCGCGCATCCATTATCCTAGTAGCAGACCTATGGCAGCGCGATCCAAGACTGAAACAAACGGAACAAGGACCGGGGTTCTTGAGGCTCCGAACGGCGAGCGGGAGCGTGTGTTTGAGGCCTACCGCCGCTGGGGATATCTGGAGACGGACCTCGATCCACTGGGGTTTTTTCGTCCGCCGGTGCGAGCCGAGTTGCCGAGGGAAGGCGAATTCGCGCGGGAGGCGGGGCGGGTGTACTGCGGGACGGTGGGAGTGGAGTTCATGCACATCCCAGAACCGGAGCGCCGACGCTGGATTCAGGAGCGGATGGAAGGGCCGCAGGGCGAAGTCGATCAGCAGAGCGTGCTGGAGCAACTGATCCGAGCCGACAGCTTTGAGCAGGTGTTGCAGCAGCGTTATCTGGGAACCAAGCGGTTTTCGCTGGAAGGGGTGACGGCGCTGATCCCGCTGGTGGATGAGATTCTGGAAGCTGCCGGACAGCGGGGAGCCATCGAACTGGTGATGGGGATGAGCCATCGCGGACGGCTGACGGTGATTGTGCAGGTGGCGCAGCGGTCGCTGGAGGAAGTTTTTGCCCGCTTTGAAGATGTGGATCCGCGCAGCGTGTTGGGCGGCGGCGATGTGAAGTACCACATGGGCGCAACGGGCGAGTATCCGACCCGCAGCGGGAACAAAGTTCACATTCATCTGGTTTCGAATCCCAGCCATTTGGAGGCAGTGGATCCGGTGACCATCGGGCGCACTCGCGCCAAGCAGGACCGCGCGGGAGATGGCGGAAAAGAAAAGTATTTGCCGTTGCTGGTCCATGGGGATGCGGCGTTTGCCGGGCAAGGCATTGTGGCGGAGACGTTGAACTATGCGGATTTGCCGGGCTACACGGTGGGTGGGACCATCCACATCATCGCCAATAATCTGATTGGGTTTACCACGGTGTCGCGCGAGTCGCACTCTTCAATTTTCTCGGCGCAAATCGCGCGGCGGCAATCCATTCCCATTTTCCATGTGAACGCCGAAGACGTGGACGCGGTAGTTCGCATCGGGCGGATTGCGGTGGAGTACCGCTACCAGTTTGGCAGCGATGTTGTCGTGGACATCATTGGCTACCGCCGTCACGGCCACAGCGAAATCGACGATCCCACCATCACTCAGCCCCGGCTGTATAAGGCGATCAAGGAGCATCCGCCGTTGTGGGAGATTTACGCGGAGGACACGGGCATCGAAAACGCGCAGGAGCAGGCGCAGCGGATTCGCACGGAACTTGAGACGGCGCAGGAACAGGCTGGATCCATCAGCAAGGCGCCGACTCTGCGCGAGTTGCCGAAATACTGGGACGCCTACAAAGGCGGACGTCACAAAGCTGAATACGAAGTGGAGACCGGGTTGCCGCGAGAAGAGCTGAGCGAGATCGCGGAACAGTTGACGGCTTATCCCGAAGGTTTTCACATTCATCCCAAGATCAAGAAGTTGCTGGAGCAGCGGTCGGAGATGGGAAATGGCACCCGGCCGGTGGATTACGGCATGGCCGAGGCTTTGGCGCTGGGCAGCCTGGTGAAGGCGGGCGTGCCGGTGCGGATGTCAGGACAGGACAGCCGGCGGGGCACGTTCAATCAGCGGCATTCGGTGCTGGTGGATGTGGAGAACGAGCAGGAGTATGTACCGCTGCAAAATATTGCCGCAGATCAGGCGCGCTGCGACATTTATAACTCGACATTGTCGGAAGCGGCGGTAATGGGCTTTGAATATGGCTACAGCCGCGATTATCCGGAAGCGCTGGTGATGTGGGAGGCGCAATTTGGCGACTTTGCCAACGTGGCGCAGGCGGTGATTGATCAGTTTGTAAGCGCGGGCGAAGACAAGTGGGGGCTGCTCTCGGGATTGGTGTTGTTGCTGCCGCATGGGCATGAAGGCCAGGGGCCGGAACATTCCAGCGCGCGCATTGAACGCTTTCTGCAACTGGCGGCGCGGGACAATTTCCAAATCTGCCAGCCCTCGAATGGGGCGCAATATTTTCATCTGTTGCGGCGGCAGGCATTGTCGCACTGGCGCAAGCCGCTGGTGGTGTTTACGCCGAAGAGCATGTTGCGGCATCCGGATGCGTCGTCTCGGATCGAGGATTTTACCCGGCCGCATTTTCTTGGAGTGGTGCCGGACCAGGAAGTCAGCGATGGCAAGCGGCTATTGCTGTGCACGGGGAAGATTGGCCATGAATTGCGCGCGGAGCGGCGGCGACGGAAGGATACTTCGACAGCGATCGTGTTTGTGGATCAGCTTTATCCGTTCCCGGAAGCTGACTTGGCGGCGGAATTGCGGCGTCACGCGAACGCGCGTGAGATTGTCTGGGTACAGGAAGAGCCGGCCAATATGGGCGCGTTGTTCTACATGCTGCCACGGCTGCGGCACCTGGCAGGAGCACGGTCGGTGCGTTCGGTGAAGCGGTCGGCGAGTCCGAGTCCGGCGACGGGATCGGCCAAGGCGCACGAATTGGAGCAGAAGACGTTGTTGTCGCTGGCGTTTGCGGCGCACGAGTAGAAGCGTTTCAGCTGGTCGTTGGTCGTTCGCCCGGCCGTTCGGTGACAGGTTTTCCTCCGGATCCCGCAATTTGGTCTTCGCGCCGCCCGCGGCTTCTCCCACGAGTAACGCGGCAACGCTGCGGTAGGCATAAATGGTGGGAGCGCGATTTTGCATGAGGCCGCCGGTATCGGCGGTGGGGCCGTAGTTGCTGTGCAGGTCGCGGCCCAGCATGCGCAGCATCGCCATCAGTTGTCCGCGATGGTGGGAAGTGTGCGTCAGACGCCGGGTCATCACCCAGGCACAGGTCCGTTGCACATCGAAAAAGGTCGCGCTGCCTTCCCACCAGGATTCGTCTTTGGCTTGAAATACGGCCAGGCGCTTGCCGGAGTCTTCGGCGTAGCGCTTGATGAACTCGAGGCGAGTCTCTTGCTTGGGCAGCGGAGGAGCGCCCACGTCGATGCCGAGCATGGTGCGAAGCCACAGATCTTCACTCACGCATTGATGCACCATCTGCTCATGCACGCTGCGGCCGCGAGGGTCGCCGGGGCTGGGGCGAACCGGCAAGTCAGCGTCGCGGAACTCGCTCCAGACGCTGAGGATCTTTATTCGCTCGGTGGAGTAGGTTTCGACCAGGAACTCATACCGCATGATGTCACCTCCGGGTCAGCATCAACCGCTGGCAGTTCTAATTAACCACAAAGGGCACAAAGGAGCACAAAGGAAATCGTTGAAATCCCAACGTTTGCGTTGACTAGCGTAAACCCGTAGAGGGTGGAATGTTAACCTAACCTTCGTTCAGCCCATGCCACGAAGCGCACAACCACTTTGTATCGCCGTCGATACCGGCGGAACGTTTACCGACTGTGTGTGGGTCGAGGGCGGGCGCATCCGCATGCTGAAAGTTTTCTCTACGCCGGATGATCCGTCGCGTGCGATTGCGGAGGCGCTGGAGAAAATCGGGGCGCGAGGTGCGCTTACGCTGCTGCACGGCACTACCGTCGGAACCAATACTTTGCTGCAACGCACGGGCGCACGGGTGGCGCTGGTTACTACGGCTGGGTTCGAGGATGTCATCGAGATTGGACGGCAGGCGCGGCCGAAGTTGTACGACTTCTTCTTTGATCGCGTGGAGCCTCTGGTTCCGCGCGATTTGCGTTTTGGAGTCAACGAACGCGTGAGCAGCGAAGGCGAGATTCTACAAGAGCCTTCGCCGGCAGAGCTGCGAGAGTTGGCGGAGAAGGTCGGGGCGAAGAAGCCGGAGGCGGTTGCAGTTTCGTTGTTGTTTTCGTTTGCGAATCCGAAGAACGAAAATGCAGTGGCGAATGCGTTAGGCCACTTGGGAGCGCCGCTTTCGGTTTCGCACCAGATATTGCCGGAGTTTCGGGAGTATGAGCGGACGAGTACGGTGGTGGTGAACGCGTATTTGCAGCCGGTGATGGAGCGGTATTTGGGGAATCTCAAGCAAAGGCTGGGAAATGCACGAGTGTTTGTGATGCAGTCGAACGGCGGGATTACCACGCTGAGTTCGGCTGCGCGGGAGCCGGCGCGGACAGTGCTTTCGGGGCCGGCGGGAGGCGTGGTGGGTGCGGCGGCGATGGCGCGGCGGAGTGGGTGCGAACGGATTATTTCGTTCGACATGGGCGGAACGTCGACTGACGTGGCGCTGGTGGAGGGCGAGGTGCGGGTGAGCGGGCAATCGGAAATCGCCGGGCTTCCGGTGGGAGTGCCGATGCTCGACATTCACAGCGTTGGAGCAGGCGGAGGCTCGATTGCGCGCTTCGACGCGGCGGAGGCGTTGCGGGTGGGACCGGAATCGGCGGGGGCTGATCCGGGGCCGATCTGCTACGGACGGGGAATGCAGCCCACGGTGACCGATGCCAATCTGATTTTGGGGCGGCTGCAAGCCGACTGTTTTCTGGGTGGAGATTTCAGGCTCGATGTGGAGCGCACACGCAGGGTGATTGCGGAATGGTTGAAGAAGCAAGGCCCCAGACTTTCAGTCGAACGGTTTGCGGCGGGGGTGGTACGCGTGGTCAATGCGACCATGGAAAAGGCGATTCGCGTGGTTTCGATTGAGCGAGGTTATGATCCGCGTGAGTTTGCATTGGTGGCTTTCGGCGGGGCGGGGGGTCTGCATGCCTGCGAATTAGCGGAAGGTCTGGGCATCCCGCGGGTGATTGTGCCGGCGCTGCCGGGGGCGTTGTCGGCGTATGGAATTCTGGTTAGCGACGTGGTGAGAGATTATTCGCGGACGGTGCTGTGGCGAACTTTGGACGAGTTGCCGGGGGCAAGGCTGGATAAAGAGTTCTTGGCGTTGCGGCGGAAGGCGCAGGAGGACTTTCGACGTGAGGGGTGGAAAGGAACAATCAGATTTGATTTGAGCGTGGATGTGCGCTACCGGGGGCAAGGATACGAGTTGAATGTGCCGCACTCTCGGGGAATGATCGAGGCGTT
>JBKQLO010000169.1:0-24147 GCA_052147055.1 Terriglobales bacterium
GGTGGTGATTCCGGCGCAAAGCAGCGGCGCGGTCGCGGCGAGATCTACCTTGTTGGAAACTTTCAGCACGAAGGCCTCGTCGACGACAATACTGCTGGAGTAGCCGCCATAAGTAACTCCGCCGAGCACTTTGTCTTCGCTGTTGTAGGTGAAGGTGGGAACCGCCTCGCAATATTGTTCGAGGCCGGCGCGGCAGTTTTCGCATACCCGGTCCGAATCCACCAGGCAGCCGACAGCGGCGAGATCGCCTTCCTTGAACTTCTTCACCGCCTTGCCCACGCGGGTCACTCTGCCAACAATTTCGTGGCCCGGCACGCACGGATAAACCGTCGGCAGCGCCTCACGCCACTCATCGCGGACCTGGTGAAGATCGGAGTGGCAAACTCCGCAGTAAAGAATTTCAATCTGCACGTCCTGCGGACGAGGCTCGCGGCGTTTGATAGTGTCCGGGACGAGCGCTGAAGTCGCGCTGCGTGCCGAATAGGATTTCACGGAATAAGTTGATGAAGTGCTGGATCGAGTCTCTTGTGGGGCAGAAACAGATGAAGCTGGGGGATTCATACGGTCGTTCTCCTTTCCAAGGTTAGACGCGCGAGCGAGCAGGAAGGGCTCAGAAGATGAGGCTGAGGCTGGGTGCTGAAACGCCTAACCGGCGTCCTTCCTGCTCCTCATCTTCCTAACCTCCTCCAGTCGTTCGCGGATCCGCTTTTCGACGCCCTCGCCGGTGGGATGGTAATAAGTGCGGTCCCGCAGATTGTCCGGCAAGCACTGCATGTCGGCGACCTTGTCTTCCAGGTCGTGAGCGTATTTGTACCCCTGACCGTAACCCATCCCCTTCATCAAACCAGTCGGCGCATTGCGCAGATGCAGCGGCACCGGCTCAGCGGCAGTTTGTTCCACGTCCTGCTGGACCTCGGAATAGGCGGTGTATAGCGCATTCGACTTCGGTGCCAGCGCCAGATACACGACCGCCTGGGCCAGCGCCAGATTGCCCTCCGGCATGCCGATGAAATCAACGGCATCGCGAGCAGCCATACATAGAGACAGCGCGCCGGGATCGGCCAGGCCGACATCTTCCACCGCCATGCGCACTACGCGGCGGGCGATGTACAACGGATCTTCACCGGCTTCGAGCATGCGTGCCAGCCAGTAGAGGGCTGCATCGGGATCGCTGTTGCGAACGGATTTGTGCAGCGCGGAGATCAGGTTGTAGTGCTCTTCGCCGGCTTTGTCGTACAGCAGGACGCGCTTCTGAAGAGCATCGTGGACGATCGCGTCAGTGATTGCGGTCTTAGCTCCGCCGGCAAGCGACGCGGCAACTTCCAGTGCGTTGTAAGCGGTGCGCGCGTCGCCACTGGAATAGGAGGCGATCTTGGCAAGCGCTTCGTCGGAAGCGCGTAGATTCATGGCTCCCAGGCCGCGTTCTGAATCCGCCAGAGCGCGTTTCAGCAGCAGGACGATTTGATCTTCGGTGAGCGGCTTAAGCGTGTAGACGCGGCTGCGCGAGAGCAACGCCGAAATAATCTCGAACGAGGGATTTTCGGTGGTAGCGCCGATCAACCGGATGTTGCCCTTTTCTACGTGAGGCAAAAACGCATCCTGCTGCGCTTTGTTGAAGCGATGAATCTCATCGACAAAGACGATGGTGCGCGTGCCGTACTGACGGGCGCGCTCGGCCTCGGCCATCACTTGCTTGATTTCTTTGATCCCGGCGAGCACGGCGGAAAATTCAATGAACTCTGCCTTGGTGACGCGGGCGATAATCTGCGCCAAGGTTGTTTTGCCAGTGCCGGGTGGTCCCCAAAAGATGAGAGATCCCAGATCGTCGCGCTCAATCTGCGTGCGCAGCGGCTTGCCGGGAGCGACCAGGTGCTCCTGGCCGACGAACTCGTCGAGGTTCCGCGGACGCATGCGATCGGCAAGCGGCCGGGTGCGATCGCTAGAGTTGTCGGGGTTCGGAGTGGTTTGGAAGAGACTCATGAAAACCCATTTCACCACAGAGACACAGAGGCACAGAGAAGGCAAAAACTAAAGAACTCTCCGAATGATACCCTGCGTCAGCAGCGGCACATTGAAATTGATAAGTAAGCCGACTCTCTTGCCAGCCAATCTCATGTACGTAAGCAGTTGGGCCTGGTGCGCCGGCAGTAGTTTCTCCACAGACTTCAATTCCAGAATCACTTCATCTTGCACGATCAAGTCGATCCGGTAGCCGCAGTCCAGACTTAGCCCTTTGTATATCACGGGAAGCTCAAGCTGGCGTCTAAACTCCATTTCCTGGAGATGGAGTTCGCGGCACAGGCACTCTTCGTACGCCGATTCGAGCAGACCAGGGCCGAGATGCCGGTGAACTTCGATTGCGGCACCGATGATCGGGCTTGTACGCGGGTCTCTCGGCTCGTCGTCTTCTCTGTGTCTCGGTGGCTCTGTGGTGAGGTTTGTCATTGCCTCTGCCTCGCTGCCTCGTACAACACGATGCTTGCCGCTACCCCCGCATTCAGCGATTCCACCTGCGGCGAATGCGGTATGGCCAGGGTTTCGTCCATTTGGGCCAGAAGATCGCGCGGCAGCCCGGCACCCTCACTGCCAATGAAGATGGCCAACGGCCCGGTCAGTCGCGCCTCGTGCACCGGGGTTCCCTTGTGTGAGGATGTTGCCACCAGCCGCCAGCCGCCAGAACGCATTTGCGGCAAGACTTCTCCCAGCTTCACTCTGGCAATCGGCAGGCGGAACACCGATCCAGCCGAGGCGCGCACGACTTTCGAGTTGAAGGGGCTCACTGTGCCTTCTCCGAGCAGCACACCCGCGGCGCCAAAGGCCTCCGCCGACCGCAGGATAGTCCCCAGATTTCCTGGATCTTGTACACCCGAAATCGCCAGCACCGGTCCGGACGCCGATTTCGCCAGCACGTCGTTCACGGTGAAGGCCGGGCAGCGCACCAAGGCGGCTACACCCTGCGGGGATTCGCTGGGCACGGCAGTGGCAAACAGCTTGTCAGGCAGCAGCAAGGTCTCCACGTAGGCCGCGAGCTGGGGCAACAGGCGTTCGGCTCTGGCCAGAGCTGACGAACTAAAGAATACGGCGCGGAAGCGAAGCCCGCTGCGGATGGCTTCTTCCAGAATGCGCATGCCTTCAACGGCGCAGTGGCCATCGGCGGTCAGATCGCCATGGGAAAACGCCTTGCGCAGGTCTTTGACCAGCGCGTTGTGGCGGCCTTCGACGCGGCGCAGCCGGTCGCTAACCTCCGAATTGGACCCGACAGAGTTCTTCTTCAAGGGCTTTTCCTGGAAGAATCATACCCGTTTCTACCGCTTGCACGGCGAGTTCATGGTATGTTAACTTTCGCGTTCTCAGAACATTTCCAGAAGGAGCGGTGTGCGCGCCGAGATCCTCAAGATAAGCAGCACCAACCCGGAGGCGTCGCTGATTCGCTACGCCGCCGACCAGATTCGTGCCGGCGAGGTGCTAGGCATGCCGACAGATACTTTCTATGGGCTGGCCGCTGATCCCTTTAATCTTCTGGCGGTCGATCGCGTGTATGACATCAAGTCCCGCTCCCGCCACAAGCCGCTGTCGTTGCTGATTGAGAGTGTGGATCAGGCTGAAGAACTGGCACGGCCCCTGCCCGAGGAATTCTACAAGCTGGCGCGACGCTTCTGGCCGGGGCCGCTCACCATCATTGTGAAAGCCGCGTCCCGGCTGCCGCTGAAGGTGACCGCCAACACCGGAAACGTTGCCCTGCGCATACCCAACGCCAAGATTCCCCTGGCCGTGGTGCAAGCGGCCAGTATTCCAATCACCGCGACCTCTGCCAACCTCAGCGGTGAAAACGAATGCACCACGGCGGAAGCCGTGCGCGATCAGTTGCAAGGCCGCATTTCTATCATCGTGGATGGCGGCGCCTCGCCGCGCGAAGTCTCCTCTACCATCATCGACCTCACGGACGAGGAAGCGCGCTGGCGCATCCTGCGCGAAGGCGCGATAACCTCTCAAGAAATTTCCGAGTTCTTCGCACAAGGATGATAGTAGAAGAGAAGCCGCGCGCTGCCGGTCCTTGGGCGCGCTATATTTTGGCGCTGGTTGTGGCCGGAACCTTGGCCTACTTCCTCTCGATTTGCGCGGGCATCGTCCGTGCTGCCACGGAAGATCAGATCCATTCTGCCGACGCCATCGTCGTCTTCGGGGCGGCCGAATATTCCGGGCGTCCCTCGCCCGTCTACCGCGCCCGCCTGGACCATGCCTTCGACCTTTTTCGGCAAGGCATTGCACCGGTGGTCATCACCACCGGCGGCGCGGCAGCGGATCCCAGCTTCAGTGAAGGCGGGGTGGGACACGATTACTTGATGAGCCGTGGAATTCCCGACGCCAGCCTGATCGCCGAGACTCAGGGCACCGACACGGCACAATCGGCGGAACGAGTGGCCGTCATTATGCGCGCCAACCACATGCGAAGTTGCGTGGCCGTCAGCGACGCCTACCACGTTTTCCGCATTCGCAAGCTGTTGCAACACGAGAATGTGCAGGTGTACACCGCGCCGCGGCCCGATTCCCGTCCGCACGCCGCATTGCAGCGCGTGGAAGCAGTGCTGAGAGAAGCAGTCAGTTACTTGGTGTGGCGCCTGCAGATGATGATTTGAGTTCCCCCCCGGAATGCAGATGACTGAGGCGTGCGGCATCAATGCCGGTTGTCGAACACAAGCTCCAGTCCGAACCCGACGAGCACCGCACCCGTTGTCCGGTCCAGCGTTCGGGCCACGGACGGACGATGCAACCAGCGCGAGACCGGACGCGTCGCAAGAATAAGCAGGCAGAACCAGAGAATGCCCTCGATCGCGTGAATCGCCGCGAGCAGCATACTGAATGAGGTCACAGAGACTCGGGCAGGAATAAACTGCGGCAGAAATGTGATGTAGAAAATGCCCACTTTAGGGTTGAGAAGGTTCGTCAGGAGCCCGCGAACGAACCACCTGGGTGCGCTTGTGCTGCCAGGCCCACATGCAGGCGATGACGGGGCGTCATCTATAGCCGAAGCAGGCTGGTGTTTGCGCAGCAACATCTTGGTGCCGAGAAAGGTCAGATAGCACGCCCCCGCGATCCGCAGTACGTGGTAGGCGACTCGGGAAGCCGCGAGCAGCGTCCCCAACCCCACTGACGCCGCAAGCCCCCACATCAAACAGCCACAGCAGACGCCGACCCCGGCGAGCATCGCCCGCCGTGGTCCTTCCACCGCTGCGGTCCGCAATACGAGAGCGGTGTCGATCCCTGGCGTAATCGTTAGGAGCCCAGCAGCCAGAGTGAATGCCAGCAATGCGTGGTATATCGTCAAGTGACCTCCAGAAACGAACACGAGTCTAGGCGTCGAACATGCCCATGATCACGCTCGTGCCTTCACCACCCCATGCGCTTACGTAACTCAGTGACATGCGCGACGCGATGCCGCCAGGCATAGAGCGCAAGCTTGATGGTCGATGAATCTTCGGTCAGCCCGAGCCTTCCACCCGCTGCGCGCGCAACCGCCGGCGTCGGGCTCCGCGCTTACTGTCCTGACTCCCGCAAACCGCGGTCCTTCATCATGGGCTCGACGCTTGGGTCTCTGCCGCGCCACGCTGCATACATTTTCGCCAGATCCTCAGTGTTGCCGCGGGACAGCACCATCTGCCGGAACCGGTCGCCGTTCGCGCGGGTCAGACCGCCGTTATCCTCAAACCACTGGTAGGCGTCGTCGTCGAGCATCTCCGCCCACAGATAAGCATAGTAGCCGGCAGAGTAGCCTCCGCCCCAAATGTGGGCGAAATAGCTGGAGCGGTAACGCGGCGGCACCGTGCTCAACAGTAAGTGCGTCTTCTCCAGCGCCTGTTTCTCGAACGCATCTGGCTGCTGGAGTGGTGCGCTGGGCGGAAGCGTATGCCACTGCATGTCGAGCTCGGCGGCTGCGACCAGTTCCGTCAGCTTGTATCCCTGATTGAAGTTCGCAGCTTTTCTGATCTTGGCTACCAGTTCGGCTGGCATGGGTGCGCCCGTCTTGTAGTGCTTAGCATAATGGTCGAAGACCGCGGGATAGAGCGCCCAGTGCTCATTGAATTGTGAAGGAAACTCCACGAAGTCCGCGGCTGTCGATGTGCCCGACAGGCTCGGATACTCGGTGTTTGCGAACATGCCGTGCAGGCCATGTCCAAACTCGTGGAACATGGTGGTTACGTCGCTATAGGTGATGAGGGCTGGCTCGCCCGGCGCGGGCTTCGGCAGATTCGCGACGTTGAAGACCACCGGCAACGTGCCCAGAAGCTTCGACTGGCTCACCAGGCTATCCATCCACGCGCCGCCATTCTTGTTGTCGCGTTTGAAATAGTCGCAATAGAAAAGTGCCAGTGGCTTGCCGTCTGCGTTCGAGACCTCAAAGACGCGAATATCCGGGTGGTAGACCGGGATATCCTTGCGTTCCTTGAAGGTGATTCCGTAGAGCTGAGTGGCCGCGTAAAAGACGCCGTTTTCGAGTACGTTATTCAGCTCGAAGTATGGCTTGACCTCGGCTTCATTCAGATCGTACTTCGCTTTGCGCACTTGTTCGGAGTAGAAATCCCAGTCCCAGGGCTGTAGCGTGAAGCCGCCTTTCTGCGCGTCGATGACATCCTGGATATCCTTGCCCTCACGCGCTGCCTTGGCGGTGGCGCCGGGCGCCAGCGCATCCATGAACTTCAACGCTGCCTCGGGAGTCTTGGCCATCTGGTCTCCCAACTTCCACGCCGCATGGTTGGGATAGCCAAGCAGTTGTGCCCTTCGCGCACGCAGCTGTGCCAGACGCGATATGTTGTCGCGCGTGTCGTTGGCGTCGCCGCGCTCGGTGCGGTTCCACGATTTCTGGAAGATGGCTTCACGTGTTGCCCGAACGCTGAGCGAAGCCAGGTTCGGCTGCTGGGTGGTGTTCTGCAGCGGGAGAACATAGCCTGCCTGCTTGCGGCCCTGCGCCGCCTGCGCGGCCGCGGCGATCTGCGCATCGCTCAAGCCCGCCAGTGCACTCTTATCTGAAGTGGCGTAGGCCCCGTCCTTGGTTGCGGCGAGAAGTTTTGTCGAAAAGGCTTCCGAGGACGTCGAGATTTCCTCGTTCAGCTTCTTCAATTCGGTTTTGTCGGCATCCGAGAGATTCGCGCCAGAGCGGACGAACCTGTCATAGGTCACCTCCAGCAGCCGCAACGATTCCGCATCGAGCTTTAGCGAGGCGCGCTGCTGGTAAACGGCGGCCACGCGAGCGAAGCACTTGGCGTTCAAGTAGATCGCATCGTAGTGGGCGGCCAGCTTCGGCGCCTCCTCGGTACGTACTTTCTGTAATACAGGATTGGTATTCGCCCCGCTGACCGCGCCGAAGGCGGCCATCGCTCGTTGGAACAGTAGCCCGGTCTTCTCCATGGCAACCAGCGTATTCTCGAAGGTCGGCGCCGCCGGATTATCCGCAATCGCCTGTACTTCAATCAGTTCCTCGGCCATGCCCGCCTCAATGGCGGGCTGATAGTCCTCATCCCTGATCTTGTCGAAGGGAGGCGCCTGAAACGGTAACGTACTGGGCGCATAAAACGGGTTCGACGGCCCGAACTTAGCATCGGATGCCGCGGCAGGAGTGGAGATCGTCAAGAGTCCGATGAAGGCGAACGCAACCAGCGCAATCGTATGATTCAGCATTAGTGTCCCCATGTGTGATGGCATGGGGTGGGTATGTACTGGAAACCCATGCGCAATGATTGTAAGAGAATCCCGCGTGTGCCACCAGAATTCGTGTCGTCCCGACTGCACTCACCAGCCCATGCGCTTGCGCAACTCTGTGATATGCGCCACGTGATGCCGCCCATGCCAGGAATATAGCGCAAGGTTCTTCTCTAACGGCATAGGCCCAAGCTCAGGATGATTGAACTGCCGCTTCCACTCCTCCGGCTTCAGCGAGCGCAATAGCCGCACCCAGCGGTCGTGCAAAGAGTCGAGCAGTGTGAGTGAAACTTCCAGCGGCGTCGATTGAACATCCAGCGTACTTGCCCAGCGGTCTTCCATATACGGTTTGATGGTCGGGTTGTCTTCGGTCAGCCCCAGCTTGAAGCGGATGTAGGCGTTCATGTGGCTCTCGGGAACGTGATGCACAACTTGGCGCACCGTCCAACCGCCATCACGGTAGGGAGTTTCGATTTGCTGCGGGGAAAGTCCCTTGATAGCAGCACCCAGCGCCGCCGGGGCTTTCTCGATGTCATCGATCATCTGACTGCGCTGGGCTGCGTCAGGTGGGTTGGAATAGGTGAATTTGCCGACGGGATAACGCGGATCGCTCATTGTGGCCTCCGGTGGAGAGTTGGTGATTCAGATGAACAGAGAGTACGCGAGGCTGCGGAAAAATTTATGCTGCGAGTTAAGTTAGACATTCCCAACTCTCTTTCGGAAGGCCTCGCCCATCACCCGCCTCTCACACAGTTTCGTGGTCTGAGTGCTGAATGCTATTTCACCAGCGCCAGAATCCTGACCGGGCCACCTGATCCGCCTTCCAACTTGATGGGCGCAGCAACCACGATTGCCCCACTCGCCGGAACGTGCTCCAGATTGGCCACGTTCTCCAGGTGATAAATGCTATGCGCCATAGTGTATTGATGAACCGGGAAGTCGGTGGAAGGCCCGTAGTCGATGCTTAGCGTGTCGATCCCAAGCCCATTCACCTTGCGGCCTTCGACCAGGAACTTCGCTGCTTCCTTCGAATAGCCGGGGAAGTGCTTCACACCCTTGGCGTCGGCATTGCGATAGGCCTCAGCCGAATTCCAGCGGGAATCCCATCCCGTATTCGCGATCACGACCGCATTCGGCGGGATCTCGCCATGAACGTGCTCCCATTTCGCGATGTCTTCGACCGCAATCTGATAATCGGCGTTTGCTTTAGCTTCGGCGATGGCATCGATTACCACCAGCGGAGACACCAACCGCTCCGGCGGAATCTGGTCCACGGTCCACAATCCCTCAGCGAAATGGGCGGGAGCATCCAGATGAGTTCCAAAGTGCTCCGGCACACAGAATTCCCGCAAAAAATAGCCCTTTTCCGCTACCGTGGCAACCGTCTTCACTTGATACGGAGATTTGTCAGTGGCCTCGAACGTTGGAACCTGCGCATTCAGCGCATGGGTGAGGTCGACGACAGATGTGAAACCCAAGGGTTGCGCGGCGCCGGCATGGCGATGCGCAAACAAGAGCACGGTCACGGCCAGAATGCAGCCTACAAAAAATGTGCGAATCTTCATACGGTTGAGTGTCGATGTCCTCAAATTAGATGCATCCATGCAGCCTCCAGCAGCTAAATTATGACCCGATCAGGCCAGCAACAATGCGCCTCCGGCGGCGGCCAGCGTACCCAGAAAATTGACCCCGTTGTTGTTCAACAACTTGCTTCTTTCGAGTGTCGCCCCCAGGTAGCTGTCGGCGATCGTGCCGAAGAGCGCGGCCATGACCGGGACCGCAGTCTGCTTTAGGGGAAACATTCCAGCACTCACGCAGACTAGAGTTACCAGCACCGCAGCCGCAGCGCCAGCCAAGGTTCCTGTCACGCTGACTCCGCCATTGGTTCCGGCCGGGACTAGCTTCCAACTAGTGATGAGGCGGGCCTTGGACGATCCGGCCTGTCCCAGTTCGCTGGAAACGGTGTCGGCGGCGGCTTCCGAGAGTGCCGCTGCGGTTGCCAGCAGGAAAGCCGCATTCTTCGTCAGAGCGAAAACGGCAGCACAGGCGGCGCTGATCGAAAGATTTGCCAGCACTTGAGATGCGCTGCGTCCCTCGCGATTCTGCGCGGTCCCCAGCTTCTGTTTCCTCCCGTAACCCAACCGCGTACTGATCCAGGTCAAGACAAAAACGGAAACCAGGGCGACAAAGGCCCCAGGGCCGACACTGGCGAAGAGCACAAAGCAGATCACGGCACCGGCAATTGCCCCGGAAAAGCTTACCCCGCGCACAAATCGCGCCAGGGCAGTGAAGGCGAGCGTCACCACGGTAGCCGCCCCAAGTTCACGAAGGGAGCGTATCTCCCACCAAATCAATGCGTTTTGTGCCCAGTCAGCCATCTGAAATCGAACTTGAACCCGGTCAATATGACGTACCAAGCTCGATACCACTATCCCTAGTGTTATGCTTTTTCTCGCCCCACGGCGTCGTGCTTGGCTTTGGGGTTACCGGAGCGACCTTTCTGCATCAAAGCGTTGGATGTAGTTTAAACTCACGTCATTACGCATCTCTGACGTTACCTAGATTCACGGGGTGAACCATGGCAGCCTCCGTTTGGACGGGATATCTTACCTTTGGACTGATCTCCATGCCGGTGCGCTTGTTCTCCGGCGCGCGCAGTTCCGGCGTTTCTTTCAACATGCTACATCGCGATGACCTCTCCCGGCTAAAGCAGCAATACGTCTGCCTGGCGGATGGCAAAGTGGTCGAGCGTAGCGACATCGTCAAGGGCTACGAATACCGCAAAGACGAATACGTCGTCATTGAACC
Source organism: Terriglobales bacterium (assembly GCA_052147055.1). Taxonomy (GTDB): domain Bacteria; phylum Acidobacteriota; class Terriglobia; order Terriglobales; family Acidobacteriaceae; genus JABCZH01. The sequence continues at coordinate 10,504 of JBKQLO010000169.1, forward strand.
CGACGAGATCAAGAAGATCGAGCCCAAAACCGCCAAGACCATGGAGATCCTCGAATTCGTGAAGTCGAGTGAGGTCGATCCCGTCTACTTCGAGTCTTCTTATTACATGCTGCCGGAAGAAGCCGGCCGCCGTCCTTATGCCTTGCTGACGAAGGCGCTCGAAGAAAGCGAGTACGTCGCCATTGCCAAGCTCACTATGCACAACCGCGAATACACGGTTTTCCTGCGCCCGCACGAAGGCGGAATGATGTTGCACACCATGTATTACGCGGAGGAAGTGAAAAAAGTGGAAGGCTTCGGCGCGCCCGACGTGGAACTGAAAGACGCGGAAGTGAAAGTTGCCCATCAGTTGATCGAGGCCCTGGCCGACGAGTGGGACCCGGAAAAATATCACGACACGTTTCAAGATAATGTGAAGAACCTCATCCAGACCAAACTGGAGGGAGGAAAGATCGCCGAAGTCGAGAAGCCGAAGAAACTCGCACCGGTGGTGGATTTGATGTCCGCCCTGAAACAAAGCCTGGCGGAGATGGAAGGCAGGAAGAAGCCGGCGGCCGCGACGCGGGAAGCGGCCACAGCAACCAGAACAAAGTCCCGCGGGTAACTTCCATCGGCAAAACTCACGTGGGGACAGCCGCCCTCGGCTGTCCAGCGGAGCGCAGTTCGGCAGTGATGCATGCGCGAGCGTCCTCGCTCATGGAAGCTGCCCGTGTGGGGCGGACACTCTTGTCCGCCGCCTTTGAAGTGGAAGTTGTTTTGTGGGCCCGCCTGCACCGTTCCAACTGAGGGGCGCTCATCGCAGGAATCGCGCATACAAAGATCCAAGCGAAAGGTGTGCCAAAGAGCCGACACGGTTATCTCATTAGCCTACTTTTTGCCCGCGCCGTGACCCTTCAGCGCCGACAAATCCCGCAACAGAAATGATGGTTCATCCTTAATTGATTCCAGAACGATGCTGGTGTGGGTGTGTAGGACCGAGGGAATGCTGTGTACTTTCTCCAGAATCCACTGCGAAAGGGCCTGCATATCTTTCGCATTGACCAGCAACAAATAGTCGTAACTTCCGGTGACGGAATAGCATCCCCGAATGTTTGGCAGTTGCAGGATGGCCGCTCTGAACTTCGCGGCCAGCTCCGGGGAGTGCCGAACCCGGACGCTCAGAAAGGCGGTTACGTCAAGGCTCATGGCCTTAGGATTTAGGACAGCAACATATTTCTTGATGATCCCCTCGTCCTCCAGCCGCCGCAGCCGGCGCGAGCAGGGCGTCGCCGAGAGCCCCACGTGTTCCGCTAGGTCCAGAACCGGAATCCGGGCATTATTTTGTAAAGCTTGCAGGATGCGAAGATCAATTTCGTCCAATTTCACCAAGGTATATTCCTCCCGACACATTGACAAACCACGAACAGCATAACCTACCAAGAACCAGCGGAAGCCAACCGCCGCAATCAAGCCGCACGAAACCCGCGAATTGCCTGCCCTATTGGGGGAAACCTCCAAAAAGCCCCTCGCAATCTATCATCTTTGCAGCCATTCACTAAGCATGGTCGGCTATAGTTCTGCCCGCTGTAAACAGCCTTGACCGCAGGCATCTCAGTTCTCAAGCCTGATTTCAGTTGAGTCCAATTCGAAGTTCAGGAACGGGGGGTAAAAAGATGTACAAGAAAACGCTATTGACATTGGCCGTACTGGTTTTCGCCAGCCTGACAGCTTTCGCTGCCAGCAAGGATGGAATTGAAATAAGCAAGGACGGAAGAATGGTGTTTGCCGCCAAAGGCGCGTCGAAGGCGTCCACGCCCTACGTCGAAGAGAATGCCGGATTGATCGCTATTTACGACAACGTGGCCCGCAAGTACCCTGACGGCGTTTACTGGTGCTGCGAAGGCTATGGCATCAATGGTCCGGACAACCCGGTGGGCTTTGGCGGAGAATGGCTCGCAGCTGGCTTTACGCCCAGCACCAGTCTGAACGTCAAAGGGATACAGGTCGCGGTGGGTTATAACCCTTTCGGGGAGACATTCACCGACGTTATCGTGACCCTGAATGCGGACAGCGGCGGCGTGCCGGGGGCCGTCCTCGAATCGTGGACGGTGCAGATCGGCAGCATCGATTTCGGAAGCTGCTGCACCCTCGAAACCGAGCGTAGTACGAGCATACCGGTCACCGCCGGGACCCAGTACTGGGTCGTCGTGAGCACGGAGGATAATTCGGACGTGGTGGCCGCTTGGAATGAAAATGACGCCAAGCAGCTTCCCACGGACGCCGTCCCATGGGCCGTCTACTGCACGCCGGCCTCGATGTTCTGCAGCAACCCCAATGTTTGGGTGAATAGGGGCACCAACTACCCGGCGCCTGCTTTCGCCGTGTACGGGAAATAGAGAGGCTGGCCCGGCGCGGTACCCCACTCATTCGCGCACTTTGCGAATGAGTGGGCGCTGTCCGTGCTGCGGCGTGTGGGGATTTGTGATTGACGGTTCAGGTCCCCGCAAAGCTGCTTTCGGCTTATTCTCCTTCCGATGCGCGGTTCGCAGGGTTGCCTTCCCATCCTAGCGCAAAGGACACGCTAGTCGGGTTCAGGTCGATCCCAACGTGGAAAGGGTGGGCCAGCCCCCAACCATCCGCCAATATTTCGCCACTAATCTTTCAAAAGCCGACTGCCAAATGCTAAGTGCCAAGTGCTGTCCCTAGCGCAGATTCCAACCAGCCGTTAGAATAGAGCACTCTTGCGAAATCCAATGGGCCAACGGGTTTTGTGGCCGAGGTATCGATGATAGTCGTGCGCTGGGTTGGGGCCGCCATGGTAACGGCGCTCCTCTTGCTTTGGACCGCTTGCGGCGAAACCTACCGGCCGGTGGCGAATCCGGTCATTCCTAACCAGCCCAACCCCGCCTTTACTCACGTAGTCATGGTGATCAGCGACAATGGCACCAACAATCCGGGCGCCAGTACCACGATCGACGTCTCCGGTGATAGCGCTACATCACAATCGCAAACTGGTTTGGGACCGGTCCATGCGGCGCTGGTCGGCGGGACCCAGGTTTTTGTGGGCAATAGCCTGGAGGACACGGTTTCCACATTTAGCGTTGCCAGTCCGGCGCCAGTCGTCACCATCAGCCTGCCATCTTCCTGCGGTACGCCGCCTTGCTCCATGCCGGTCTTCGTCGGCAGTTCGGAAACCGCCACGGTTTATGTTGCGAACTTGAAGAGCAATACGGTTTCGGCAATCTCCACCGCAGGGCTCGTTGTGACCAACAACATCACCGTGGGAACCAGCCCGGTTGCCCTGGCGGAGACGTCTGACGCTCAGAAGGTCTACGTGGCCAATCAGGGGGCGAATGGCAGCGGCGGTTCGGTGACCGCCATCAACACCGTGGACAAGAGCGTAGTTCCGAATCCTCCGCTGGCCAGTTTCGGCTGGGTTTCGCCGGTGTGGGTGGTGGCCCGATCCGACAGCCAAAGGGTGTACGTGCTGGATCAGGGAAGCGGCCTGGTGGCGGCGATTGATACGTCACTTGATTCGGTGGTCAGCAGTGTCTCGGTCGGCGCCGGGGCGAATACCATGGTGTACGACTCGAACCTGAACCGGATTTACGTAGTGAATCCGACTGCCAACACCGTGGTCGCGCTCGATGCCAGCACCGATACCCTCCCGGCCACGCCGATCTCCGTCGCCAATCCGAAATCGGTGGCGGCGCTTCCTGACGGCACCCGGTTCTATATTTCCAGCGCTACGGTCAGCGGTGGAACTGTGACCTCAATGGTCACGGTGATTAACGCCGCCGATTTCACCGTCAAGACCACCATTCCGCTGACCTCAGTTCCAGCGGTTTGCGCCGTGAAAACCTGGGCGGAATTGTCGCTTGCGTCCGCCGCAGACAGTTCGAGAGTTTACGTGGCGAATTGTGATGCCGAAGATACCGACATCATTCAGACTTCCAACGATACGTTGCTATTGAAGATGCCGGCGCCGTTCAGCGCCCAGCCACCACCCGCCCCAGGTGGAACTCCTCCACCACAGAATCCGGTGTTCGTCCTGGCAGGACCATAGAGGAATTGTTGATTCTTGACTGTCGGTCTCCAGGGTTGGAGCCCGGCTCGAATCACAGTCAACAATCAACCATTCCCCATCTCGATCTTATTGTCCTACTGCAGCCGCTTGCTCCGCGCGCAGGGAATGGCTGTAGCGCAGGGCTATGTTCATGAAAACATCGCCGATTCCGGTTTCGAAGCAGATGACCAGCGCTTCCGTGTCCTCGCTGCTTTTGGGGCCATGTTCGGAGGTGTGCAGCACCGGGGGATGAACCCGGAAATGGAAACCTTGATCGTTGAGCACGGTGATTGCGTTGCCGATTACCTGGTTGGCGAGTTCAAAAACCGTTTCGCGCACCAGTTCATCGGTTTCCGGCAATTCGGCTTCCGCGAACTTGCTGGCCACGCGTACCGCGGTTTGCGGATCGAGATCGAGGATGACTCTGCCTTCAATATCCCCGGTAATCCAAATCAACGCCGCGATTCCTTTGCGCCGGTAAGCCTCTTCTTCCATGCTGAGATTACCGATGGACATGGGACACTGTAGTCCCTGTGCCAGCACGGCGTCGGCCGCGTTGATGAAAGGCTGGATCAACTCCATCTTCATTTTAGTCTCCCGCGCCCGCGGCGCTGGCCACGGTGCCGTCATCTCCCATCACGTACTTGATGACTTCGTACAGAACTTCGGGCTTGACCGGCTTCTGTACGAAATGGCGCGCGCCTCGCTGCAACGCCGCCACAATGTTTTCCTGATATCCCACCGATGACACCATGACCACGCGCGCTTCGGGATGCTTCTGCACGATTTTTTCGGCAGCCTCGATCCCCTCCATCTGCGGCATGGTAATGTCCATCAGCACAATATCGGGATTGGTTCGGTCGTATTCGGTGATGGCAGTCATGCCGTCTCCGGCTTCGCCGCAAAGCTGGCCCCCGAAGGTCTCGATCATGCGGGCCAGGTTCTTGCGAGCGAAGACGGAGTCATCCACTACCAGGTAGCGGACTGGCTGACCGTCCTTGCTGCGTTTTACGGGTACAAACTGCTCCATATAACAACCTCCAGTCACTGATTGGTCCGGGGGAATCGCTTACCCCCAGACTTAAAACTCAATTCTTGCCCGCTCCGGCGGCGCGCCCACCGTCTGTGGGATCGGTATGGCGGCGCTCTGGCATGCACTGGGCTTGCAACGTATTGGCAAGCGCTTCCAGGCTGACCACGCGTACCGCATAGCCGCGTTCAATCGCCGCCTTGGGCATGCCGTACACCACACAGGACTCCTCATTCTGCGCAATGGTCATGGCGCCGGCAGCCTTCAATACGCCCAGACCCTGAGCCCCATCTTCTCCCATGCCGGTCATGAGTACGCCCAGGCTCTCTTTGCCGAATTCTTCGGCCACACTGCGAAACAGCACATCGACGGATGGCCGGTGGCCGTTTACCCGCGGCTCATCGCTCAGAACCACAACATCCCCCAAAGGCATACGCTTGACTTTCAGGTGACGGCTGCCAGGGCAGACCAGGGCGCGGCCCGCCAGCAGGAGATCGCCGGACTGGGCTTCCTTGACCTTGATGGCGCAGATTTCGTCCAAGCGCCGCGAAAACATTTCGGTGAAGCCCTCCGGCATATGCTGCACCACCAGAATCGTGCCCGGGAAATCCTTGGGCAATTGCGGCAACAGATATTGCAAAGCCTGGGGTCCGCCGGTAGAGACGCCGATGGCCACCAGCCGGGTCGGGCGGCGCTTGCTATCCGGTGCCGCTTTCTCAATCGGACTCGAAAGCGGAGCCAGCGGAGAAACTCGCATTCTCCGGCTTTGGGCGGCCGCTTTGATCTTGGAGATGAGCTCCTGGGCGATTTCCGGCATGCGCGCGGAGACGTCGCTCGGCTTGGCCACGAAATCAAACGCTCCCATGGATAGCGCCTTAAGCGTCACCGAAGCTCCTTCGGTGCTGTGCGAACTCACCACGATCACCGGCAAGCGGTGGCTGCGCATGATTTCCTTCAGCATGTCCAGACCGCCCATGCCCGGCATTTCCAGGTCCAGGGTCACCACCTGCGGCTTCAATTCTTCGATCTTCTTCAGACCGAAATTTCCGTCCATGGCGGTGCCCACCACCTGAATCGAACTATCGGTGGCCAGGATCTGCGGAATCAGCTTGCGCATCAGCGCCGAATCATCAACCACCAGAACGCGGACGGGTGCGGTCGTCATAGCCGCCCTCCCGCGATTGCCTGTGCAGCTTGCGCACGCTCGGAATGCGACAACAACAATCCCATGGCGGGGCCGGTGCCGGTTCCGGGACGTGACTTGGCAAAGCGTTCGACAATCGCAGCCAGATTCAAAATCAACACCACCCGGCCGTCGCCCAGGATGGACGCGCCACTGACCAGGTCACTCTCGACCGTGCGATCATCCAGCGCTTTGATCACCAATTCCTCTTCGCCCTCCAGCCCGTTTACCAGCAGCCCCAGCTTGCGCTCTCCCAGATTGGTGACCAGCACGAAGATCTTTCCGTGGCGGCGGTCGGAAGCGGGATGTTCTGAGATCTCCGTGGTGCGGTTTCCCAAACGGATCACCGGCAGCGCGCGGTTGCGCAACTGCAACACCTCGCGGTTATCCACCTGGTGCAGGTCTGACTCCTGCACTCGCGCAATCTCGGCCACGGCGTTCAAAGGAATCGCATAGAGACGCTGCTCCACTCGGAACAGAAGCGCTTTGATAATGGCCAAAGTGAGTGGAAGGCACAGCCGGAACGTGGTGCCCTGGCCGGGATGGGTCTCGACCTGGATCGTGCCCTTCAGCCGTTGCAGAATGCTCTGCACCACATCCAGACCGACGCCGCGCCCGGAAACTTCCGTGATCTCGTCGGCGGTGCTGAATCCCGGCCGGAATATGAGGTTGAGCGCGTTGGCTTCATCGAATGAGCTGGATTCCGGCTCACTCCAAAGCCCCTGTTTCCGCGCCCGCTCCTTTACTTTTTGCACGTCGATGCCACGGCCATCGTCGCTGATTTCCACCATCACATGGTTGCCCTGGTGATAGGCGCGCAGATGGACGATTCCTTGCGCGGGCTTGCCCACTCGGACCCGCTCCTCGGCAGTCTCAATGCCATGGCTCACGGCGTTCCGCACCAGGTGCGTCAGCGGCTCGGCGATGCCATCGAGCAGTCCCTTATCGAGGTCGGTATCTTGTCCGCTCAACCGCAGTTCTACGTCCTTGCCACACTGTTTCGCGACATCGCGCACCATGCGGGGGAACCGCCGGAACAGTTGTTCGACTGGGACCATGCGAACTTTCATCACCGAACGCTGAAGATCATTCAGCACCCGGGATTGAAACGCCATCGCATCCGCAAAACGGCTGCGCGTCGAATCCTTGGGATGGTGCCGGGAGAATTCATTCAGCGTCCGTTGCAGCATGGATTTGCCAATGATCAGCTCGCCGACTAAATTCAACAGGTTGTCGATGCGCTCGGCGTCTACCCGCAGGATGTTTTCCGTCTGCGTCGAAACCGCTTTGCTGACATTCTCATCCTCATGAGAGGAAACACCCGCGCTCCCCACCGCTGTCGTTTCAGTCCCGGACCCGGCCGTACTTCCGCTTGTTGGCACGTCGGCGCTGGCTTCCGGCGGCGCCGCCTTCGTGGCGGGAAGTTCGATGGCATCAACTTGTGCTTGTGAAACGATTGTGGGAATCTGGCATTTTGCGGATAGAATCTGGGCCGGCTTATCGCTCGCCAGCAGCAACTGCATCTGCTTGGCAACTTCTATGGATCCGGCATCGGGCCGCGATCCCAGCACGTCTCCCACTTCCGCCAGCGCCTTGAGCACAAGCTGCCGGGCGGCAATGGGCATGGCGCATGTGGGATCAATCTGCACGCGAACATGGTAGAGCTGCTTCCCCTGGTCAGCCGCCCGCTGCATGGAAAGCTTTTCATATTCGGTCCACACCGCTTGCGCCGGACTCGCCGTCTTGTTCTTTCCGGCGCGAGAACGTCCCGGTTTGGGGGTGCCGGCCAGGTCCCGAATCAATTTCTGCAGAGACGCGGTGGAGGGAAGTTTCGTCTGGCTGCGATACGCGCTCAACATTTCGCTAAACATGTCTGCCGCGCGGAAGGCAATCTCCGCCAGCGAACCGTGTGCTGCCGATGTTTCCTGAGCCAGCGCATCCTCCAGTTTGTGCGCCACTTCGCTCAACTCCTGGAACCCGGACGCGGCCGCGTCGCCCTTCAAGGTATGCACGATGCGCCGGATGCTGCGCACGGTTTCGCCGTCGCCCGGCTGCTTTTCCAGTTTTAGAGCCTCTTCATTCAGGGCTTGCAGCAATTCCTGGGAGCTCTCAAAGAACAGCGCCCGCAGCTCCGCACCGCGCTCGTCCGGGACCCGGCTCATGAGGCCCCCTCAATTTTCTGATATGCAGTTCCGGTCTCGCGGTAAACCATGTTGAACTTGTCGGTGAGCCCCAGCAGGCTCTCCGCATGCCCCACGAACAGATAACCGCCCGGATTCAGGCAGCGGCGGAACTTTTCGATCAACCGTTTCTGCTCCGCTTCATCGAAATACATCATCACGTTGCGGCAAAAAATCACGTCGTAGCGCTGCGGCAGATACTCCGTCTTCAGATTGTGGAAGTCGAAATGGACCAGTTCTTTCAGCGCCTTTTTCACCGCGTAGCGATCGCCCACCTTGTCGAAATGACGCAGCCGGTAGCTGTAGTCCACCGAAGACATCTGGTGCTCGCTGTAAATGCCTTCCTGCCCGGCTCGCAGCACCGAGTAGCTGATGTCGCTGGCCAGAATTTCCACTTTCCAGGGCGGCGGAACCAGGGGTTTCGGCACCGGCAGTTCCTTCCCCGAAGGGTTGCGTAAACAGTGGTAAGACAGCGCATCCGCCACCAGCATGGCCATGGTGTAAGCTTCCTGGCCGGTCGAGCATCCCGCGCTCCACAGCCGCAGCGAGAATTCATGCCGCTCCTGTTTGCCGCGGAGCATCTGATCGAGAACGTGCTTGTGAAACAATTCCAGCTGCGCCTTATTACGGAAGAAACTGGTCTCATTGACGGTGAGGTTTTCCAGCAACTTGGTGAGTTCTTCCTTGCCTTCACGGCTGATCAGCAGGCTGTAGTAGCTATAGAACGAGTCCAGACGGCATTCCTTGAGACGCCGCTGCAAACGGTCCTGAAGGAAATGAGTGCGGCGGGAATCGAAATGCATGCCGCACTCCTGGTAGACGAGCGTCTGCAGCAGTTTCAATTCGGGTTCCGTAAGCTGCAACTGCAAACTAGGGCTAGCCATGAACGGGTTGGGTTTCTTCCTCCATGCTATTTGGACGCCGCCGCACCCCGGGCTTCGGTCACCGTCCCGGTCTTGTTCTTGGCCCCGGTCGTGTCCCCACCGGGAAGCCCCTTTCCGGGCTGGCTGCTGAATTCCAATAACTTGGTCATGTCGAGCAGAACGATCAGGCGACCCTGATGCTTCCCCAGACCGGTCACGCACTTCAGCCCGCCCTCCAGGAACTCGGTGGGAGACGGTTCCACGTCAGCGGCCGGAATCTTGAGCACCTCGGATGCGGAATCAACAATCAGGCCGGACAGACGTCCGTTGTGTTCGACTACGAGAATCCGGTTGCGGCGGTCGCAAACGATCTTGGTCTCGCCCAGCCGCTTGCGCAGGTCCTGCACCGACACGATCTTGCCCCGCAAATTGATCACGCCTTCCATGTAATCAGGCGCATCGGGCACAGCCGTGATTTCTGGAACGCGCACGATTTCGTGCAGCGAAGTGATGGGCGCGCCATAGGTCTCGCGTCCCACGCGGAAGCCGACGATGTGCAAATCGCGGTTCATCCCAATCTTTCCCTTTTCAACCCTGCATCCCGGCAGCCGCCTGGCGTGCGTTGGCGGGCGTGGCTGCTTTCTCCATCCGGCGTCCCACCACGCGGTCTAATTGCTCCAGGGCAAATCGATCCATGGAATCGAGCAGGTCGCGGGACATCTTCGACATCTGCTCTGCCGAGGCAGCCAGTTCGGTCGACCCCGAGGTGGTTTGCTGAACCAGTTCCCGCATCCGCTCCATGGCTTTGACCACGGCGTGCGCTCCGGAAGCCTGCTCCTCCACTGCGGAATTGATCTCGTGCGTAATTTCGTTCAAGCGAGTGGTGGCGCGGGCGATTTGCGAAGACCCATGCGACTGCTCGTTAGTGGCTGCGCCAATTTCCTGCGCGAACTTGTAGACTTCCGTGACTACGTTGGAAATCTTGCGTAGAGCGGTATTGAGTTCCTGTCCCAGGCCCAGTCCTTCATTGACGATCCCGGTGCTGCGGTTCATGTTCTCAACCGCTTTGCGGGCTTCTTTCTGGATGCTCTGTATCAGTTCAGAAATTTCCTTGGTGGATTGGGCCGATTTCTCTGCCAGCTTGCGGACCTCGTCGGCAACCACGGCGAAGCCCAGCCCGTGCTCGCCGGCGCGTGCCGCCTCGATGGCAGCGTTGAGCGCCAGCAGGTTGGTTTGTTCGGCCAGGTCGTCGATGACCTCGATGATCTTTCCGATGTCGTCCGCTCTTTGACCCAGCACGTCAATGATCTCGCCGGAAGATTGAATCGTGGTGTTGATGCGATTCAATCCGTCGGTTGCCTTGTCCATGGTCGAGATACCGCTATGCACTTCCTCACGCGAACGGTTGGAAATGTCGAGCAGCACCTTTGCGGTGTCGGCCACGCGCTGGATGGAGGCCACCATCTGGTCGATGGAGGCTGAGGTTTCGCTGACGCTGGAGGCCTGAGTCTGCGTGCTCTTCACCATGTTCTGCACGTTGACGCTCATTTCGTGCATGGTGCTGGTGACTTCGTCGATGGCGGAAGAGGTCTGTAGGCTGATCTTGGCCGATTCGTCGGAGGCGCCGGCCACTTGATTGGACGCGCTGGCTACTTGCGAGGCCGCGTCCCGCACGTTGCGCACCAGGTTCCTCAGGCCTTCGATCATGCTGACGAACGCGTTGCCCAAGGTGTCATTCTTCGATCGCGGTTGCACTTCGACGTTCAGGTTCCCACCCGCGATGGCTTCCGAAACCGTCGCCATCTCCTTGAGGTAGGTGACCATGGTGGCGAAGCTTCGCGACAATTCTCCGATCTCATCGCTGCGAGTGAGGCCGATTTCGTGATCCAGATCGCCGGCATTGCCGATTTGCCGTGCCACCTTCATCAAATTTCGCAGTGGCTCGGTGATGGATTTGGCAGTGGAAAATGCAATCGCAGTGCCCAGGGCCAGCGCCAGAAGCGTGCTGAACAGCGCAATCGCGATGGTCGCCGTGCCCGCGGTCTCGTCCGACTTCCGCCGCAGTTCCAGCACCTTGGTGTTTTCCTGGTCGGCCACTTCCAGAGAATCGGTGGCCGCCTTCACCCAGGACGAGGCGTCCTTCTGTAAGTAGAAAATCTGCAGCTCAGCCACCGTGGCATTGCCGCTGTCCACGTCCTTGCGCTTCTCCATCAGCGGCGCGGCAAAATCACGCGCCCAGTTCTGTTCGCTGGCTTGCACTTTCGCCAGGGCGGTTTTCTGCTGCTCTGAGTTGGCCAGGTTCTGGGCGCTTTGCAAAGTCTCCTGTAGAATCCGTGAGCCGTCGTTCAGCCGGTCAACCTCGCGCGTGTCTCCGCTGAGCAGGTAGTTGCTCAGATACAGCCGGTTCTGCATCATCTGAAAACGGATCTTGTCGTTGGTCTGCGCCATCTGCAAGGCCTGCGACGCCGCCGCCTTGGCGCTGTGTTCCCGCTGCACGGCGACGAGATTGACCAGGAACAGCACCACCACCATCGCCAGGATGGCGCCAAAATTCACATAGAGTTTCTTGCCAATCGTCATCGCTACTCCTCCCCTAAACTGCTTGCTTCACTTCGTGCCGCGTGGGGATGTGGCTTACTCCGCCGGCCGGTTGGGCTGGAAGTTGAATTCCACCGTCCCGATGGTCTCGTCCTGTCCCGGTTCAAACTTCCATTTCCTCACGGCGTCCAGCGCGGCGTTCACCAGGATCGGATTTCCGCCCACTACCCTGGCGTCTTTCAGGTTGCCGTTGGGGGAGATCACCACAATCATCTTGACCGTGCCACGGATGCTCAAGCGACGCGCCAGGTCGGGGTAGGTGGGAGAGACTCTGGTTTTCACCTTGCGCGTCAATTCCCCTTGCGCAAGCGCGCGTTCGGGAACCATCGCCCCTCGGAACAACAAGAGCCCCCACATCGCCCATACCGCAATTACTCTCCAACTCAGGAGCTTCTGAAAGCCCACCGCCATTCGCCTCCAAGACACATCTGGTCGTAAGTTCAGGTGCAATGCCGGTGCCAACCACGAGGCACACGAAGTTACCACCGGCGATTGGGCTAATATCTATAACCATCAACCACTTAGAGGCATTTCTGGGGAGACCTCAGGGAGCCGTCATGGGACCACTTCTGTCTCATGCGAGGTCCACGCTCTCACAGTGAGACAAAGAGTAAGGGGAAAGCCAAGATTTCCGGGGCAAGGTTCATAACGGTACTATTCACTTGACACAAACACGGTCTCATTGTAGGATTGTCGCATGGACATCCGAGAAATCACCGCCAAGTTCGCTACCGACGAAGATTGTCTCAAGTATCTCCAAGAGATGCGCTGGCCGGATGGGGCCGTTCGCTGCCCGGAGTGTGGGGCCAAAGACCCGACGCGGGTTGAGCGTAATGTAGCCAAGAAGGGCAAGAATCGCCGGGGCTGGTTTTACCTGTGCCCTGAGAAGACCTGCCGGAACCAATTCACTCCCACGTCTGGCACGCTGTTCCATGACACTCATCTGCCGTTGATAGTCTGGTTCCATGCCGTCGCCCTCGTGCTGAACGCTAAGAAAGGCATCTCCGCGAAGCAGCTACAGCGCGACCTGAATATCGGAGGATACAAAACCGCGTGGTACTTGAATCACCGCATCCGGGAAGCAATGCGCGAGGGCGCAATACCGCCGCTCGGAGGAGTCGTAGAGATTGACGAAACCTACATCGGCGGCCCACAGCGCGGTCATGCTGGCAAACTAAAGAACAAAGAGGTTGTCCTGGGCATGCGCGAACGTGGCGGCCCGTTGCGCTTCGTCCACACCAAGGATGCTACATCGGCCACTTGGAAACAGATCATCTTTGCTCATCTACACAACAGCGGAGTTAAGCTGGTAATGACCGATGAATCGACAGCCGGGAAAATAGCACTCAACGCTCACGGCTACGCAGATCGTCACCGGATGGTGCGCCACAGCGCGAAGCAATATGTAGAGGGCATCAACTACACCAACTCGATTGAGTCCGCGTTCTCGCTCCTGAAACGCGGCATCATAGGCAGCTTTCACCGCATCTCGATAAAGCACCTACAGAAGTATTTGAATGAGTTTACCTACAGATTCAATCGCCGTGACGATCAGAACGCTTTCATAGAAACGATGAGCCGCCTTGCACAATTCCCGCCACTCACGTTTGACGTGTTGACTTCGGAGAAGGGCTAGGAGCCTTCTCGCGAGGTTTTTTTATCGTGGAGGTCTTCTGTGGAGGCTTGTTTAGCATCCGGCGGAGAACTTCATCGAATTGGCCCTTATCTGCTTTCACTGATGCTTT
>JBKQLO010000170.1:0-23565 GCA_052147055.1 Terriglobales bacterium
CCTGTTTACATTGTCCTCTGCTTCGAAATCGGAGGAAAGATGACGAAAGAACTAGTCCCTAAGCCTTGTGCCCTCATAAGCTTAGGCAAAACAGCCGTGTGCCCCACGTTTCGCGGTTTTCGCAACGCGGGATTCCACGGAGCGCCTGCATCGCCGGCACGCAGCTTAAGCAACTCTGACCCTTGACCGCTCGTCCAGCCGGGAGGACAATGGTTGCGCCTCGCTGGGCCGCATCGTTCCCCCACTTCGCGGTCGCACTGCCGGGCTGACCCGTTTCTCTCGCGTGAGTAGGCCGCGAGCACTCTCTCGCACCGAGGTCTCCAATGGCGAAGCCCAAGGCACGTTTCACTCAGACTCCCCGCCATCTCTGTCTGGTCGGCGTGGGAGTTTTGCTCCTCGCAGTGCACCTGAGTGCACAGGTGCCGCTCAACGCCCGTGCCAACTGGACCGAGTTCATGACACAAGATATGGGCCGCTGGAACCCATATGAGCACATTCTCAACGTCAACAATGTTAGGGTTCTGCAGAAGCTGGGGAGCTACGTTACTGGTGGCAATTCGCTTTCCTCACCTGCAGTGGTGGACGGGGTGGTCTATGTCGGCTCGGACGATTTCAACGTGTACGCCCTGAGCGACCGGACCGGTTCCTTGCTGTGGACCTACAACACCGGTAGTCCAGTGTATTCTTCGCCCGCTGTCGCGGATGGGGTGGTGTATGTCGGCTCGTCCGACGACAGCTTCTACGCGCTGAATGCCACCGACGGCACCAAGCTGTGGAGTTACACGACCGGCAACTATGTGGATTCCTCGCCGGCGCTGGCGAAGGGGTTGGTTTATTTTAGCTCGGGCTACGCACTGTATGCATTGGACGCCAAAACCGGTGCGAAGGTGTGGAGCCTTCAGTCAGGTGCTCTTGGGCCATCCTCCCCCGCAGTGGCGAACGGAGTGGTGTATGTCGGCTCGGTCTACAACGTATACGCGCTGAGCGCCCGCACCGGTGCCCCGCTTTGGCGTTACCAAACTAGCAATGGTGACTTTAGCCCGCCCGCTGTCGCGGATGGGGTGGTTTATGTCGGCTCGAGCGACTTCAATGTGTACGCACTGAACGCGACAACCGGTGCCCTACTGTGGACCTATCCAACCGGCAACCCTGTGGTGTGCGCGCCCGCGGTGGCGAATGGCGTAGTTTATGTCGGCTCGGACGACGGGAATGTGTACGCTCTGAACGCCGGCACGGGCGCCCTGCTTTGGAGCTACCAAACCGGTGTTCTCATATCGTCTTCCCCCGCAGTAGCCAACGGAGTGGTTTATGTCGCTCCCGCCGATGGCACCGTGGACGCGCTGAATGCCGACACGGGGGCTAAACTGTGGAGCTACCAAACCGGCACTTATGGCATCGGCTCCTCTGCGGTGGTGGTGAACGGCGTGGTTTATGTAAGCTCAGACAACGGCACGGCCTACGCTTTCGGCTTGCCGCGTGGTCTGGCGGAACAAGAGGCAGGGCCGGACATGAAGAGGTCTCGCCCCGCCGCGTCACCGTAACCACGCCTAGCGGAACGCTGACTAGCAATGTGCCGTTCCACGTGATTCCGTGATTCGAGACTGCAAATGGAGGGCTTCCCAATGACAAGACTTAACGTGTGGAAGATGACCGGCATCGTGCTCCTGCTCTGCGCCGCGACCGCAATTGCTGCGCCTGCACAGACCTTCACCACGCTGCTGACCTTTGATGGCTCGAACGGTAAGGATTCTGAAAGTTCGCTTGTCCAAGGTGTTGATGGGGCCTTCTACGGGACAACCGTGGCGGGCGGCAGCAGCAACAACAGCTGCGGAGAGGAGGGCTGCGGCACAGCCTTCAGAGTGACTGCAACCGGCCAGTTGCTCAGTTCGCATTTTAGTCCTGTTCAAGGCGAGGGCCTTGTGGCAGGGTTGCTTCTAGCCGCAAATGGCAACTTCTATGGAACCGCCTATGACGGAGGCGCCAACTTCGGCTGTGACGGTTCGGTAGTGACCTGTGGCACAGTGTTCGAAGTCACGCCGACCGGTAAGATCACAACGCTTTACAGTTTTTGCGCCCAAACGAATTGCATGGACGGAGATGAGCCGCGAGCGACACTGATTGAAGGCCCCAACGGTGATTTCTACGGAACGAGCTTCCAGGGCGGAGCCAGCGGCGCTGGCACGGTTTTCAAAATCACCGCGGACGGGACGTTCACAACGCTATACAACTTTTGCCAGCGTAAAAACTGCGCTGACGGCAGTATGCCGGGCGCAGGACTGGTCCAGGGCACGGACGGTGACTTCTACGGGACCACGGAATGGGGTGGCCCTGCGTGCATGAACAACAGCTGCGGCACTATCTTCAAAATCACCCCTGGAGGCTCGTTGACTACACTGCACATTTTCCACGGAACTGACGGCTGGATCCCTGCGGGCAGCCTCGTTCAAGGCCCCGACGGGAATTTTTACGGCACGACCGAAGACGGCGGCGACCTGACATGCCATGGGAGTAGGGGCGGTGGATGCGGCACGATTTTCACCATGACTCCATCTGGCGCGCTGACCACGCTTCACATTTTCACGCTCACCGATGGGGTTGGCCCGATCGCGGGACTGGTTTTGGGTACGGACGGCAATCTCTATGGGACCACCAGCGGTTACGACAATGGCCGCAAATATAGCGACGGCACGATCTTCCAAATTACTCCCCAAGGTGTCCTGACCACGCTACACACCTTCAACGGCACCGACGGCGCTAATCCTTGGGGAGGGCTGCTCCAGGCCACCAACGGAATCTTCTACGGGGCGACAATTTCAGGCGGCAACTTCCATTGCGGCTTATTGCAGGGTTGCGGCACAGTGTTTAGCCTTGACATGGGCCTCGGCCCATTCGTGAGCTTCGTGCGCAACCCAACTAAAGTGGGCCAGCCCTTCGGTGTTCTGGGTCAAGGATTCACCGGAACCACCAGCGTCTCACTCAACGGAACCCCGGCAAGTTTCACGGTCAAGTCTGACACGTTCCTGGAGGCCACCGTTCCCACCGGTGCGACCACCGGCTACGTCACCGTGACCACGCCCACCGGTACGCTAACCAGCAACGTGCCGTTCCACGTGCTCCCGTAAGACCGAATCAGCCGGTGCCCCACGTTTCGCGCTTTTCGAAACGTGGGATTCCCAGGGGACCCCCTTGAGACTGTCAAGCAACGGCCCGACCGGTTCCACCCCGCCGCTAAAGTTCTTTGATTCGCAGTTCCGATTCTGTTGCTGGAGATGTCTATCTTGGGGTCGGGACACCGAAGCAATGCGAATAGCCGTCATCGTCGCTCAGGAAAAACTCGGTCTGGCCGTAGTCTCGATATTCGAGTTCTGAAACACCGTACCCAAGCCTCTTCAATCGCTCTCTAGCCTCGTGTATATCCTTCGGTGCCCAGTAGAGTCGAATGCCCTCGTAGCCCTTCGGCTTGACCGACGTCCCTGCACGCTGGTTCAGCATAAACCACAGGTTGTCTTTCCGAAGCATGCAGAAGATCAGCTTGTCATCTTTGCGCATTTCTGAACTCATCGAAAATCCGAGACCATCAACCCACAAACGCAGACTCTTCTCCAGGTCCGCGCTCGGAATGACTGGAATGCAAGATTCAACAGGCATGACAGTTCCTTTCGCTTATATTTTAGAATCCGACAGGCGCAGTTCGGAGATTCCGAGAACTGGGAACTGAGATCCGGGAACTGGCTTTCAACTCACTTAGCGGGACATTTTTGCTCGCGACGTGAAGAAGAAAGTCCCTACTCGCTCGTAAAATAATCGACCGCCACCGGATTCTCGAACAGCGAGTAATCCCGCGTCACCACCGTGATTCCGCTCTCGGTCACAAAATAGCGCTGCCGGTCAGCTTCGGGATCGTATCCGATCGTCGTCCCTTCAGGGATATGCACATCGCGGTCGATAATGGCTTTGCGCAAACGGCAATGCCGCCCCACATTCACGTGGGAAAACAGGATGCAGTCTTCGATCTCACTATAGGAATTCACCCGCACATCCGGTGACAACACGCTGTTCTTCACCGAACTGCCCGACACGATGCAGCCCATGGAAACAATGGAATCAAGCGCCGTCCCGGTACGCCCGGCTTCGGCAAACACAAACTTCGCCGGCGGATACTGCCGCTGGTGGGTCCGGATCGGCCACTCCGCATCATAAAGATTGAACACCGGCGACACCGACACAATGTCCATGTTAGCTTCGTAGTAGGCCTCGAGCGTTCCTACGTCGCGCCAGTACAGCGCCTCTTTTTTATTTTCATCCACAAAATCGAACGAATAAACCCGGTATTCATCCACCATCTTGGGCAGAATGTCCTTGCCAAAATCGTGGCTGGAATTCGCGTCCTCGGCATCTTTCAGCAGCACTGGAATCAGCACATCGGTATTGAAAATATAGATGCCCATCGATGCCGAAACTTTCACCGGATTGTAAGGTGAGCGCAGTGTCGTCTCCTGCGGCTTTTCCTGGAACCCATTCACGCGATGGTCGCTGTCCACATCCACCACCCCAAAACGGTACACTTCGGCGGGATCCACCTGAATTGTGGCCAGCGTCACATCCGCCGCCGAGTCTTTATGCTGTTTCATCATCCGGCCATAATTCATTTTGTAAATATGGTCGCCGGACAAAATCAGCACGTGCTTCGGCTGCTCCGACCCAATGGAATAAATGTTTTGATACACCGCGTCCGCCGTGCCTTGATACCACTCCTCGCTCACCCGCTTCATCGGCGGCAACACTTCGATGAACTCTCCCAGTTCCCTCCCCACAATGTTGCCCCAGCCTTCGCGCACGTGCCGGTTGAGCGAGAGCGCCTTGTATTGGGTGAGGATGTAAACCCGGCGCAGGTCGGAGTTGACGCAATTCGACAGGGTCACGTCAATAATGCGGTAAATGCCGCCGAAGGTGACCGCCGGCTTGGCCCGGTCGCGGGTCAGCGGATACAGCCGTTCCCCGACTCCCCCCGCCAACAAAACTCCCAGCGTGTCTTTCATGGTTTATCCGCTTAGATGATGCTCGTGCGCCCGACGTTTTCAGGATTGGGCAATCGTCCCCAAGCCCACGAACCGCTCATACTAGCACAGAGAAAACGACGAGTTTGGGGGGGACGGTGGTTTGTGTGGGACGGGCACGCGGGCGCCGTTTTGGGACAAGAGTCAGGACAACCGTCCCGTTTCCGAACTCGGCGTCCCTTTTTCCCGGTTTGGCTCGACCCCTCAAAAACCTTGTCAAGGCCCGAAAACGGTGCAATTCCCTGCATGCTGTTCCATCCATTCCAAATATAAAGTTCAAAACCGTGTCTCACTTACCTCTCCAATTTGCTAGTCTGAAAGTAGGGACATAATTCAGGATCGAAAGCAGCTTCCTCGGGCCTAAAGGTCCTCGGAATGAGAAGGAATAGGGAATAAGGAATTTTAGAAGAGAAAGAGAGCGGCCTGCGGGCCGCTTTTTTATTGGAGGGTACAAATGCCAAGCAGTGGGATGAACCTCAGGCACCCGAAGAAACGCGGGGAGTGGGCTGAGATGCGTTTTATGGTGCGGGCCGCGGAACACGGGATTACGGTTAGCAAGCCCTGGGGTGATTCGTCGTGTTATGACTTCGCCTCGGAGTATGGCGGTTGCTTTTACCGGGTGCAGGTCAAAAGCACAAGTCTAAAGATTTATGAAAGCTATTCCTGCCATGTGAATACCGGAAACGGGGCGAGGTATGTGGAGAACCAGATCGATTTTCTGGCAGCCCTTATCGTGCCGTTGGACGTGTGGTACATCGTCCCGGCGGCGGTTGCGGTGAACAACCGATGCGTGATCATTTTGTCACCGCATCTTCCGACCGCGAAACATGCGCGCTACCGCGAAGCCTGGCATTTGCTGCGGGAGAAGCGACGGACGTAGGCCGGGTGGGTTTTTTGCGTGGGTGGGATAGAATGACTTAGTCGAGGACACTATGCCGCAAATGACTCCCAAGACCTCGGAAGTGCTGGCCCAAGCCATGCAACTCAGCCCTCAGGAGCGCGAACTTCTGATCGATCAGCTGGTGGAAAGCCTGGATGAGGGACCGGCCGAGGCGGGCACGGAGGAAGCCTGGGGGGATGAGATCAAACGCAGGGTGGATGAGATTCGTTCGGGGAAGGTGAAGATGATACCGGGCGAGGAAGTCGAGCGGCGGATCGCTGCCCGCATGCGTCGTGCCCGCGGGTAAGCCTTACCGCTTCCATCCTGAAGCTTGGCAGGAATTCGAGGCGGCGGATGACTGGTATGCGGAGCGCAGCCCGGACGCGAGCATAAGCTTCCTGTCAGCAATCACCGACGCCGTGGAGAATATCCGGTCAGCGCCCCGGCGCTGGCCGGCCTACTTGTACGGCACCCGCCGTTTTGTGATTCAACGCTTTCCTTTCTCTGTGGTCTATCTCGACGACCCGGATCGCGCGCTTATTGTCGCCGTGGCCCACGGTAAGCGGAAACCTGGGTACTGGAAGCGGCGGGTATAGCTTTATGCCGGGACGGGACAATCTTGTCCGCCCCCGCCCACGTAGTGGAGCGAAGCTCCGCGGCGCCTTTGCCTGGTGCGCCCCGGCCCCGTCCACGGCACTGTCTCTCGAGGGGTAGGAGCATGTGCCAAAACCTGCCGGAGGATGCCCAGCTTCGGCAGTTTCAGGGCGGGAACTCTCCCATTTGATAGCTAATCGTCAAATAATGAGTCGGAAAATGAGCCTTTGTCCATAGATTCCCACAGGGTTCCAGTGCTATTTTGGAGTGCAGGCGATCCTCACAACTCAAAGTGACTGCTACGTCGAGCCTTTTCGCAACTGCAAACTCGGACGCGATTGGTCTGAATCTAAGACATCCCCGTGAACGCACTTTCTTGGAGTTCTTTGCAGGAATCGGACTGACTCACCTCGGCCTCCGGCCCCACGGTTGGCGTTGTATATATGCCAATGACATCGAAGTGAAGAAGCAGAGGATGTATCGTGCTTGCTTTTCCGAGGCGGATTACTATCACGTCGAGGATATATGGAAAACCAATAGGATCGTGGGACGGATTCCGACCGAAGTTGCTGATCTTGTAAGCGCTTCCTTCCCTTGTATTGATCTGTCCCTTGCGGGCAATCTTAAAGGTCTAGATGGAGAGCATTCCGGGACTTTCTACGGCCTCCTCAAGGTTCTACGTTCGCTCCGACGAGACGGTCGTCTGCCAAGAGCCATCTTGGTGGAAAATGTCACTGGATTTCTGTCATCGCATAAGGGTAAGTTTTTTCGGATCGCTTTGAGGGAGCTCGCCAAACTAGGATATTTCTTAGATGCATTTGTGCTCGATGCGAAGCACTTCGTTCCGCAGAGCCGGCCTCGCCTTTTCATTGTAGGTGTCCATGGTGCGTTACCCTCTGCGGAGGGAGTTCAGGTCGTGCCAGCAACTGCTTCCTCCGCTTTTTGGGCCCCGCAGTCCGACACTCTCTTGAGACCCGAGCGACTTGTGGAAGCGTTGGCTGGAACGCCGTTAGCTACCGGCTGGCTACCGCTGCACTTGCCTACCCCGCCCGCCGTCAAGCACACCCTACGGCAACTCATCGACACTGGTCAGTCGGAACAATGGTGGGATGAAAGGCTAGTCAGGAAACATCTCGCCGAGATGCACCTGAGACATCGCGCGAAGGTTGAAGAACTGAAAGGCGGCAAGAGCCCCATAATCGGGACTATTTACCGGAGAGTAAGGGACGGCAGGTCACGATCGGAGATTAGGCTGGACGGTATCGCTGGGTGCCTCCGTACGCCGCGGGGAGGGAGTAGCAAGCAGATCGTTTTTGTAGCGGGAAATGGGAAGGTTCGGATGAGGTGGATGACACCGCGCGAGTATGCGCGCCTGCAGGGATGCCCCGATTTCCCGATCCAGGTCGACCGCAACGAAGCCCTGTTGGGCTTTGGCGATGCCGTTTGCGTGCCAGTGATCAGCTGGATCGCGAAGAATGTGTTAACGCAGCTTTTCCCGTCGAAAACCCAACTTGCTGAGCTTCAGGAGACGGCGGGCGACTGACTCGGTATTCCGCAACTTGCACTCCCAGAGCACCGCAGTACGCCAACCTGCCTTGCGAAGATCTACCCTAACCCTCCTGTCCCGCCGGCGGTTGCCTTCAATCTTTCTGGCCCAATAGATTACGTTCGAGGTCGGGAGCTCAGCGTTCCGGCAGCCCTCATGCGAATGCCAGAAACAACCGTGGACGAAGAGCGCCAAGTGGCAATTTCGCAGGATGAAATCGGGTTTGCCCGGAAGTCCGGCTGGATGCGTCTGAAAAGGAATCTTCAGGCGGCGCAAGAGCGATTCGCACTTCCTTTCGGCACTCGTGCCCGCACTGTGGACTCTGCGCATTACTTCGCTGCGCTTGACTTTGGAGAATGTATCCGTCATACCCTCCAGGAAACGGGCGAGATACTAGATCGCACGTCGCATTGCTGGTATGAACTTATTACAAGAATCGAACTGGAGGCATCATTTTTTTCTGTCGAAAGACGCATCTTGGATGAAGAGATCGACCTTAGGACGTGCCTCAACTGTCTCTAGTGGGCCTGTGGGCCCCCCGACCGACCTCGACTTCGAGAAAGCACTGATGTTCTTCCATGCCTACATGTACGGCCCACTGCAAGGAAAGTTGCGGCTCTACCGAGCTCGTGGCGTTCATTCTGTTGGGAAGGCGCAGCCCTCCGATTGGGAGGTTTTCGCATCTATCTTGGTCAAGGATGTCGGCACGAAGTTGACTAAAGGCGTGGATCTAAGCGCCTACGAAGTCAAGTCAGCCCAGGATGGGGGCAGCTATGAGTATCAATACCACAAGAAATCTGGACAGGAGAAGCTCAAGAAGGACATGCAGGTCGGCCACCTCTTTTTTGACCACGCCGACAACCTCCGGAAAGTAGACCTGAGGTACGTGCCTGGCAAGGACCTTTCGCCGAAATTCTTTAGGGTTTGGTTGGAAAAATATCCGGATCCATATCCCCAACGTTACCGCAACAACGTCCCGTTTTCGTGGGTTAAGAAACACGGCCTGCTGCTGATGACACTAGAGGACGGCGAAATCACATATCCAAGCATCCAACGGGCCTAAGGCCGGGTGGGGGTGCAGAGTCCGCTGAGGCCTTCTGTCTTTATCCCGTCAGGTTTCGCGCCCCATGTCCTCACCTTTTTAGCGGCCACTCCCTGGTTTCGGGGCGCTAACCTTGGACGAACAATGATGCACCACAATGGTGTATACTGGTGCTACTATGCCAGTCGCCAAACGATCCCGCGCAAAGGCGGCCAGCACAAAGCATGTCCGGCGAAGCGTAACCTTGCCAACCAAGATCGCCAGACAGGTCGAAACTCTGGCCAAGCAGCGCGCTCTCAGCGATAACCGTGTTCTGGTGGAACTCATCGAGCAAGGAATCGAAGCCCAGCAGCAAAAAGAGAAGGCATTTTTCCAGTTGGCCGAACGCTTCCGCGCTGCCAGCGATCCCGAGCAGGTCAAGCAGTTGGGCAATCAGTTGGGACGCTTCGTGTTTGGTGAATAGCTCACACCTGTCGTCCCTTCGGCAGCGAAGCCGAAGGGACCCCATGCCTCCATGCAGTGAGATGAACCGAGAGAGGCATTCTCTCGATGCTATCGAATTCTGAGGGAGAACTCCCTGAAGCGTCCGTGGCGGGTTTGGAACGTGCATGGGGTCCTTCGACTCCGCAGCGGCTTCGCTGAAAGCCATGCTGCCGCAGTCAGACATAATGTAATCACGATTGCGAAAATGATGGGAACAGTAAAAAGGTATTTCCAGCTCAAGACCGTGATGGCGGCAAAGCAAAGGGCGAACGTCCACGCTGTGCCGCGCATTCGCGCTAAAGTCTCTGGTGGAAGGCCGCCGAGATGCCACGCCAATACCACCGCCAGTAGAACGTACACGCTGAGCAACAGTCCGAAGCCAACATAAAAATCCCAATAGGTGCGGCTAAACCCCATGATGGAAAAGTGAGTGGAGCGCATGGGGCCAAGATCGACTGCCCACGCGGGATCGGACCAGGGAAACCCAGAGGTGTGTCCGGCGTCAAGCAGCAGGAGAAGCACAGCAGCGATTCGATAAAACACAGATGCTCGCATGATTGCCTCCAGAGATCACGGCAGCGGGGGCCGCTATCCTGCCGCGCAAGCTCACACTGTACCATTACGGAATTCGGATGGGAACGGGCCGGTGGCCCAGTCAATCCCGGTTTTGGCTTGAGCGGGGCAGTTCCCGCCTAGGCGGCGTCTTCCTCGATCTTAATCCGCAGAGATTTGAGGAACTTCAGGTCTTGGTCGCTGATCTTGAATTCGGGATTGCTGCTGAGGGTGGTGACGAGCGATGTTTTGTCGGCGGATTTGTCGCCGGGCTTGCTGACCCCGATGGTGGCTTCGAGCACCAGGAAAATGTCGTAGCCGCCGTCCTTGATGCGGGAGACGACTTCGGCAATCTGGTCGGAGTCGGCCAGCGACTCGTTGATGGCTTCCCCCAGTTCCTTCATCAGCTGCTTGAGTTCCTGGTCCACGAATCCTCCCGGTTGCCTGGCATGGCCACATTCTCTTAGATGCAATTGTGCGGCTGCCGGCTCATGCGGAAAACTGCCCGCGCTGGCGTATTCTACAACGGAAAGTTGATAAAATCGATGACGATGTCGCCTCTCTCTACTGGCCAGAAGTTGGGGATCGCCGCCCGGGTCGCCGGCCAGCAAGTGCGGCGCACGCGAACCTTTGGCGCGGTGATGAAAGCGGGCCGGATGACGGCGGCGCGCTGGGGGCGGGTCCTGGGCCAGTTGTGGCTGGAGGTGACAGGATTTGTTTTCTTGGCCTTAGCTGCCATCGGCGGTCTGGCGTTCTGGCGGGAGTGGACAAAACACCGCGGTCCCGGCCGACCGGTGCTGGCCGCGGCTTTTACACTTTTGTTTGGCTGGTTTGGCGTAAGCTCGTTCTGGCGGATAAGAAAAAGGCACTGAGTCTTTGGGCTCTGGGCTCGTGGTGGAAGAAGGGAAAATGGTCACAAAGCCGAAGGATGTGCGTCCCGATCCGCAGACTGCTTCCCACATTCCTGTCCACCAGGTTTACACTCCGGCCGATCTTGAAAGCTGGGACTACGACCGCCAGGTCGGTTATCCCGGCGAATATCCCTTCACGCGCGGCGTGCAATCGACGATGTTTCGCGGACGGTTGTGGACCATGCGCCAGTACGCCGGCATGGGAAACGCAGAGGAGTCGAACCAGCGCTACAAGTATTTGCTGGCCAATGGGACGACGGGATTGTCGGTGGCGTTCGATTTGCCGACGCAGATTGGCATGGATTCCGACAGCCCGCTGGCGATGGGCGAAGTGGGCAAAGTGGGTGTGGCGATCGATTCGATTGAGGACATGCAGCGGCTGTTCGATGGCATTGATCTGACGAAGATTTCGACATCGATGACGATCAATGCCACGGCATCGATTCTGCTGGCGCTGTATGTCGCGGTGGCGCGACGGCAGGGTGCGGACATTCGCCATCTTTCGGGGACGGTGCAGAACGATGTGCTCAAAGAATATGTGGCGAGAGGCACCTACATTTTTCCGGTGGCGCAGGCGATGCGCATCATCACCGACATGTTCGCCTGGACGAACGAGCATGTTCCGGAGTGGAATACGATCTCGATCTCGGGTTATCACATGAGGGAGGCGGGATCGACGGCGGTGCAGGAAGTTGCGTTCACGCTGGGCAATGGGATTGCGTATGTGCAGGCGGCGATCGATGCCGGGCTGGACGTGGACAAGTTCGCGCCGCGGCTTTCGTTCTTTTTCAATGCGCACAGCGATTTTCTGGAAGAGGTCGCTAAGTTCCGGGCGGCGCGGCGGATGTGGGCGCGGATTATGCGGGAGCATTTCAAGGCGAAGAATGCGAAATCGTGGATGCTGCGCTTTCATACTCAGACGGCCGGGTCGACACTGACGGCGCAGCAGCCGGAAAATAACATTGTGCGCACGGCGATTCAGGCGATGGCCGCGGTGCTGGGCGGCACACAATCGCTGCATACCAATTCCTACGACGAAGCTCTGGCACTGCCGACCGAGCAAGCGGCGCGGATTGCGCTGCGGACACAGCAAATTGTGGCGTATGAGTCGGGGGTTCCGCAAACCATCGATCCGCTGGCGGGGTCTTACTACATTGAGGCTTTGACCAACAAAGTAGAGAAACGGGCCACCGAATATCTGGACAAGATTGCGGCGCTGGGCGGAATGTTGAAGGCGATTGAGCGGGGCTTTGTGCAGCAGGAAATCCAGAACGCTGCTTATGAATACCAGCAGGCCGTGGACCGGGCCGAAGCCGTGGTGGTGGGCGTAAATCGCTTTCGGCAAGAAGAAGAAAAACCGGTGCCGCTGCTGCACCTGGACGAATCGCTGGAGCGCAAGCAGGTGGAGCGTCTGCGAGCGTTGCGCGCGCGGCGGGAGGCTGGGCCCTGGTCAGAATCTTTGAAGAAGATCGAGGAGGCGGCGCGCTCGGGGGCGAACTTGATGCCGCAGATTGTGGCGGCGGTGGAAGCCTATGCTACCGTCGGCGAGATATCCGACACTTTGCGGAAAGTGTTCGGGGAGTATAAGGAAGCGGTGGTGGTGTAGGAAACCGTCGTTGGTCACGGGGCCGTTGGTCGTTGGCCTTCGCGAAGTGGGCAGGAAAATCTTAAAACGCAGAGAAGGCCGCGAACCGCTGGCGACACGGGGCGCAGACAATAGCGTAGCAGCGAATCGCTATAGCGGGTAGAGATCCAATTCCTCCATTGGAAAATCTTTGCGGTTGTCGGTCATGAGCGTACATTCTCGCTCCAGGGCAATGGCAGCGACGATCGCGTCCGCAATTGCGATGGTGCGGCCCTTTTTGGCCCACTTGTTCTTGAGGCGCCCAGCCGCTCGTCCGGCGTATGCGGTTATGTCATAGCAGTCCAGGGAGGCTAGAAGCGCTTGGGTCGGTTGCTCTTCTTCACTACGCATTCCGGCATATACCTCCGCGACGTTTACGGCGGTGGTCGAGAGGGTGTGGCCGTCCCGCACCAACTGGGCGAGGAGTTCATGTCGCCCGTGACGAA
This sequence comes from Terriglobales bacterium, assembly GCA_052147055.1. GTDB lineage: Bacteria > Acidobacteriota > Terriglobia > Terriglobales > Acidobacteriaceae > JABCZH01. Next base: position 13,136 of record JBKQLO010000170.1, read on the forward strand.
AACGCAGAGCGTCGATTAGGACCGAGGTGTCGAGCAGCAGGCGCATCAGCGCTTTTTGCGGCCGCGGGTTTCGTTCTCTTTCCGCAGTTTTCGCACCCAGCTAGCGGAGCCGTTAGCCAATTCGGGGTGGTCTTCGTCCCTCCATGCCGGATTCTTGCCCTCCAGATACTGAAGCAGTTTGCGGCGGCGGACTTCGTTGCGCGCGGTTTCGACCAGAAAGCTGCTGCGCCCGCGCGGGCCGACCAGGGCGTCGATTTCCTGGAGCAAATCGTCGGGCAGCAAGATGTGGGCGCGGTGTGTTGACATAATATGTGCTTACCTAGTGTGCTATACGTATGTGCCTTAAGTCAAGTTTTTTGACATCCTAGTCTATATTCATGGTATATATCGTCAAGGGAGCTTTCTATGGCTGGAGCAGGGATTGCAAAGTTGTTTCGCAATGGGCGCAGCCAGGCGGTGCGGCTGCCGCGCGAGTTTCGCTTTGAGGGAAGCCAGGTCCGAGTGCGCCAGGTCGCAGAGGGGGTCTTGCTGGAGCCCCTCATCTCCGATCCTGCCAAGTGGTTTGCCGAGCTGGATCGGCTTAATTCCGAAGAATTCAAGCTGCGAACCCGTAATCAGCCCAAGACTCCGCGTCGCAAGATCTTCTGAGTAATGTTTCTGCTTGATACCAACGCCTGCATCGCGGTGATCAACGGCAAACCGCATTCGGTTCGAGTCAGATTGCAAAAAGAATTTCAGGCGCAGGCGAGAGTGTTTGTGCCTGCTGTGGTTGCCTTCGAGCTCTGGTATGGAGTGGCCAAGAGCGCCCGGGCGGACGCGAATGGGCAACTGCTTACAACCTTTCTTGCCGGGCCCCTTGAGCTATTAGCTTTCGATGATGAGGATGCGAAGATTGCAGGTGCGGTTCGCGCCAACCTGGAGGCCGCCGGAAAACCCATCGGAGCCTACGATCTGCTGATTGCTGGACAAGCCCTACGCCACAAGTTGACCTTGGTTACGGCGAACTCGAGGGAATTTGGGCGGGTCAAGGGTTTGGAGTGGGAGGATTGGGGGAAGGTGTAGCTGGCAGTCCTGCCCTCAGCGGCTAAAGCCATCGTCAAAATGAGGCAGGCACCGCAGCGGTAAACCGCTGCGCCACCCAAATTCGACCGCCCCCATACCGGAAACATTCGATGAGAGGGTGAGAGCGCCCACCCCTTGCGCACAGAACGCGCAAGGAGTGGGGCACCCACTTGAGTGAAGCGAGCAGGAGCTTAGTTGATGTCGAATTGCTCCTGGTGAAGGGCGGGATCGCTTTTGATGATCACCGTCTTCTTGGTCAGTTCTTCCATTTCCGTTAGCAGGCGGGCGCTGTTGGCTTTTAGCGCTTTGGCTACTTCCGGATTTACCCGCAGCATTACGTCGGAATGGTCGAGATGGCTGGCCATCTTGCGCATCTCGACGTAAATGTCGTTGCACACCGTGGTCACCGATTTCACGTAGCCGGTGGATTGGCAATAGGGGCAGGGCGATCCGATGGTGCGCTCGAGCGACTGCTTGACCCGTTTGCGGGTGATGGCCACCAGTCCGAAATCGTTAAATTGCAGAACCTTGGAGGGGGCGCGATCGGCGCGTAGAGCCTCTTCCAAAGCCTGCATGACTTTTTGGCGGTTGCGGCGTTCGTCCATGTCAATGAAGTCGATGATGATGATGCCGCCGAGATCGCGCAGGCGGATCTGGCGGACGATTTCCTTGATGGCATCGACGTTAGTCTTGACGATGGTGTCTTCGAGGCGCGCGGTTTTGCCGACGTATTTGCCGGTGTTCACATCGATGGCCACCAGCGCCTCGGTCTGATTGATCACGATGTAGCCACCGCTCTTGAGCCAGACTTTCGACTTGAGAGCTTTGTTGATTTCTTCGTTCAGGCCGAATTGGTCGAATAGCGGAGTCTCTTTGCTGTAGAGCTTGACGCGCTTCACCAGGGCGGGCTGAAAGCGAGTGGCGAAGCGCAGGACGCGTTCGTATTCCTGCTCGGTGTCAACCCAGATGGCGGAGAAGTCGGATGTAACCTGGTCGCGCAGGACGCGCTCGACCACGTTCAGGTCGTGATAGATCAAGGCCGGCGACTTGCCGCTCTCCGCGCGGTTTTTGATTTCAGTCCACAGGCCCTTGAGGAAGCGAATGTCGGCGCGGAGCTCGTCTTCGGAAGCTCCCTGAGCGGCGGTGCGAACAATGAAACCGCCATGGCCGTTCTCGCGCTCACTGAGGATGATGCGCTTCAGGCGCTGGCGTTCTTCGTCGGAAGCAATTTTGCGCGACACGCCGGTGTGGTTGACGGTCGGCATGTAGACCAGAAAGCGGCCGGGGAGCGCGATGTGGCTGGTGATGCGGGCGCCCTTCTTGGCGATGGGCTCTTTTGCGATCTGGACGAGGATTTCCTGACCTTCTTTAAGCAGATCGCTGATGAGGGGCAGGTTCTGGGGTTCGCGGCGTTTGAAGCGACGGCCTCCTCCACTGCGGCGGCCGCCTCGACCGGGCCGGCGGTCAAAGCCGGGGCGCGGGGCGCGCTGGGTCAAGGCTGCGGTCTCTGCCGGGGCGCGGACTTCGGCGCGGGCTTCTACCGGCGCGCCGCCGGATTCGGCTGCGAGCAGGGCTTCAGCTTCGGCTTGAGCTTCTTCCAATTCGGCGTCTTCGGCGTCCTCTTCGGATTCTTCTGATTCTTCCGGAGTGGCTGTGCCGTTCAGTACCTCTCCGGTCGCAGGGATTTCACCGGCGAGGGTTTCTTCCGCGGTCGCACTCGATGCGGCGATTTCCTGGGCTACGCCTCCGTGGTAGTCCCCGGCATGTTGAGTCTCCTCTTCCAGTTCTTCGAAGGCAGCGTCCTCCTCCAGGTCCTCGGCGTAAGAATTCAGATCGGCTTCTTCCTCTTCGACTTCTTGTTCTTCCACAGTGCCAGCCGCGGGGCCAGACGAGAGCGGGAGCTCATCACGCATTACGACTTTTGGGTGGTCGTAATCGAATCCGTCGGTGTCTTCCTGGGCTCGGGCGTCCGTCTCTCCGAACACCTCCGCGACGTTCATCTGATGACGATTGAGCTGTTCGCGGTCCCACTCTGGAGATGCGACTTCGGCGTTGGCGGCGGCGCCTCGGGCGCGCGGGACCTCGTGTGATTCTTCGGCTCGCTCGGCCGTGAATAGGGGCTCGTCCTCAGGAAACGCAGAAGCAATAGGTACCGGGCCCTGGGTGGGAGCCGCTGACGGCTCGGTGCGTGGCTGGGCAGCAGTTTGCGCCTGGCTCATGCGTGAATACTTCGAAATCGACTCACCGGGAAGCAGCATCGGCTGGTATCCCGGGGGGGGGCCATAGTCGGAGCGCTCGGTTCGTTCGGGGCGTTCGGGGCGTGGGGGCTCCGCGGCGGGGCGGGCGAACCTGTTCTCCGGCATGCGTTCGCCGCGGCGTCCGCGTCCTCGACGACGGCTGCGCCAATCGCCACGTCCTTCGCGCGATTCGCCGCCCGTGCTCGGGCGATTGCCTGACGGCTGGGGCTCGGTGACTTCGGCGGACGGGGCCTCCGCGGCCGAGACCGCGCTCTCCATTACGGGCTGCGCTTCGGCTTGCGACTGGTAAGACTGTGCCGGCGCGATCCGGTTGGCAGGAATCTCGTCGACTTCATCTTCTTCCGGCAGTTCCATAAAATCGGAGACATACAGAAAGGCGTCGCGTTCGAGTCCGATGTCCACGAATGCGGACTGCATGCCGGGTAAAACGCGGGTGACCCGGCCTTTGTAGATGGACCCTGCTAAGGTGTATTCGTTTTCGCGCTCGAGGTAGATTTCCGCGAGTAGATCGTCTTCAACCATCCCCACTCTAGTTTCATGCGGGGTGGAAGCAACATACAATTCTCTTGTCATACTAACTCCGGTCCTGCGCCCTTCAAGGGCGCGAGGAAATCACCGGAAACCAGGCAGGAAACGAACGGGAGGATTGAGCATCGCGATGGCCGGCCCGGGTAAGGCACGGCGCTCGGTACCGGCACTTGCCGGTGGCCGTATTAGCTGTGCAAACTTAGAAAGTCTTCTCACTTATCGCATTGCTCTCGCCGGGTTTGTGACCGCTCTCTCACATCTGAGGGGGCCGTTACCCGCCCGGCAGTAAATTTGCTTCAATCCTGCCCGGTCGTGACTGCCCGTCGTGACCGGTGTGTGCCCTCTTTACGCGAGGGCGATCGTAATCTTGTTTTCCGCCGCACGAATGCGGCAACGCTCCCTACCGTCTTCCTTCAGTTCACGAAGCGGCGCATACGGATATTCATCACAATCCCCAACGCCAGGAACATAAACAAAACGGAAGATCCGCCATAACTCATTAGAGGTAGGGGAATTCCTGTGACCGGCATAAAGCCGACCACCATGCCGATGTTGACCAGGATGTGAAAGCTAAGCACAGCCACCACACCCATCACCACGAATGTACCAGCGCGGTCGGGCGCTGTCTGCGCATTCTGGGTCAAGCGCATCAACACTATAAAGTATAACAGCATGACGCTCAGAGCGCCCACGAACCCATGTTCCTCGGCAAAAGCCGCGAAAATGAAGTCGGTCTGAGGTACCGGGAGAAAGGAAAGATGGGTTTGCGATCCGGCGCTGCTGCCCCAGATTCCGCCCGAGCCAACCGCTATAAGTGATTGAATTACTTGGTATCCGGAGCCTTGGCTGTCGGCTTCGGGTTCCAGGAAGCTGGTGAGCCGGTCGCGCTGATAGGGTTTCAGACCGTGCCAGGCGAGGGGCATCATGAGGCCGGCCAACATTACCACCGTAAGCGCCTGCTTGGCGCGCAGACCTCCGAGAAACAGGCCCATGATGGCGATGGGAATATAGGTGAGGGCGGTGCCGAGATCGGGCTGAGTTAAGACCATCAGCATGGGGACGCCGACGATGGCGCCGGCTTTGATGAAGTCGGTCCAGGTGAGTTCTCGTTGGTGCAGGTCGTTGAAATACTTGGCCACGGCCAGGATCAAGATGAGCTTGACCCACTCCGAGGGCTGGAAGTGCCAGCCGCCGGGCATCTTGATCCAGCGCTTGGCGCCCAGGTAGCGGTGCCCGAAAATCATGACCATCATTAAGGAAGCGATGGCGGCGATGTACATCCAGTGCACGCGCTCCAGTAGAAGCTGATAGTTGACGAGGCTCATCAGGAACATGGAGGCGATGCCGGCGAGGATCCAGTAGATTTGGCGGATGTGAGCCCCGGCGAATTTGGTGTGCACCGTGGCGCTGCGAATCTCGGTCACGCCCAATGCGCAGACCATCAGGACGAAGATGAACAGGACCCAGTCGAAATCGCGAAATGAAATGTAGCGAGACATAGAGTCAGTCGTTGGTCGTCGGTCCCCGGTCGTCGGTCGTTGGTCGTCGGTCGTTGGCTTTCAGATCGATTACCAAACGTCCGGCGCGGAGGGAATCGTTGTCCTCGCCGTCGGGATCGGCATCGTTCCACACCGCGCCGATCTCGATCTTCTTTTCTTTTTGCGCAACTTTGCTGGGCGTGCGCCGCTCCTTCTCGACGTAAGCCTTGATCACTTGGGCAGCGGTGCGGGCTGCCAGGTATCCGTGCTCACCCTCTTCGAGCAACGCACAGACCACGATTTCCGGATTGCGGCGGGGTTCGACGCCTATGAACCAGCCGTTGTCTTTGAAGTTGGCCTTGCCGGCGGCGCCGAGCTTGGCTTTTAGCGCGTTGCTGATGGTCTGGGCGCTGCCGGTCTTGCCGGCGAAGTCGATGCCCTGGAGATGTGCGCTGGGAGCGGTGCCCCCCGGGTTCACCACACTGGCCAGGGCGTCAGTGATGATCTGCCAATTCTGCGGATCAAGCGGGATCCTTACTTCGTCCGGTCCACTGGCGGCGGGAATCACGCCCGGCGGAAGGTCCTGGGGGTTGGTGACATGGGGCCGGACCAACAAGCCGCCGCTGGCGATGGCGCCGATGGCGCGCGCCATCTGAATCGGCGTGGCCGTGACTGCGCCCTGGCCGATTCCCACAGAAATAGTTTCTCCGGCGTACCACTTCTGCTTGTAGTTACGAATCTTCCACTCTTCTGAAGGCATGACCCCAGTGACTTCCTGCGGCAGATCGATGCCGGTACGCTGGCCTAGACCAAACATGGTAGCGTACTTTGCGATGCGGCCGATGCCTAACTTCTCCGCCAGGGTGTAAAAGAAGACATCACAGGATTGAAAAATCGCCTTGTCGATGCCGACGACGCCATGCGTGCGATGCTCGGCCGTTACCCAGCATTTGAAATAACGTCCGTAGAAAATGGCGCCGCCGTTGCAGGTTACGTGCATGTCCTGTGCGATGCCTTCCTGAAGGCCGGCCGTAGCCATGATGACTTTGAAAGTTGAGCCGGGTGCGAGTTGCGCCTGGATCGCCTTGTCGAGCAGGGGATGGTCGTCGTCATTGACCAGCTTCGACCACTGATCGCGCGAGACGCGCACGGCGAAATCGTTGGGATTGAAGGTGGGCCGGCTCACCAGGGCGAGAATTTCTCCATTGCGCGGATCCATGGCGATGATGGCGCCGTTGTGGCCTTCGAGGGCCTGCTCGGCGGCGATCTGGAGATCGAGATCGACGGTGAGTTTGAGCGGGCGGCCGGGCTGCGCGGGAGTATCGTCGAGCGTCTGGACTTCTTTGCCGTGACTGTTGACTACGGCGCGCCGCGAACCGTTCTTGCCCATCAATACCTGGTTGTATTGCAGCTCCACGCCCGACTTGCCCACGACATCGCCGGGATTGTAGAGCTCGAATTGGGGCTGGTTGAGCATCTCTTCGCTGACTTCGCCGACGTAGCCGATGAGGTGCGCCATAAATCCGTTTCGCGGGTAGAGCCGGCGATGGGCCATGATGGTGTCGAGTTCCGGCAACTCGTTGCGGTGGGACTCGATGAAGGCTAACTCGTCGGGTGTGATGTCGTCTTTCAAATAAATCGGTTGATACTGCGGCGAGGCAGCGAAATGGCGGATGCGGTCTTTGACGTCTTTGGGATCGAGATGCAGGCCTTGGGCGATCAGATCGGCGTCAGCGGTGAGGTCACGGGAAGAATCGCGGAGGAGCAGCGCGGTGAACGAAGGATAGTTGTCGACGATGGTGCGGCCTTCGCGGTCGAGAATGCGGCCGCGGGGGGCGAGGATGGGCACGTTGCGGATGCGATTTTTCTCGGCGAGAGTGGCGTAGAAATCGCTCTGGACTACCTGGAGGCGCCAAAGGCCGTAGGCCAGAATCAAGAAAATGCCCAGCACGATGTACTGCACCGCGGTCAAGCGCATGGGCGATACTTTTTCGTCGCGGCCGAACATCTGGGTTCAGGCGGGAGGAGTTAGGGCCAGACGGAGGCCTCGTTTCCCACTGCCGGAAAGCTGTCCTTTCGGGAAGTTGTCTTTATTGTAACCCGCTGTCTGGATGGAATGGGCTGCAGAGTCAGGTGACGGAAGGGTGTAGAACCCGTGGCGCAGGCGGGATGGGGCTGTCTGACGCCGGTGCAGAGCGGAAGAACTGTAAACGAGTGTTTCCGCTGGTCAGGTTGCTTAAATTCGGGCGCACCCGGTTTCAGTATTCTCCGTAGCGGCCGTTCACGGAATCCAGCAGCTTTTGCGAGTCGTAGCCCACGCCATCTTTGAAGACGATCTCCACGTTTTCGACGTCGGAAATCTGCTGGGAAGGATCGCCCTTGATCACCACCAAGTCGGCATTCTTGCCGATGGCAATCGAGCCGATCTGTTTGTCTCTACCGAGGTAGATCGCTCCATTCAGGGTGGCGATCTTGATAGCCTCCGCGGGAGAAAATCCGGCCTCGACCAGTAGTTCGATCTCGCGCTGATCGCCGAATCCGGGTACCACGTCTCCTTCGCCGGTGGGATCGGGACCGGCAAGCAAAAGGCCTCCAGCGGCGGCGAATGCGCGTTCGAGCCCCAGGTCGTATTTCCAGAGCAGGGCCCAGTCCGTCTTGGACGCCGGGATAGATGCCGGGCGCTGCCGAAGAAGGAAAAAAGACTCGCGGGCGTCGCGAGACATGGCGTCGAGCGCCTGCTGGCGGATGGGCGGACGTCCTTCGATTGTGGATTCAAATACCGGCAGGGTTGAGGTGATGGCGACGTGATGCTTTACCAGAATGTCGATCAAGTCTTTCGCTTCGGGACTCCCGGGCGGCATGTGAGCGAGAGTGTATTCTCCCGCGCTGTCGCTGCAAAGGTCGGACTTCTTCCCGGGATCGAGTTGCGTGTTCACGTAAAATCCGTGTTCGAGATCGTCGATCCCCAGCTCGGCGGCCTCTTTATAGGTGACTGAACACAGGTGCCCGGTGACTTTGAGGCCACGCTGATGGGCGGCATCAATCGCGGCTTTCAGTTCGGCACGGGTAATGTTCATATACGCCTTGAAGGATGTGACTCCACGGTCGGCCCAGTAATCGACGGTTTGGCGCGTGTCGTCCGAACTGGTGAGATGCGGCATTTGGATGAAGTAACTCACCGCTCCTTCCAGGTAGGGGCCGGTTACGTCGAGGTGCGGACCGGGGAGCTTGCCGGCGTCGATGTCATGCTTCAGATTCAAGTCGGCGTAGGTCTCCACGCTTCCGGTGGTGCGCATGGTGGTGACGCCTCCGGCGAGATACAGACGCGGTGCGGAGAAGGTCATCTGCGGCACCAGCACCGGAGGATCGGACTTCCACTGGCTGTTCAGATTGGGACGCGCAATATAGAAAAGATGATTGTGCATGCCCACGATGCCCGGCATCACGGTGTATCCGCGGAGATCGAGGACGGTTGTGCCCTGGGCCGCCACGTCGGCCCCTCTCTCGATTGCCGTAATCTTGCCGCCCTCGATCACTACGTTCTGATCTTCGATTGCCGGGGTTCCGGTGCCGTCAATGACACGCACGTGTGTCAGAACAACTCTTGGTGCAGCCACTCGCACGAACGGCTTGACGGCGGGAGAAAGTTCAGAGGAGTCGGCGGCGGTTGCGGGCAGCAGGAGAATAAATAAAGCGAGAACAGAGATGATGATCCGTGGCATGTGTGCCCCTAATGTGCAGACAGTGTACCCGACTATGATTGCCAGCGGGTCTGCGTTGACTCGCGGGTGCGGCGTCCGTAAGATGAAGCGACTTGAAAAGCGGGCAGCTCCCGAATGATTGGCCAGACCATTTCGCACTACCGCATCGTCGAAAAGCTGGGCGGCGGCGGCATGGGTGTGGTCTATAAGGCCGAGGACACTTCGCTCGGCCGCTTCGTCGCCCTGAAATTTCTTCCCGAGGATGTGGCCCAGGACGCGCAGGCATTGGAACGTTTCCGCCGTGAGGCGCGGGCGGCATCGGCGCTCAACCATCCCAACATCTGCACCATTTATGAGATCGGTGAGCATGAGGGCAAACGCTTCATCGCAATGGAATTCCTGGACGGGTTTACGCTGAAGCATCGCATCGCTGGGAAGCCGATGGAGACTGACGTTCTGCTGGGGTTGGCAATCGAGATTGCCGACGCGCTGGACGCGGCGCATGCCCAGGGCATTGTCCACCGCGATATCAAACCTGCAAACATTTTTGTCACCAAGCGCGAGCACGCGAAGATTCTGGATTTCGGGCTAGCGAAAGTGGCAACGGCGGCCAGTTCATCGAGCCAGATGGGGTCGGCAAACACGATGACCGCCGCGGAGGAGCACTTAACCAGCCCTGGTTCTACGCTTGGCACCATCGCGTACATGTCTCCGGAGCAGGTGCGTGGGAAGGAATTGGATGGGCGGAGCGATCTGTTTTCGTTTGGAGCGGTCTTGTATGAGATGGCAACCGGGACGCTGCCCTTCCGGGGAGAAAGTTCTGGAGTCGTCTCTCGCGAGATTCTGGATCGCGATCCAGTTCCGGCGGTGCGGCTGAATCCTGACCTTCCTCCCAAGCTGGAAGACACCATTAGTAAGGCGCTGGAGAAAGATCGCGAGCTGCGTTACCAGCACGCCGCCGACATGCGGGCCGACTTGAAGCGGCTGAAACGGGAAACGGAATCTCGACACAGCGCACCGGCGAATTCAGGATCGGTGGCGGTGGCGCCGGAAAGCGGATCCGGAGGCACGCAAGCGAGCGTCGCCCAACCGCCGTCACCAGCATCGGGTTCCTCCGCGGCGCTTGCTCCATCGTCGTCATCGGGCGGGCTGAGGCTTGCGGAAGCTCCTGTAGATGGGCGAGGAAAGATCTGGAAGGTTGTGATTCCAGTCGTGGTTGTCTTGTTGATCGCGACGGCGGTGGGGGTTTGGTATTGGCGAGGCAGGGCGAGCGGTACGCAAATTGAATCCATTGCGGTGATTCCGTTTGCCAGCGCAGGCGGCAATGCGGATACCGATCTGCTCAGCGACGGCCTCACGGAATCGTTGATCGACAGCCTCGCTCACGTGCCGCAGCTGAAGGT